>NZ_JBICVX010000006.1:0-216198 GCF_043199435.1 Streptomyces sp. NPDC048604
GCCATCGCCGCGCGGGCCGCCGCGGTCCCCCTCCTGGAGACCGACCGCTGGGGTGCGCACGCCGCCACCGCCGACCACGCGGCCCTCCCGCAGGTGGTGTTCACCGACCCCGAGGTCGGCGCGGTCGGCCTGACGCTCGCCGAGGCCGAGCGCGCCGGCCACCGGGTGCGCGCCGTGGACCAGGACCTCACCTCCGTCGCCGGCGCCGGGCTCTACGTCCACGGCTACCGCGGCCACGCCCGCCTGGTCGTCGACCTCGACCGCCGGGTCCTGCTCGGCGCGACCTTCGTCGGCCCCGGCATCGGCGAACTGCTGCACTCCGCCACGATCGCCGTGGCCGGCGAGGTCCCCCTCGACCGCCTCTGGCACGCCGTCCCGGCGTATCCGACGCTGAGCGAGATCTGGCTGCGGCTCCTGGAGGCGTACCGCGCCCAGGAGACCGGGGCGTAATTCGGTGTCGGACGGTCCCTCCCGCACACGACAATGAGTGATCACCGAACGGGAGGGACCATGAGCCAGGAGACCCTGACTCTGCAGGAGCTGCTGCCGAGCGAGGACCTCGCGGCCGCGATCGACGCCGGCCACGTCACGCGCAAATCGCACCCCGAACTGCCGCTTTCCATCTACACGTACACGCGAGCCGCGCAGTACGAACGTGCCTGGACGACGGTCACGACGCGCTGCCGCGGACTGGTGGCCGACGACGAGACCGGGCGGATCGTCGCGCACTGCCTCCCGAAGTTCTTCAACGTCGGCGAGCACACCACCGGGCAGCCCTACGCGCCCGCGCTGCCGGTCGAGCCGTTCGAGGTGTACGACAAGGTGGACGGCAGCCTCGCCGTCGTCTTCCACTACGCGGACCGCTGGCGGATCGCGTCCAAGGGGTCGTTCATCAGCACCCAGGCGACCTGGGCGCAGCGCTGGCTCGACGCGAAGGACACCTCCGCGCTGGTGCCGGGCGTGACCTACCTGGCCGAGATCCTGTACCCGCAGAACCGGATCGTCGTCGACTACGGCGACCGCCGTGACCTCGTGCTGCTCGCGGCGTTCCGGGCGGACGGGACGGAGGTCCCGCTGGCCGAGGCGGCGCCGCGGTGGGAGGGGATCGGCTCGGTCGTCACCGTCTGGCCCGCGATGTCGCTGGACGAGCTGACCAAGCTGACCGAGACGAACACCCTGCCCGGCGGCGGGGCCGCGACCGGCACGGACGCCGAGGGCTTCGTACTGCGGTTCGCCTCCGGCGTCCGGGCGAAGGCCAAGATCGCCGAGTACGTGCGGCTGCACAAGGTCCTCACCGGCGTCACCGAGCGGGACATCTGGCGCAGCCACGGCGTCGAGCGCTTCGCCGGCACCGCCGCGAAGCGGCTGGCGCAGGGCCTCGGGCTGTCCGTCGCCGAGCTGGGCGGGCTGCACGCGCAGGGCGGCCGGCCGCTGGAGGCGCTGCTGCAGCAGGTGCCCGACGAGTTCGACGCCTGGGTGCGCGGGGTCGTCGCCCGGCTGGAGGACGAGGCCGCCGCGTACGAGCGCGCCATCGACGAGGCGTACGCCTCCGTCGCCCATCTCGCCGCGGACCGCGGTGCGTTCGCCCGCGCCGTCAAGTCGCTGCCGGTCGGCTCCGGCATCCGGTCGGCGCTGTTCCTGCGGCTGGACGGCAAGTCGACGGACCTGATGGTCTGGAAGCAGGTACGCCCCGAGGCGTCCGACCCCTTCGCCACCGACGAGGAGAACTGATCCGTGCCTTCCGTACACGTCATGACGGGACTGCCCGCCTCCGGCAAGACCACCGCCGCGAGGAGGCTGCAGGCCGAGTCCGAGGGCCGGATGCGCCGTGTCAACCTCGACGATCTGCGTGCGATGTTCGACGTCCCGGCGCCCGAGCGCGGCCGCTCGCACGCCCATGAGCAGACCGTGCTCGCCGTCCAGGATGCCGCGGTCCGCGAGGCCGTCGCCGGCGGCTTCGACGTCGTCGTCGACAACACCCACCTCACGCCGCACATACCGAAGCGGCTGAAGGCGGCCGTCACCGGCCTGGACGTGACGTTCGTGGTGCACGACTTCACCGAGGTGCCGGTGGAGGAGTGCGTCCGCCGGGACGCGGTGCGCGAGCGGCCGGTCGGCGAGGAGATCATCCGCATCCTCGCCGACAAGCACACCAAGGCCCGCAAGGGCGGCTGGCGGCTCACCGCCGAGTGGCTGGGCGACCGGCCCGGCGTCGAGACGTACGTCCACGACCCCGCGCTGCCCTCGGCGGTGCTGTGCGACATCGACGGCACGCTCGCGCTGCGCGGCGACCGCGGCCCGTACGACTTCACCCGCTGCGACACCGATCTGCTCAACCCGCCGGTGCGGCAGGCCCTGTTGGCGTTCCGGAAGGCGGAGAACGACACCATCGTGCTGCTGTCCGGACGCAGCGAGGACCACCGCGAGATCACCGAGCAGTGGCTGAAGCGGCACGACGTGCCGTACGACGAGCTGTGGATGCGCGCCTCGGGCGACACCCGCAGCGACGACATCGTCAAGGCCGAGCTGTTCGACGCGAACGTCCGCCGCCGGTACGCCGTCCGGGTCTCCCTGGACGACCGCGACCGTGTGGTGGCGGTGTGGCGACGGATGGGTCTGCCGACCTGGCAGGTCAACTACGGCAATTTCTAGGGGGGTTCCGGAGACCTGAGGGGGGCCGAGCCGAGCTGGGAGCGCACATGGACCGGGACGCGCCTCACCCCCGTCAGAACCGGACGAACGACTACCCCGCGCCGTGCGCGGCCTGCGGCGAGGTCGTCGCGGCCGGCGCCGGGGTGCTGGTCGGGCTGCGGCCGAAGGGCTGGGCGGTGTACCACCCGGAGCATGTGCGCGAGCCCGGTCCGCCGCCCCGGCACGACCATCCCGGCTGGCACCGGCGCGGGCTGACCGCCTTCGACCTCGCCGCCACCGGTCACCGGCACTCCGTCGACCGGATCCTCGCGGTGTCAGTGCGTCGCGCCGACGGCACGGCCCGGGACTGGCTGGTCGACCCGGGCCCGGGCCCGCTGGCCGTCGACCCGGGCAAGCGGCACGGGATCACCGTGGAGCGGGCCCGCGCCGAGGGCGTCCCCGCCGCGCCGGCGCTCGACGAGCTGGCGGAGCTGCTCGCCGGGTCGCTCGCGGCGGGGGAGCCGCTGGTGGTCTGGTACGCGCCGTACGTGCTGACGATGCTGGAGGCCGAGCTGGCCCGGCACGGGCTGCGCCCGCTCGGCGCTCGGGTGCCGTACGGCCTCGCCCCGGTGTGCGATCCGCTGGTCCTGGACCGCCACGCCGATCCGTACCGCTCGGGCGGCCGCGCCCTGGAGACGGTCACGGCCTGGTACGGCGTGCCGCACGAGCGCCCCGGCGACGCCGCCTCCGACGCCGCGGCGACGCTGGCCCTCGCGCAGAGCCTGGGCGCCCGCTATCCGGCGCTGGCCCGGCTGTCCCCGCCGGCGCTGCACAACGAGCAGATCATCTGGAACGCCGCCGCCCACGGCCGCCACGAGCCGGAGCCCTGGCCGGTCGCGCCCGTCGAGCCACTTCCCTGGCAGGCGCACGGGACCTGAGGCTACGAGCGGCCGATCAGCCGCTCCGCCGCCGCCCGGGCGACATCGAGGGCCGGCCTCGGGTCCGGGCCGGGGGCGCCCTGGCCGAGGACCACGCGGGTGCTCAGCCCGTCGAGCAGCGCGAGGAGTTCCGAGGCGCGGGCCGGGACGTCCAGGTCCGGGAAGCGGCCCTGGGCGACGCCCTTGGCGAGCAGGGCCTCCAGGTCCTGGTGCCAGGCCAGGTCCATCTCCTCCTGGGCCGTCCGCAGGGCCTCGTTGGCCGGGGTGCGGGCCCACAGCTCGATCCAGAGCATCCAGCGCGGATCGCGCGGGCCGCGCGGCAGGTAGAGCTCGAGGAAGCGGTCGAGCTTCCGCTCCGCGGTGATCCGGCGGCCGAGCAGGGCCTGCCGTTCCTCGGTCAGCGCGGCCTCGCTCCAGCGCAGGGCGGCGAGCAGCAGCAGGTCCTTGGAGCCGAAGTAGTACAGGATGTGGCCGCCGCTGGTGCCGAGGCGTTCCGCCAGCGCCGACATGGTGAGCGCGGCCAGACCGTTCTCGGCGATGGCCGCCATGGCCTCCTCGAGCATGCGCTCCTGCGCGATGTGCCCGTCCCGCCGTCGTGCTGCCCCTGCCACTGTCCCCGCCTCGTGCGCTCGAAGGGTCGTCCGGGCACGACCCTAACCGCAACCTACCGGGGTCTTGACGCGGTCCGGCCTTGTCGCACATCTTGAATGCTGTTCTAAAAGTTAGAACGCCATTCAAGATCCCTTCACGATCCGGTCGGGTGCCGGATCCGAGGAACGGAGCCCGGTGTGATCGAAGAGCGGACCGTCGAGACCGCAGGTCGGGACGAGGTGTTCCAGGTCGAGGCGCACGGCATCGACCCCATCCCCGACGACGAGAGGCACGGCAGTGCCAAGGACGTCTTCTGGCTCTGGTTCGGCTCGAACCTGACCTTCACCTATGTGATCAACGGCGCTCTCGCCGTCGCCTTCGGGCTCTCCTTCTGGCAGGCCACGGCCGTCGTGGTGATCGGCGGACTGTCCTTCTTCGCGATCAGCGCCGCCGGCCTGAGCGGCATCCGCACCGGCACCGCGACCCTGGTCGTCTCCCGCGCCGCCTTCGGCGTCCGCGGGAACTGGCCCGCCGGACTGCTCAACTGGATCGTCAGCATCGGCTACACCATCGTCAACACGGTCGTCGGCACCCTCGCCCTGGAGGCCTTCTTCGCCGACCTCGGCTGGTCCGGCGGCCCCGTCCCGCGCGCCCTCGCCCTCGCCGTGACCCTCGCGCTCACCTTCGCCGTCGCCCTGTGGGGCCACGCCACCGTCCAGTTCGCCGAACGCTGGATGGCGTACGTGCTCGCCGTCGGCTTCGCCGCGCTGCTGGTCTTCCTGCTGCCCGGCGCGGACACCGGCGCCCCGGCCGCCGCGCCCGGCGTCTCCGGCTGGAGCCTCGCCTTCGTCGTGATGCTCGCGGGCCCGTTCTCGTACCTGCCGATGCCCGCCGACTACACCCGCTACCTGCCCCGCACCACCACCCTGCGCTCCGTCACCTGGAGCGGGGCGCTCGGCGGCCTCCTCTCCTCGGTCGCCCTCGGCGTCGCCGGCGTCGCCGCCGCCACGCAGACCGACATGACCGACGCGGTCGCGGGCGCCGAGAAGCTGCTGCCGGGCTGGTTCCAGCCGCTGTTCCTGGCCCTCGTGCTCGGCGGCTCGGTCACCAACTCGATCATCACCCTCTACTCCTCCAGCCTGAACCTCCAGGTCCTCGGCATTCCGTGGAGCCGCGCCAAGGCCATCGTGATCAGCGCCGCGGTCACCGCCGCCGGCTCGCTCGGCGCGCTGTTCCTCACCGACTTCACCGCCTCGCTGCTCTCCTTCCTCTCCCTCCTGATCATCGTCTTCGCCCCGTGGGGCGGCGTCTTCCTCGCCGACATGCTGCTGCGGCGCTGCCGGTACGACGCCGAGGCGCTGCACACCGGCGCGGGCGGCGGCTACTGGTACCGCGCCGGCTACCACCCCGCCGGCCTGGCGGCGCTGCTCGCCGGAATGCTCTTCGCCGCCCTCACCTGCGACTCCGAGCTGTGGACCGGCCCGCTCGTCGCCCCGCTCGGCGGCGCGGACCTCACCCTGCTCGGCGCCCCGGTCGCCGCGCTCGTGTACGTGCTGCTGGCCCGCGGCCGGACCGCAGCGCCCGCCCCGGCCGCTCTGTAACACCCCGCACTCGCACAGGAGTTCACCCTCATGCCCCGCCCCAATCCGCCCGCGGACCTCGTCCTCACCCACGCCCGGATCCACACCGTCGACCCCGACTTGCCCGAGGCCGAGGCGCTCGCCGTCCGCGACGGGCGGATCGTCTGGCTCGGCGCGGCCGCCGACGCGGCCGCCTGGACCGGCCCCGACACCGAGGTCCTCGACGCGGGCGGCCGGCTCGTCCTGCCCGGCTTCGTCGACGCCCACAACCACGTCCGGCTCGGCTCCGACGACGCCTGCGTCCAGCTCGCCGGCGCCCGCAGCCTCGACGAGATCCACGCCCGCATCCGCACCTGGCACGCCGCCCACCCCGACGCCCCCTGGGTCGAGGCCGAGGCCTTCGACTACTCGGCCCTCGGCGGCCGGATGCCCACCGCCGCCGACCTCGACCCGGTGACCGGCGACGTCCCCGCGATCGTGCTCAGCTACGACGTGCACACCGCCTGGCTGAACACCGCGGCACTGCGCCGCTGCGGCATCACGCGGGACCGCACCAGTGTTGCCTTCGGCGAGGCCGAGACCGACCCCGAGACCGGTGAACCCACCGGATTCGTCCGGGACTTCGCGGTCAAGGGCCTGTCCCGCGACGGTCACCGCGCGCTGCACGAACTCGGCGTGCCGTGGGCCTCGCCGGACCGTCAGTACGGGCGGCTCGCCCGCAGCCTCGACGACGCGATCGGCTACGGCATCACCACCGTCGTCGAACCGCAGAACTCCCTCGACGACCTCGCCCTCTTCGAGCGGGCCCGCGCCGAGGGCCGGCTGCGCTCCCGGATCGTCGCCGCCCTCTTCCACCCGCGCGGCACGAGCGCCGCCGAACTCGACGCGTTCGCCGCCGCGGCCTTGGAGTACGCCGACGACCGGCTGCGCGTCGGCCCGCTGAAGCTGTACATCGACGACGTCGTCGAGCCGCGCACGGCCGCGCTCCTGGAGCCGTACGCGGGCTGCGGCCACCACCGCGGCGAGACGTTCTACCCCGCCGAGGAGTTCGCGGAGCTGCTCGCCGGACTCGACGCCCGGGGCTTCCAGTGCTTCGTGCACGCCACCGGCGACCGCGGCATCCGCACCGTGCTCGACGCCGTCGCGCACGCCCGCACGGTCAACGGCCCGCGCGACGCCCGGCACCAGGTCGTCCACGTCGAATGCCTCGACCCCGACGACACCCCCCGCTTCGCCGAACTCGGCGTCGTCGCCTGTATGCAGCCCCGGCACGCCGCACCGGAGATCGCCGGACCCGGCCAGGACTGGGCCGAGAACGTCGGCCCCGAGCGCTGGCACAAGGCCTGGCCGCTGCGCAGCCTGCACGCCGCGGGTGCGACGCTCGCCTTCTCCAGCGACTGGAACGTCGCCGAGATGGACCCGATGATCGGCGTCTACTCCGCCGTCACACGGTGCCCGCTCGGCGGCGGCGAGCCGTGGACCGAGGCGGAGGCGGTGGACGTCGAGACCGCCGTCGAGGCGTACACGATGGGCTCGGCGTACGCCAACTTCCTGGAGGACGAACGTGGTTCGCTCACCGTGGGCAAACTGGCGGACTTCGTGGTGCTGTCCCGGGACATCCTGCGGATACCGGCCGAGGACATCGTCGGCACCGTCGCGCAGACGGTGGTCGTCGGAGGGGAGATCGTGCACCGGGCCTGACGCCCGTCGATCCCCGGGCCCGTCGCACACCGCACGGGCAACGGCCGCCGGCCCGCGAAGGGCCGGCGGCCGCCGGAGCCGTCCTGGTCAGTCGGTGAACTCGCCAGCCATCGCCGCCGCCAGCCGCAGGTGCGGCGCGGCCTCGCCGGCCCGGCCCTGGCGCTCCAGGGTGCGGCCCAGCATCAGCAGGGCGTACTGCTCCACCGGGTCGCGGTCCAGGATCGCCCGCAGCTCGGTCTCCGCCCGGCCCAGCTGGGCCGAGTGGTAGTACGCACGGGCCAGCAGCAGCCGCTGCGCCGTCTGCTCCGGCGCCTCGTCCACCAGGCCGCGCAGGATCCGCGCCGCCGTGAGGTACTCCTTGGCCTCGAAGAACAGCTGCGCCCGGTCCCAGCGCTCGGCGGCCGTCCCGAACTCGTAGTAGGTGTCGCTCACCGGCGCTCCCCTTCTTCGTGTCGTCGTGGGCGCCGGGCCCTCTCGGCCCGGCACCCCGCTCAACACGACGGAGCGACGGAACATTCCACCGCCGCGGAGGCGGCCCTACTGCACGGCGAGCGTGCGGATCGTGGGCAGGTCCGCGTACAGGTTGTTGCCCGGGCACTCGGTCGGGAAGCCGTCGCGGTGGCCGGATATCCGGTTCATCGCGACCTGCTGGCCGGCCGTGTACTTGCCGTTCGACGCGGCGGCCGTCATGACCACCGTCGACGTCGGGTCGTAGCCGTACAGCCCCAGCTTCCAGGCGGCGACCGCGGCGAGGGACGCGCGCACCTCGGGCGTGCTCGTCGCGTCGTTGTAGTTGCCGAGCACGGCGACGCCGGTGGTGTCCGTGTTGAAGCCGTACGTCTGCGCGCCGATCACCGGCTTGTCGATGCCGCCGGCCCGGCCCTCGTAGACCGTGCCGCACTTGTCGACGAGGAACTGGTAGCCGATGTCGTTCCAGCCCTGGCTCTGCACGTGGTACAGGAAGATCCCGTTGACGACCGAGGCGGACTCCTCGCAGGCGTAGGTGTTGGTGCCCGCCGTGTGGTGGACGAACACCACCTTCGTCTCCTTGGAGTACGTGGCCGGGTCCTTGACCAGGGTCTCGTCCGCGCCCCAGGCGGAGCGCGGCAGGATCGCCGGCTGCGGGGCGGGCGTCACGGTCTTGGCCTCCGCGGTCACCGTTGCCGCTGTCGCCGTCCTGGCCTCGGCTGCCGTCGCCGTGGCCGTCGGGGCCACCAGCTCGATCCGCAGCCCGTCCGGCAGCGCCGACGCCTTGCCGGACGCGCCGCGGACCCGCGCCTGCACGCCGTCGGCCGGGCCGGTCCACAGCGGCTGGGTGCCCGCCCGCACGCCGGCGGCGGTGCTGTCCCGGCCGGTCTCCGGGGTGCGGACGTCGGAGTCCAGGTCCCGCCACGCGGACCAGCCGCCGGAGGCGCGGTCGCGGACGCGGACCTGCGCGGTGCCGCCGAGCTGCGCCCGGGCGTCGGTCCAGGTGAGGCCGACCATGCTGAACGGCGCGGTCCGGCGGGCGGACAGCTCCCGCACGGCGCGGTCGGAGTCCGGGAGGACGATGCTGTGCACCGAGCCGCGGCCGGAGGCGGCCGGACGGGCCTGCTCCGCGGACGACGCCGGAGCGGCCGAGCCGAGCGTGCCGGCCAGGACCGCGGCCGTCAGGGCGGCGGTCGGAGCGGCCAGGGGGATACGACGCGCGGGGAACGCCATCAGTGTTCGCCTCCAGGAGTGGTGCCCGCGCCTTCCGGAGCGGTGAGTTCGCTGCTGCATGTGGCGCGGCCGAACGCGCCGGTGGCCGAGGAGAGCTGGACGTGCTTGCCGCCGACGGCGAGCTTGCAGCTGGCCTGGCCGCCCTTGGCGCCGAGGGTGATGCTCACGATCGGCTGCTTGCCGAGCGGCACCCGGACGGTCTTCTTCCAGGGCAGGCTCGCGCCCTGGGCGACATCGGCCCGGCCGGCCTCGGCCGCCTTCCCCTCGCCGAGGTAGGTGATGTCGGCCGTACCGGTGCCGAGCACCTCGTACGTCACGGCGGCGGTGGGCACGGCGCGCTTCTCCGGCTCGTCGCCGGAGTCGAGCAGGCCGTAGCCCACGAGTCCGCCGGTGACGAGGAGCAGCGCGCCGGCGATGGCGGCCACGGCGCGCCGGTCGGAGCGCCGCTCCGCCTTCTCGGAGTCGACCGTCTCGGCGTCGACCGTCTCGGTGTCGACCGTCTCGGCGTCGTCCGTCCCGGGAGCGGCCGCGCCGGCCGCGGACGCGTCGGTCGTCGTCTCCCCGTCGTGCGGGGACCCTTCGCTGTCGGTGGTCTCACTCGTAGGCATCGTCAGGCTTTCGTGTTCGGCGTGCATTTCCCCGGCACGAATGCACCGGGGAGGTAAATCCGCCCGGTTCTACACCAGCGGATCAACGCCTCGCAACAGGCCGGAGAAAAGGGACGATTCACCGGCACGAAAACCGACTGCCCGAATTGTCTACAGGGTTGACGGCCCATGGGAACTCTGATTAGAAATCCGCCCCGGTAGGCAGGAATGGCGGCGCGGCATGCGCCCGGTAATGGGGAGTACTCAGATGACCTTGCGCGCACGACTCGTTCAGCTCTTCGCCGTGCTCACCCTCGCGGTGGGCTCCCTCGTCGCGCTGCCCGCGCAGCCCGCCGCCGCGGCCAACGGCTGCAACGGCAGCGTGATCGCCTGGAACGAATGGCGCGACTCCGCCGGCCGCCTGGCGGCCAAGACGTACTACTACGACGAGGGCGCCAACACCTGCGTCAACCTGGTCGCCCAGGGGATCTACTACGGCCAGAGCAAGTACATGGCCATCAAGCTCTGTGACAGCTACAACACGGGCTGCGTCACCGACTCCGGCACGTTCCTGTACTACGCCGGCCCGGTCCGCCGTCCGGCCGACGTGTGCATGTGGGCCGTCTCCACGATGAAGAACTCCGCCGGCACCACCATCGTGAACAAGAGCACCTACGTTCCGCCGTGCAACTGACGCATTGAGAATGCGTCAGAACGGATAGTTCTCGCCGTCGTCGCCCCGCACTTATCCACCGAGCAGGGCGGCGACGGCTTTTCGTCGCTCAGCGCACGCGGCCGCGTGGCTTCAGTGGGACCGGCGGGAGTTCGGGGGCGGTGAGCGGGGCGCCGTCGTAGCCCTTGACCTCGCCGAAGCGGGTGCCGCCCTGCCAGTCGCGGCGGGCCTGCTCGATCTCCTCCTGGCTGCGGCCGATGAAGTTCCACCACATGACCAGCTCCTCGTCGAACGGCTCGCCGCCGAGCAGCATCAGACCGGCGTCCGAGACCGCGTGCAGGGGGAGTTCGGTGCGGCCGCAGCCGAGGTAGAGCATCGAGCCGGGGAGCACCGGGACGCCGTCGACGCGGGCCTCGCCGGACATCGCGAGGACCGCGTACTCGAAGTCCGGCTCCACAGGCAGCGCGGTCTGGGTCCCCCCGGCCAGCGCCAGGTCCGCGCCGACGATCGGGCTGTACGTGGTGCCGGGGGAGCGGGCGCCGTCCAGCTCGCCCAGGATCACGGTGGCCGTCACGCCGGGGGCGGTGGCCGTGGGCAGCGCGGCGTGGTGCTGGAAGTGCGGCTCGACGTGCCGGTGGGCGTCCGGCAGCGCCACCCAGAGCTGTGCGCCGTGCAGGAGGCGGGCGTGGTCGCGCGGGCTCTCCTCCGAGTGGGAGATCGCCCGGCCCGAGGTCATCAGGCCCAGCTCGCGCGGTCGGATCGTCTGCAGGCTGCCGGTGCTGTCGCGGTGCAGCACCTCGCCCTCGTGCAGCCAGCTGACGGTCTGCAGGCCCATGTGCGGATGGGGCGGGACCTGCATGCCGGGCTCGTCCGCGATGTCGTCCGGACCGTAGTGGTCGACGAACGCCCACGCGCCGACCATGCGCCGGCCCAGATTGGGCAGCAGCCGGCGCACCTCGGTCGACTCGCCGAGCTTGACGTGACGCGGGCTGAGGAGTTCCCGCACGGGTTCGGCGACGACGAAACCGCGTCCGCCGCAGACACTGGGCGTGGGCTGACGGTCAAGGTTGCTCATGGCCACAACCTAGTCCGCCGGGACCCGGGGCCGGGCGTTTTCACCGGGTGAAACACACCCCGGGTCGAGCCCGTCCGGCCCCGCCGGAATTCATGAGGGGGTGGGCAGGGCGGCCAGGCGGCGGGTGTCCAGGGGGGAGTCGCGGCGGTCCAGGCGGGTCTGGAGGAGGTGCCGGGCCGCGTCGCTCTGACCCGACTCGACCAGGGCGTACAGCAGGGTCTCCTCGACCACCTCGCGCTGCGCCGCGCTGCCGCCGACCCGGCGCAGCGTGGGAAGCAGCCCGCGCAGGCCCCCCACCGCCTCCGGCCAGCGCTCCTCGAGGACGGCCTCCAGGGCCGCGCACAGCGGGGCGACCACCTCGCGCTGGACCTCGTCCGCGCCCGCCGCGTGCCGGCCCAGCCGGCGCAGGGCCGCCAGGTCACCGGCCGCGGTCAGCGCGACCGCGCTGTGCAGCGCCGTGAACGCCGTGGCCGGGCGCTCGACGAGCTCCGCGGCGACGGTGTCGAGGACGTGGTCGACCGGCATCCGTCCCGACCAGTTACGGCACATCCGCGCCCGCCACAGCAGCGAGCCCGAGTCCACAAGCGCCCGCACCCCGTTGACCCGCCGCGGCGCGAGCTGGGCGAACCAGCGCCGGCGCACGGCCTCCGGGTCGTCCAGGGCGAGTTCGTGCAGCGCCACGTGCCAGGAGAAGTGTGCCCGGTGCACCGCCCCGCGGCCGTGCCCGGAGATCCAGCCGTCCAGCCAGTCGCGCCCCGCGTGATGGTCGCCGGACTCGTAGTGGACGTGCGCCAGGGCGTGCACCGCGTGCCCGGAGGCGGGTTCGGCCGCCAGCGCCTCGCGGGCCAGGACGCCGGCCTCGTCGATCCGGCCCTCCTCCTGGAGCAGGAAGGCCCGCAGCGAGGTGTGGAACCAGTGCCCCTCGTACGCGGACGCGGTCCGCTCCACCAGCCGCTGCGCGAGACGGTCGTCGAGGTCGCCGACGCCGGAGAACGCGATCGTCGGCACCGCCGTGCTCAGCGCCAGCGCGTCGCCCGGGTGGCGGTCCAGGTGGTCCACGAGCGCTCGGTCGCCGTCGTCCGCGGCGATCCGCCGGCCGACGACCTCGACGAAGGACCGCTCCCGTTCGTCGCCGCGTTCCTTCGCGGCCCGCCGCGCGTCGGCCAGCGCCCGGGGCACGTCGACGTCCGCCCCGCACTCGTGCCCGAGCAGCGCCAGCGCCGCGTGCCCGAGCGCGAAGCCGGGGTCCAGCTCGACGGCCCGCGCGAACGACTCCGCCGCCTTGGCCCGTACCGTCACCACCCGGGCGAGCCCGGAACGGTACGCGGCGGCGGCCGCCGCGTGCGTGGTCAGCGGCAGCCCGAACTGGTCGGTGGGCCGACGGCGGGCCGGCCGCACCCGGGCGGCGGCCGGGGCGAGCACCGCCTCGGCGACCTCCCGGGCCTGGGCGCGGATCTCCGGGATCGCGGTGGTCTCCCACAGCTCGCCGCGCCGGGGCGCGCCGAGCGTGAACAGCGGGCGGAGGGAGGTCCCCGCGGCGTCCGTCAGCCGCCCGCCGTCCGTGGCCACGCCGATGCCCAGCGGGCCGGGGACCGCGAGCCCGTCGGCGAGCAGCCCGGCCCACAGCGGGTCGCCGCCGGCGCGCAGTCCGGGGCCGGTGCAGTCGACCACCCGGCCGACGTGCAGCTCCCCGCCGTCGGCGAGGGACACGGCGAGCCGGCCGTCGTCCAGCGGCCGGACGCCCGCGACGCGGCCGGCGTGCAGCCGCAGCCGGTGCGCGGCCCGGATCCGGGCGATGGCCTCGGCGGTCGTCGGCGCCATCCGGTGCCGGTGGACGTTCCAGCGGGTGGCGTCGCGGCCCAGGAACTCGGTGCGCTCGTCGTCGTTCAGGCCCTCCCACAGCGCCGCGATGTGCGGCCGCAGCCCGTCCATCGCGGGCCGCCAGTCGCCGTGTTCGCGCAGCGAGGCGACCAGGTGACGGTGGATCACGGACCGCAGCCGGGCGAGCGGCAGCCCGGCCAGTCCTTCCGGCACCGGGACCGGCGGCAGCGGGGCGACGGCGTGCGGCCGGGGGAGCAGTCCGCTGCGGGAGAGGGCGTGCACGGTACGGCCGGGCCGGTCCAGGACGAGCGCCAGGTCGACGGCGGTGAGCCCGGCACCGACCAGCAGCACGTCGTCCGTGTCGGCGACGGCGTCGAGCGCGCCGGGCGCCCAGGGGCGGGCGACGAACCGGTCCGAGGCGCGCAGTTCCTGCGGGGCCCAGGAGGACGGGCCGGCCGCCGGGCCGGTCGCCAGGACCACGCTGTCGGCGGCCAGTTCCGTCCCGTCGGCGAGGTTCAGCAGGAAGCCGTTCCCGTCGGCCGCGCACCGGGTCGCGGTGGTGCGCAGCCGGCGCACCGAGACGACGCCGTGCGCCGTGATGATCGCCCGGCCCAACGTGTCGGCGAGGTACGAGCCGAAGCGGTAGCGGGCCGCGAAGTCTGCGGCGGTGACGGCCGATTCGCCGTGCCGGCAGAGCCAGCGCTGAAAATGGCCGGGATCGTCCGGGTAGCAACTCATACCGCCCACCGGCACGTTGAGCCGGTGCTCCGGAGCCTCCGTGGCGTACGCGACCCCGCGCCCCGCCTCGGGCGCGGGGTCGATCAGCACCAGCTCCAGCGGGGTCCGCCGCCGCGCGGCGGTCTCGCAGAGCTGGACGGCGACCAGCGCTCCGGCCGCGCCCGCGCCGACCACGGCCACGACGGGGCGGTCGGTCACGGCGGGCGCAGAAGCCTCGGGAACCACGGGAACCACCTGAACCTCCGGAATCGGGGCGGGACGACGCGCATACAGGGAAGTTCACTATCTCGATAAACAATATGAAGAGACAAGGCCGCCGCACCGCTTCCGCCATTTCCCGCCACTCGTGAGACATTGAGTCGGTGAGGATCTCAGCGCGCACGGACTACGCGGTACGGGCCATGGCGGAGCTCGCGCTGTCCCCCGAACGGCCCCGCAAGGCGGAGGACGTCGCCGGCGCCCAGGACATCCCGGTGCGCTTCCTCTTCGTCGTCCTCAGCGAGCTGCGCCAGGCCCGGCTGGTCCGCAGCGAACGCGGCCCCGACGGCGGCTACCTGCTGGCCCGCCCGCCCGCCGAGATCACCCTGGCCGACATCATCCGCGCCATGGACGGCCCTCTGGTCAGCGTGCGCGACCTCAAGCTGACCGGGCTCGAGTACGAGGGCGCCGCCGCGCCGCTCCCCGACGTCTGGCGTGCCGTGCGCACCAGCCTGCGCGATGTCCTGGAGGGCACCACCCTGGCCGACCTGGCCTCGGGGGAGCTGCCCGCACTTGTGCGGGAGCGGGCCCGGGCGTACACCGACGACCCCCGCACCTACCCGCCGCGCTGAGCGGGTCCGAGCCGACGATATGATCTCCGGCACTGTCCGGACGTCGCGCAGAGGCAGGCGCTCCGACTCCGCAAGTCGGCTACGTCGGTTCGAATCCGACCGTCCGGGCAGCCCGGTCCCGTAGCGCAGAGGCAGTCGCACCCTCCTGCTCGGAGGGGACACGCCGGTTCGATTCCGGCCGGGACCACGGGGACGGGACGGCAGCGGGGCGGGCGGGGCGGGACATGGAGCACATCAGCGACGAGGAACTCGCCGCCTTCGACCGTACGGTCGCCAGGCTGCGTGCCCTCCCGGTCGACGACCCGGTCCGGCTCCGTGCCGAGCAGGTCGCCTCCTCCTTCACCCGCGACGGCCGGACCCGCCGCCGCAAGTCCCGCACCGACGCCCGCGCCGACGCCGACGCGGCGGTGATGGCGGCCACCGCGACCGGCGCGGTCGCCCGGCGCGAGGACGCGCCGCTGACGCCCAGGCACGGCGGAGAGGGCGGCGTCTACCAGCGGCCCCGGCGCTGCTACGTCTGCAAGTCGTTCTATCGACAGGCCGACGTCTTCTACCATCTGCTCTGCCCGGAGTGCGCCGCCGACAACACCGCCCGCCGCGCGCTGAGCACCGACCTCACCGGCCGCCGCGCCCTGCTCACCGGCGGCCGGGTCAAGATCGGCTACCAGCTGGCGCTGATGATGCTCCGCGACGGCGTGGAACTCCTCGTCACCTCCCGCTTCCCGCACGACACCCTGCGCCGGTTCCGCGCCGAGCCCGGCAGCGCGGCCTGGCTCGACCGGCTCACCGTCGTCGCCGTCGACCTGCGCGACCCGCGCCAGGTCCTCGGGCTGTGCGAGCGGCTCCGCGAGGAGGGGCAGCCGCTGGACATCCTCGTCAACAACGCCGCCCAGACGGTGCGCCGGCCGCCCGAGTCGTACGCGCTGCTCGCCGCCGGCGAGACCGGCGCGCTCCCGCCGGGCGTGTGGCACGCCCCCGGGTACGAGCCGCTGCGCGCCCTGGAGGCGCCGGCCGCCGGCGCGGCGCTGGCACTCGTCCTGGACCAGGCCGACGAGGCGGGCCTGCTGCCCGACCACGCACCGGTCAACTCCTGGTCGGCGAGGCTGGGCGCGCTGGATCCGGCCGAGCTCCTGGAGACCCAGCTCGTCAACGCGCTCGCGCCCGCCCTGCTGGTCGACCGGCTGCTGCCGCTGCTGCTGGCCTCGCCCCGGCCCCACCGGTACGTCGTCAACGTCACCGCGGTCGAGGGCCGGTTCGCGGCCCGCCGCAAGACGTCCGGCCACCCGCACACCAACATGGCCAAGGCGGCCCTCAACATGCTCACCCGCACCAGCGGGCCGGAACTCGCCGAACAGGGCGTCCACATGTGCGCCGTCGACACCGGCTGGATCACCGACGAGAACCCCCTGCCGAAGAAGAACCGCATCGCCGAAGCCGGCTTCCGCACCCCGCTGGACATCGTGGACGGCGCGGCGCGCGTGTACGACCCGATCGTGCGCGGCGAGGCGGGCGCACCCGTCTCGGGCGTGTTCCTCAAGGACTACCGGGAGGCGGCATGGTGAGCGGGCCGGAGCAGCGGGGCGGGGACGCGGCACCCGACGGCACCGCACCGGACCTTCCCTTCGCCGGCGTGCCCGAGGTGCTGCCGCGGTCCGTGGCCGAACTCGGGCCGCTGCTCGACTGGCTGCGCGGCGGGGCCGCCGCGGACCGGCGGCTCGACTTCGCGGCCGGGACGGCGATGCCCGACGGGCGGCTCGACCTGTGCAAGCAGGCCCTCGGCCCCGAGGGCGCCGCGCTGATCGCCGAGGCCCTCGGCGACAGCGCAGGACCGCCTCGCGTACGGCATCTGCTGCTCGGCACCGACGGGCTCGGCGACGACGGCGCGGCCGGGGTCGCCGAACGGACCGCGGGCGCGGGGGTCGAGACCCTCTATCTCGGCTGTAACGGAATAACCGCGGGCGGCGCCTGCCGGATCGCCGACAGCCTGCGCGCCTCCGAGCACGTCGTCGGCGGCGTATGGCTCAAGCGCAACCCGCTCGGCCCGGCCGGCGGCCGGGCCGCCGCCGACCTCGTCGCCGCCGCGTCCGGGCTGCGCACCCTGGACCTCGTGCAGACCGGCCTCGACCCGGCCGGGCTCGCCGTACTCGCCGAAGCGCTGCTCGCGGCCGCCGCCGACGGCCGCCGCATCGAGCGGCTGTTCGTCGGCGGCAACGCGCTCGGCCGCACCGGGGCCGCCCCGCTGGCCGCGCTGCTCGCCACCGGTGCGGTCGGCGAACTGTACGTCTCCGCCGCACGGCTGGGCGACGAAGGGGCGCTGCTGCTCGCCGCGGCGCTGGAGCGCGCCCCGTACGGCCGGACCGCGCGGCTGTCCGTCGCCAGCAACGGCATCGGCCCCGAGGCCGCCGTCCGGCTGGTCGCGGCCGCGGCCGGCGCGGGCGTCGAACTGCTCGACTTCGGCCGGGTCCGCGCCGCGGGCACCCTCGGCGCGGCCGACAACCGCCTCGACCTGGGCGCCGCGAAGGCGATCGCCGAGACGCTGGCCGGCCGCGAGCACCGGCTCGGCCATCTCGTCCTCGCCCACACGGGCCTGCGCAGCCGCGAGGCGCACACGTTCCTCGACGCCGCGCCCAGGGCCGTCAGCCCGACCCGGTACGTGCTCGGCAAGGGCATCGCGACCAGCGTCCGCCGCCGCCTCGAGACGTACTGCGCGGAGCTGCCGCTGCCGGCGGTCGCCGCGGACGTCCTCGCCGTCCGCAGCGTCCACCGCACCGCGCCGCCGTCCGTCGACGAGCCGGACGCGGACTGACCCGGGCCCGACCGGGGCCCGACCCGGGTCAGGACCGGGCCCGCTACAGGGTCCGGCAGAGCAGGGCCGCGGGCTTGTTGCCCCTGGCCCAGGCGCCGGAGTGGGCGACGCCGGCGGCGTACTCGCCGCTGCCGCACTGGCCCTTGTAGGCGCCGCGGGCGAACTCGCCGCCGGGGGCGTCGGCCGGGCGGTTGTCGCCGCGGTCGAACCAGAGGGTGCGGCCGCTCTTCGGCAGGGCACGGCCGGCCCCGGCGCACAGCACCGCGGACAGGGCCCGGCCGCGGACGCTGTAGCCGACCATGAACTGGTCGGCGGGACACTGGTACTTGGTGTAGCCGCCGGCCCAGTCGCCGTCGGTGACGTACCGCTCGTCGGTGACGACAGTGAGCGCCCCGCCGGGCGCGGCGAGCCCGCGTGCGCCGGTGTCCGTGCACAGGCCGCGTCCGCTGTCGTGGGAGAGGCCGACCAGCCGCTGACCGTCGGGGCAGGCCGCCTTCCGGGCGCCGTTGTCCCAGTCGCCCTTCGCGCGCACGCGCAGGGACTGGACGAAGTCCGTGTGGTCCGTGGTCAGCTGGTCCCAGGTGTCGGCGACGGGCACCGCGCCGGTCCGGCCGGGGGCGTCGACGAGCCGGCGCCAGTGCGGGGCGCGCCAGTCGTCGCCGTCGAGGACTCCGGAGCGGTTGCCCCGGTCGTCGTAGTCGAGCAGCTTCCACCGTCCGTGGCCGGTGAAGCCGACGGCCGGCCAGTAGGCGAAGTCGGCGTCGTGCTCGATCAGGTAGTCGACGAAGTTCGCGAACCAGGTGCGGCCCTGGGGGTTGGTCTCGTCGGCGCCGATGCCGAACTCGCTGATCCAGACCGGGGCGGTGTAGTGGCGCCGGGTGTCGTCGGCGACGAAGAGGGCCTGGCGGGTAAGGGTCCGGAACAGCTCCTCGCGGGACAGTTCCTGGTAGCGCGGGTCGTGGGTCTCGCCGGTGCCGGTCGCGCCGGTGTGGTTCGGTCCGGTGTAGCCGTAGAAGTGGGCCGAGTAGACCAGCTTGTCGGAGGCGACGAGGGTGTGGGAGAGCTCGCGGGCCGGTTCGAGGGTGGGCCGCCCGTGCGGGGTCAGATCGGTGGGGATGCCCTGCCAGTTGATGCCCTCGACGATCACCAGCAGATCGGGGTTGGCCTCGGTGAGCAGCCGGTCGCCGAGGCGCTGTGTGGCGGCCCACCAGTCGTGGTCGTTGCCCCAGCCCCAGTTGGCGTCGTCCATGACGGTGCGGCGGACCTCGTTGTACAGATCGGCGCCGACGACGCGCTTGTTGTCCTTGTAGCGCTTGGCGAGGAAGAGCCAGTCGGACTCCCACTGCGCGGTGGACTGGCTGGTGTTCCAGCGCTCGTTGCCGTCGAGGCCGCAGCACCAACGGGAGGTGTTGGTGTGGTTGTTGAGGATGACCGCGAGGCCCTCCGCGGTGGTCGCCGCGATCACCGCGTCGAAGATCTGGAGGGGCGTCCTGCCCTTGAAGGCGGGGTTGGCGGCGACGGCGGCGTCCGGCACGGGCCGCTGGTCGTGCAGCATCTCGTTGGAGAAGGGCAGCCGGATGCTGTTGGCGCCGAGCCGGTGGAAGTCGGCGAGGATGCTCGCGAGCGGGGCCCGGTCCAGGCCCAGGGGCACCTGGTCGGACTTCTCGGCGTCGTGGTGGCTCGCCGGGTCGTTCACATCGCCGGAGCCGTTGTAGGAGCCCTGGGCGCCGTGCCAGTTCACGGACTTGAGCTTGAAGCGCTCGTCGTCGGCGTCCACGACATAGCGGCCGCGGGTGCTCAGAGGCGGCCGCCAGCTCTCGGCGAGCAGGGTGCCGGCGGACGAGGGCGCGGACGCGACGGCGGACGCGGACGCGGTCGAGCGGGCCGGTTCGGCGGTGGCGGGGGCCCCGGCGGCCCCGGTGGCCAGGAGGGTCGCGGCGAGCGCGACTCCCGGCAGCGATTTCTTCATGACGGCCTTCGGGTGGGTGAGGGGTGGGAGCCGTGCCGCAGCATGTTTGCGTGAACACCACGTGGCTGACAAGACTCGCGTACCGACAAGTAACCCCTCTGTGCCGTCCGTTCGTCAGCGGTTCATCGTCGTGAACACCTCGATCCAGAACCGCTGTTGCTGCTCGGAGGCCCCGACCAGGTACGTCGAGCGCAGCTTCGGCGGCAGCAGGGCCACGAGCCGGGCGACGGCCCTGCGGTGCTTCTTCAGCTGGGACAGCTCTGCGTTGGCGATGATCTGGTGCACCGTGTCGCTGTCGTCGCCGCCCTCCGCCGACTCCTCGGCGGCGCGGCGCAGCCGGGCCTCCCAGGCGTCGACCTGACGGGCGAGCTCCCGCAGTCCGGTCACCGGCCGGTCGTTGAGCCGGTCGATCAGCGCGGTGAGCGGCACCGGCGCGTACTCGCCGTCGCCCAGGTACACCGTGCCGATCTCCAGCGGCAGCCCCCGCTGGTGCAGCTTGATCATCCGCTCGATGGTGCGCTTGGTGATCCAGGCGCGGCCCTCCTCGTCGATGTCGTGCTTCCACCACTCGAGCACCGTCTCGGCGACCGGCCCGTACTTCTGGATCAGCCACTCGTTCGCCGGGATGTCCTCGGGCTCCACGGTCAGCGAGGCCGTGAACCGTGTCGCCTGGGCGATGTTGTTCCGCGACACCAGCAGCTTGCGGCCCAGGTGGTACGGCGGGTTCTGTACGGCGATCTGGGCCCGCAGCCCCTCGATCCTCCGGCCCGCGAGCGACCACTCCTGGGTGATTTCCATGAGCTTGGCGAACGCCGCCTTGTCCTTGGGCCGGTTGTACTCGTCCCAGACGATCGCCTTCGGCTCCGTACCGGTGAACGCGGCCGCGAGCAGGTTGTCCAGGGAGCCGTCCGGCGTCGGGATCGGCGCGCAGAGGTCCTCCACGTTGGTCACCGGCATGGAGAAGTACAGCGGCTCCCGGCCGTCCAGGCCCTCCCGCACGGTCTGCCGGACCAGCTCCGTCTTTCCGCAGCCGGGCGGGCCCTGCAGCAGGACCGTCCAGCGGTTGCGCAGTGCCGCGCGCACCACCTGGCGGACCGGGTCGGGGATCGTCGACGGGTTCGGCACGCCGAGGGCCTGGGCGATCCGGTCGAGGATCTCCTGGGTGCGGTTCTGCCCCGGCCGCCCGTCGGGGCGCGGCTCGGTCAGCTTCAGCCGCTCGCCGTTGACCAGCGGCAGGCCCCAGCGCAGCGGGAAGCCCTCCTGCGCGTTGGCCAGGATGTGGTCCAGGGTGCGCGGCGAGAGCAGTTCGCGCACCACGGGGCTCACCGAGGCCCACACCTGGAAGACGCCGGAGAGGTCCTGACGCCGGTACTTCGCCGCCAGTTTGAACCGCCAGGCGGTGTCGTTGGCGGTCATCCGGACGGTGACCATCCGGTCGAGGATCGCGAGGTCGCTGCGCCGGGCCGCCGTCTCCGCCAGCGACTCGTTGTCGGTGAGGAACACGCCGATGCAGCCGAGGGCCCGCAGGTCGTGGTCGCCGAGCGTCCAGTTGCAGGCGATCTGCATCAGCTGCGACTGGATGGACTCGCCGGCCTGCAGCGAGTCGTCGATCAGCAGCACGAACGGCCGCCCCGGCCTGAGCTGGCTCATCACCAGCTGGCGCAGCACCAGTTCACCGGTGGCCGCGTCCCGCACCGGCGCGTTGGCGAGCAGGTCGTCCGGGGTCAGGTTGGCCGCCGGCACGAAGACCAGCTCGGCGTCCGGGTACGCCTCGGCGATGTGCGAGAAGAACGTCGCGGTCTTGCCGATGCCGTGCTCGCCGAAGACCTGCCCGGTCTGGCCCATGTCGATCATCGCGTCGATGAAGGACTCCAGGCGCGACACCCCGGTCCAGCCCTTGGGCGGCTCCGGATAGGTGGCGTTGGGACGCCAGGCGGCGGTGCGCGGCGGCGCGGGGGTGGCGGTCATCTCGATCCTGTCGTGACGCGATGGCAGGCCATCGGGGGAGTGTGCGAGTCGGGCCAGTCGTTTCCGCCCTCGGTGATCAGCCAGATCCATTTGTCGGGCTCGGCGGGGGTGATGGTCGGGGCATAGCCGTCGGTGAGCATGATCACGGCGTCCGGTGTCAGGTCGAACGGCCGCCCGGCGATCGTCGACCGGCCCTCCACGTAGTCCGCCACGGCCTGGAAGCTCGTGCCCCCGCCGCCGTAGACCCGCTCGCCGGGCGCGAACGGCATCACGATCGCGTCGAAGGAGAGCCAGTGGGCCTCCACCCCGTCGATCCCGCCGACCAGTTCGGTCAGCCAGTCGACCACGTGGTCCGGCATGGAACCGGACGTGTCGTACGCGACGACCAGGACCTTGTCCCGCACCGGGCCGCGCCGCGACAGCATCGGGTCGTGCCCGAGCGCCGCGAGCAGCGCGCCCCGCTTCTTCGGGTACACCAGCCGCTCGCCCTCGCGCAGCTTCGACGCCACCACGTCCACCAGCCAGCGCTGCCACCAGTCGACCCGGCCGGTACGCGCCGTCCGCCCGCGCAGCAGGCCCGCGCCGAGCCGGCCCCACATCTTGGACAGCCGCTCGGTGGCCCCGTCCGTCCGGTCCATCAGCTCGCCGAGCTCCTGCTCGGCCACCCCGTGCCCGCGGCGGGCCGCGAGCAGCGTGTTGAGCAGCACCGAGGACGCCACGGTGTCCACCGTCTCCTGGTCGGCGGGCACCCCGCCCTCCGCCAGATGCACGCACACCGGCGCCGGCACCGGCGGATGCGCCATCCGCTTCAGCTCCGTGTACACCGACATGTCCGTGGCGACGAACTCCGTGTACTCCACCGGCGCCAGGCCGTGCGCCAGCAGGTCCGCCCGGTACTCCTCATGGATCCGCCGCGGGTCGATGCCGACCGGCCGGCCGTCCTGCAGCGGCAGCTCGGTGCGGCCGAGCCGGACCAGCGCCACATGGTTGATGGACACCTCGGCGGCCAGCGTGAACACCGGGTCGTCCCGCAGCTCCGGCTCCACGAACAGATGCCGGTGCACCAGGTGGCGCGCCTCGTGGAAGAGGACGAACGCGACCCCGTCCAGGCCGAGGGCGACGAAGAACTCCGGGTTGTACAGCAGCAGGCAGGTGCCGTCGCCGCTCGCCACCACGGCCGCGGTGTCGACCGCCGTCGTCGGTATTTGGTGGTGGCACTTGGCGTACAGCCAGGAGGCCACGGCCGAGCCGGACAGGCCGAAGTCGAGCAGCGCGGCCTCCTTAAGCCGCCGAGCCTCGGCCACCACGGCCTCGTCGGCGGGCCGGAAGCGCTCCAGCGCCCGGCGGTCCGCCAGATCGACGACATGGCGCGGCCGACCCCCGCGCTCCCGGTATGCCATGGTCCGTGCACCCCCCGTCGTTCGTGTTCCATTGGTACCAAGCGCCACCGACAACGGGCGAAGCTGTTTTCGCCGTGACGTTTCCCCTAAGATCTCCGGCAGGGCGGGGCCGTAGCGCAGAGGCAGACGCACCGGTCTCCAGAACTGGGACACGCTGGTTCGATTCCAGCCGCCCCGCCCGCCTTTCGTCCTGCGGCCGCCTCTCGTCCTCCGCCCGCCTGTCGGCCTCGCTCAGGCGATCGCGCCCGAGGTGACGATCAGTTCCGGCACCGTCCCGGTGAACGTCGGCAGCAGCTGGGCCAGTACGGCCCACGCCTCGACGTTGCCCCCCAGCGAACCGAGCACCAGCGGCCGCAGCAGCTCCTCCGCCTCCGGCATGCGCGTGGGGAACGCCCAGCGCCCGGTGTGCAGGACGGCCAGCACCGACCGGGCCGACCGCCACTCCCGCGCGTACACCGCCGGACTCGCCACGATGCCGCTGTTCCGCATCCGGTACGCGTACGACGGGTGGTCCGAGAACCGCTCCCGCAGCACACCCGGGCAGTCGGGCCGCAGCGCCAGCGCCCACCGGGCGAAGCCGGGCAGCGGGTCCGCGACGTCCGCCTCGATCACCGCCGTCCAGTCCGCGCGGCCCAACTGGGCGGCGGCCCGGCGGCCCTGCTGCATGGTGCCCACGGCGCGCAGCGCGGGCACCGCCTCGCCCGGGGCGAACCGCGTGACCCCCAACGGCATCGGCCGCCCCTGCAGCGCCCCGTGGAGCGGCAGGGTGCGCCCCCCGTCGGGCCCGAACGGCTCGCCCATCAGGACGGACATCTCCAGGGCGCCGGGCAGACGGGCGGAGAGCACGACGAGTTCGTTGAGCTCGGGATCGTCGGCCTCCAGCATCCACAGCCGGGCCGAGACCGGCAGCGCGGCCTCGCCGATCGCGGAGACGGCGGCCCAGCGGTCCGGCCGCTGCGCGGCGGCCGGGGCGGCGACGCCGATCCGCTCGCGCACCCGCTCGGCGTCGTCCGCGCCGGCCAGGGAGATCAGCAGGTCCAGTGCCCTGTCCGTGTCGCGGTGGTGTTGCATGACCCCTGCCCTCCCGTTGTTGCCCGGCCCGTGTCGCCCTTGGGCGTCCGCCCGATCATGCCAGGTTCGAAAACCGTTACGAGAACCCCGGGGTGACCAGGCACAATCCGCGCATGACCACTGGCTCCCGCGCGCGGACCGAGCGGCTGCTCGACGCCCTCGAACCCCTTCCGTACCACCGCCGCACCCGCGAACTCGCCGACCACGCCCGGGGCCTGGACCGCACCGGAGTCACGGAGCTGCTGCGGCAGCTGGACGCGCGCGGGGCGTACGAGCGCGGCCTCGCGACGGTCGTCGCCGCGGCCGCCGGCGACGGGGACTGGCTGGGCGAACGGCTCGCCGACCCCGACGCGTTCGTACGCGGGCACGTACTGCGCGTCGCGCGGCCGCCGGTCGTCCCGGACGAGGCGTACGCGACCGCCCTCGACGACGCGCCCGAAGCGATCCGCCGCGATCTGCTCACCGCCGTCGTCGCCCAGGGGCGCACCGCGCTCGCGGACCGGCTGGTCGACGCGCTCCGTGACGCCTGGGGCGACGCGGAGGCGGCCCGCCTGCTCCCCGGCTGCGGCCCGGACACCGTACGGCGGCTGCTGCCCGGGGTGTTCCACGCGGTCCCCGGCTGGACGGCGCTCGTCAAGCGCCACCCGCAGGCCGTCGCCGACGCCGCCGAACGGGAGCTCGCCGCGCTGCCGGCCGGGCTGCGGGACGACTGGTGGAAGCGGTACCTGCCCGCGCTCCTCGTCCTCGCCGAGGCGGCGCCGGAGCGCGTGACCGGGTTCCTCGCCGCGTACCCGCCCGGCTCCCGGCCCTGGCGGTTCGACCGGGTCGTCCGCACCCTCGCGCTCGGCGACCCGGCGGGCATGGCGCGGGTGCTCGTGCGCGACACCGGCGGGCTGGTCGGCACCGTCCTCCGCAGCGCCGAGGCTGCCCGCCGTCTCGCACGGACCGCGCCGCCGGAGCACGTGCTCGCGCTCGGCCGCACCCTGATCGACGGGCCGGGCGTCCTGGCCAAGCTGATCGCCGCCCATCTGCCGGCCCGCCGCACCGCGTTCCACGCGGCCGTGTTCGACGGCCGCACCGGGGCCAGGCGCCTCGCCCACACCGAGGTCCTGGCCGTCCTGCCCCGAGAGGCCGCCGCACGCGAGGCGCGCGCCGTCGTCGCGTATTGCGAGGACCGCACCGGCACCCGCCAACGGCGCCTGGAGGCCACGGCCTTCCTCCCCGTCGCGGAGGCCCGCGAGCCGCTGCTCGCCGCGACCCGCGAGCCGGTCATGGAGGAACGGGCCGAAGCCTGGCCCCTGTTGATCCGCAACGCGGCCCGCTCCGGCGACCCCGACGCCGTCACGACCGTCCTCGCCGACATGACCCGGCTGCGCAACGAACCCGACTCGGTCCGCCGGTCCGCCCTGACCGCCCTCGCCGCGCTGCCGCCACGCCTGCTCACCCCCGCCGCCGCCCCGGGCCTGGCCCGCGTCGCCGCCGACGCCACCGAGGCCCCGGACCTCTCCGCCGAGAGCCGCCGCGCGCTCGGCGACCTGGCCCGCAGCCTGCTGCGCGCGCATCCGGACGAACCCGCCCTGAGGGATGTCGCGCTGGACGTCCTCGTCCGGCTCTGCGGCATCAGCGGGCCCGCCGGGCTCGGCCACCTCGACCACGCCCTCCGCCCGGGGCAGGAGTCCCTGCTCCTCGACGCGCTGCGGCCGCTGGTCGAACCGGCCGCCGCCAAGGCCGACTTCGGGCCGGTCCTGGCTCTGACCCGCGCCCTCGGCGCCCGCGCCGCCGCCCTGCCGGAACTCCAGGAACTGCTGTGGCGCGCGATCCGCGAGGGCGACGGCGTCACCGCGAGCTCCGCCGCCGGGCTCTGGCTCGCACCGGCCGCCGAGCGCGACGCGCGGGTCGAGCGGCTGCTCGCCCACGATCCCTCGGCCGCCGTGCTGCCCGAGGTCCTCGACATCCTCCTGAGCCGCCGCACCGACCTGCTGGGACCGCTGCTCGGCGACGACCTGCCGTACGGCCGCTTCCTCGCCGCCGCCACCCGCTGGACCGTGCCCGTACGGCCCGAGGCCCGGCGCTGGACCGGCCGCCAGCAGCAGGCCGCGGTCCGCCGCTGGGAGAGCGTCGTCGCGGACACCTCGCTCCCGTCGTACGACCGGGCCGAGGGCCTGCGCCCGCTGGCCGGGCTCCCGGACGGCGCCGACGCCGTCCGCGCCCGCACCGAGGACCCCTCCGTGGTCCTCGCCGAGGCCGCGCTCGCCGCCCTCGCCCACACCGTCCGCCCCGGCGACGCCCTGGCCGCACTCCTCGGCCACGCGGGCGACGACCGGGCCCGCGTCGCCGTGTACGCGGCGGACCGCGCCTCCCGGCACGTACCGCCGTCCCGGCTGTCCGCCCTGCTGCGCCCCCTGCTCTCCCCCACGGGGACCAAGGTCACCAGCCGCAAGGAGGGCGTCCGCCTCGTCGCCGCCCGGCTTCCCCGGGCCGAGGCGGCGGACCTGGTCGCAGAGGCCTTCGAGCGGCCCGACCAGCACCGCGACGTCCGGACGGCCTGCGTGGCCGCCGCCGCCAGGCTCTTCGGCGAACCGCGCGCCCGGCGGCTGCTGACCGGGGCGGCCTCGGGCCACACCGCGCAGCGGCGCGCCGTACTGCGCGTCCGGCCGTCCGACCTTCCCGAGCCGTACCGGCCCGCGTACGCCCGGCTCGTCGAGGAGGTGTGCGCCACCGACGACGACGAGCTGGCGCACGACGCCTACCAGGCGCTCGCCGCATGGCTGCCGTGGTCGCCCGCGGCCGCGCAGACGCTGAAGGCGGGGGTGGTCGACCTCGGCGTCGAGGACGCCTGGTACGCCGCCGGGCAGGCCCTCGCCCGTGCAGCCGGCGCGGTGCCCGCGGCCCGGACCGCGTACGCCGAGACCCTGGACGTGCTGCTGGCGGCGGACGCCGCCGCCGTCGGCGGCCCCCGGGACGCCGGCGCCGAGACGGACCGGCCCGCCCTGCGGCGCATCGGCCTCCTGACGCGCCTGCTCTACGCGCCGGGCGGGGACCTCGCCGGGGTCCGCGCCGTGCAGTCCGAGACGGCCGGGCGGCTCGCCGGGTACGACGCCACCGCGGGCGAGGCCGCCCGGCTGTGGGCCGAGTCGCTGGACCTGAACGCCGGACCCGAGGAGCTGCACGCCGCGCTGGTCCGGCTGGCCCGGCTCCACGACGGTCGGCCCATGGCGCTCGCACGGTCCGCGAACGAGCTGGAGCGGCGGCTCGGCGGACGCCAGCTGGAGGGGGACGAGTCGTCACTGCTCGCCGTCGCCCGGCGACTCGCCGCGGGCGGCGGCCACGCGGAGGGCGTCCTGGCCGTCGTCCTCACCGCCGCCGGCGGCGAGCGTACCGACTGGGCCGAGCCGTGGCGCACCCTGCTGCGGGAGCTGCGCGCCCACGCCGAGCCCGAGGTCAGGGACGAGGCCCGGCAGCGCCGGACGGGGTCGGCGTACGGCTGACGGGCCCCGGCCGCGCACGACTGGCCGCCGGATCGCGGAGGGCGGAGCATGAACGTGAGAAGAACGCGGCAAGCGGGAAGACGGTGACCCCAGGAGGGTGCCATGTCCGACCCGGAGGCGACGCGCGCCGGTCTCGGCGACGCCCTGGTCGTGCTGAAGAACGTGGACAAGCACTTCGGCGCTCTCCACGTGCTCCAGAGCATCGACCTGACCATCGACCGCGGTGAGGTCGTCGTGGTCATCGGCCCGTCCGGCTCGGGCAAGTCCACGCTGTGCCGCGCCATCAACCGCCTGGAGACCATCGACTCCGGCCAGATCTTCGTCGACGGCAAGCCGCTGCCGGCCGAGGGCAAGGAGCTGGCCGCCCTCCGCGCCGACGTCGGCATGGTCTTCCAGTCCTTCAACCTGTTCGCGCACAAGACCGTGCTCGAGAACGTCACGCTCGGCCAGCTGCGGGTGCGCAAGAAGGACAAGAAGGCCGCCGAGTCCCGCGCCCGCACACTGCTCGACCGGGTCGGCGTCGCCTCGCAGGCGGACAAGTACCCGGCCCAGCTCTCCGGCGGTCAGCAGCAGCGCGTCGCGATCGCCCGGGCGCTGGCCATGGACCCCAAGGTGATGCTCTTCGACGAGCCGACCTCCGCCCTCGACCCCGAGATGATCAACGAGGTCCTGGAGGTCATGCAGCAGCTCGCCCACGAGGGCATGACCATGGTGGTCGTCACCCATGAGATGGGCTTCGCCCGCTCGGCCGCCAACCGCGTCGTCTTCATGGCCGACGGGCGGATCGTCGAGGAGACCTCCCCGGACGAGTTCTTCAGCAACCCGCGCAGCGAACGAGCCAAGGACTTCCTGTCGAAGATCCTGCACCACTGATCCCGCACCACCGACCCCGCACCGACCGATCCCGCACCCACCGATCCCGCACCACTGACGCCCACCACAGGCGCCCAACACCCAGGGGTGAACATCATGAACCGATCCAAGGTCAGCAAGGCCACTCTGGCCGCGGCCGCAGCGGTCGCCCTGGCGCTGTCCGCCGGCGCCTGCGGCGGCGACGGCGGGAACGGGGGGAGCGGCAGCGGCGACGGCGACAAGATCACCGTCGGCATCAAGTTCGACCAGCCGGGCCTCGGCCTGAAGACGCCGGACGGCACCTACACCGGCTTCGACGTCGACGTGGCCACGTACGTCGCCAAGGAGCTCGGCTACGAGCCCGGCGACATCGTGTGGAAGGAGGCGAAGAGCGCCGACCGCGAGACCCTGCTGCAACGCGGCGACGTGGACTTCATCGCCGCCACGTACTCGATCAACGACGAGCGCGCCCAGAAGGTCGACTTCGCCGGACCGTATCTGCTCGCCCACCAGGACGTGCTGATCCGCGCCGACGACGACACCATCAAGTCGCCGGCCGACCTCAACGCCAAGAAGCTCTGCTCGGTCACCGGCTCCACGTCCGCGCAGAACGTCAAGACCAAGCTGGCGCCCGACGCCCAGCTGCAGGAGTACGGCGGGTACTCCGAGTGCCTGACCGGGCTCGAGAACAACGCCATCGACGCGCTGACCACCGACGACTCGATCCTGGCCGGCTATGCCGCGCAGGACGAGTTCAAGGGCAAGTTCAAGCTCGGCGGCTTCGAGATGAGCAACGAGAACTACGGCATCGGCGTGCAGAAGGGCAGTGAGCTCAAGGCCCAGATCAACACCGCGCTGGAGAAGATGGTCGAGGACGGGTCCTGGGACACCTACGTGAAGAAGAACTTCGGTCCGGCGAACTACCAGAACGAACCCGCACCGAAGATCGGCGTCATCGTCGACTAGGCAGGTCGCCGTGTTCGACTTCCTCGAAGGCTACGACCTGCTGGGAGCCTTCTGGGTGACGGTGCAGCTCACCGTCTACTCCGCGATCGGCTCCCTGATCTGGGGGACGCTGCTGGCCGCCATGCGGGTCAGCCCCGTCCCCCTGATGCGGGGCTTCGGCACCGCCTACGTGAACATCGTCCGCAACATCCCCCTCACCGTCATCATCGTCTTCACCTCCCTGGGGCTGTTCCAGACCCTCAACGTCAGCCTCGGCGCGGACGACTTCACCACCATCAACTTCCGTCTCGCCGTCCTCGGCCTGATCGCCTACACCTCGGCGTTCGTCTGCGAGGCCCTGCGCTCCGGCATCAACACCGTCCCCATCGGCCAGGTCGAGGCCGCCCGCGCCATCGGCCTGAACTTCACCCAGACCCTGCGGCTGATCGTGCTGCCGCAGGCCTTCCGGTCGGTCGTCGGACCGCTGGCCAACGTGCTCATCGCCCTCACCAAGAACACCACCGTGGCCGCGGCCATCGGCGTCGCCGAGGCCGCCCTGCTGATGCGGGAGATGATCGAGAACGAGGCCCAGCTGATCCTGATCTCCGCGATCTTCGCGGTCGGGTTCATCTGCCTCACCCTGCCCACCGGACTGTTCCTGGGCTGGGTGGCCAAGAAGGTGGCGGTGAAACGATGAAGCACGGCGCCACCGTCCTGTACGACGCCCCCGGGCCCCGCGCCCGGCGGCGCAACCTGCTGTGGACCGCCCTGTTCCTGGTCGCGCTCGCCGCGGTGATCTGGTGGGTGGTCGCCAGCCTCGTCGACAAGGGACAACTCGAATGGCCCAAGTGGGAGCCGTTCTTCACCGACTCCCGGGTGTGGAGCACGTACCTGCTGCCCGCACTGAAGAACACCCTGATCGCCGCGGCCCTCTCGATGGTGATCGCGCTGCCCCTCGGCGCGGTCCTCGGCATCGCCCGGCTCTCCGACCACTGGTGGGTGCGCGGCACGGCGGGCACCGTCGTGGAGTTCTTCCGGGCCATCCCGGTGCTGATCCTGATGCTCTTCGCGAACGCCGCGCTCTCCGAGTTCACCGACATCAGCCCGGAGAGCCGCCCGCTGTACGCGGTCGTCATCGGCCTCGTCCTCTACAACGCCTCCGTCCTCGCCGAGGTGGTACGGGCCGGCATCCTCGCCCTGCCGCAGGGACAGACCGACGCGGCCAAGGCGATCGGCATGCGCAAGGGCCAGATCATGGTGCATGTGCTGCTGCCGCAGGCGGTCACCGCGATGCTGCCCGCGCTGGTCAGCCAGCTCGTCGTCATCGTCAAGGACACCGCGCTCGGCGGCGCGATGCTCGGCTTCTCCGAGCTGCTCGCCTCCGTCCGCCCGATGAGCGCCAACTACGGCGCCAACACGATCGCCAGCTTCACCGTCGTGGCCGTCATCTTCATCGTTCTGAACTTCGCTCTCACCACCTTCGCCGCCTGGCTGGAAGGCCGGCTGCGGCGCGCCAAGAGGACCACCGGAGCGGTCGTCGGAGCGGAGGCCGTGGAGGAACTGGCCACCCCCGGAGAGCATCTGCCGCCGGCGGACGGGACCAAGTGAGCGCCCTGGGCGGCGGTGCTTGGACCGCGCACAGCCGTCCTGTTGAGTGGGGCCATGAACGCGATGACCTCAGGGAGACGAACGGGGCGGCGCGCGATCGTCATCCTCCTGTCCTTACTCCTCACCGGCACCTCGGTGTCGGCGGTCGCGACGGAGCGGCCCGGCGGTGCTCCCGCACCGATCGCCGAACTGCGGAGGATCGAGCGGGAACGCGAGGTGCGCATCGGTGCGTTCGCCCATGACACGGCCACGGGCCGCACGCTCTCCCACCGCGCCGACGAGTCCTTCGCGATGCTGTCGGTCTTCAAGGCGTTCGCCGCCGCCGCGATCCTGCAGAAGGCCCGCCGCACCGACCCGGGGCTGCTCGAGCGGACGATCCACTGGACCGCCGCCGACGAGGTGGCCGACTCCCCGGTCACCCCGGGGCGCGGCGAGGCCGGCATGACCGTGGCCGAGCTGTGCCACGCGGCCGTGACCCGCAGCGACAACACCGCCGGCAACCTGCTCCTGAAGCAGCTCGGCGGCCCGGCCGGTCTCACCCGCTTCTTCCGCTCGCTCGGCGACCCCGTCTCCCGGCTCGACCGCCGGGAGCCGGAGCTCAACGTCTGGCAGCCGGGGGAGACCCGGGACACCACCACGCCCGCCGCGGCCGGCGCGACCTTCGCTCGGCTCGCCGTCGGACGGGCCCTGGCGCCCGCCGACCGTGACCGGCTCAACGCCTGGCTGCGCGCCAACGAGACCGGCGACGCGCGGATCAGGGCCGGGCTGCCCGACGACTGGACGGTCGGCGACAGGACCGGCACCGCCGTCTCCGCGTACGGCGGCGCCCACGACATCGCCGTGGCGACGCCCCCGTCCGGGGCCCCGGTGATCCTCGTCGTGCTGACCCGCCGCAACGCCGCGGGCGCCCAGCCGGACAGTGGCGCCGTCGCCGCGACGGCCACCGCGCTCGTACGGGAACTGGGACTGCTTCCCCGCGGATCGTCGACCTGATTCCCCGCGATCGTCGACCTGAGGTCTAGACCGCTCCCGCCCACCCGGCGCTAGGATGCGACGCGCAATCGGTCAGCAATCGGTGCGGGTCAAGGGGGCCGGGTGGCGCGGGACGAGGTGCCCACGAGCGGGCGGGAGCTGAAGTTCCGGACCCTCATGGCCGAGCTGCGGCGCGGCATCCTCGACGGCACCTGGCCGCCCGGCAGCAAGCTCCCCACCGAACGCGCCCTCGCCGCCGAGACCGGCCTGTCGGTGACCACGGTGCGCCGCGCCTACGAGGACCTCGTCGCCCTCGGCCTGGTCGAACGCCGCCAGGGCGCGGGCACCTTCGCCGCCCAGCGGCCCGACGAGGACGTCGGGCGGCGGCTGGTCGTCGGGGTGCTCGTGCCCGACACCGCGTTCTACTACCCGCGGGTCCTCCAGGGCATCGAGAAGGAACTCGCCGCCGCCGGGGCCCGGCTCGTCCTCGCCTGCTCCGGCTACGACCCCGCCGAGGAGGACGCCGCCGTGGCCCGGCTGCTCTCCTCCGGCGTGCACGGACTGCTCCTCGTCCCCACCCTGCACACCGCCGCCGACCCCGCCCGCCGCGCCGAGGAACTGCTCGCCCTGCCCGTGCCCGTGGTCCTCGTGGAGCGCCGGCTCGCCGCCCACGGCCCCGGCGACCCCACCGAGCACGTCTGCACCGACCACGAGGGCGGCGCGTACGACGCCGTCCGCCATCTGCGCGGCCTCGGCCACGAGCGGCTGGCCCTCCTGGCCCGCTCCGACGCCCCCACGACCGCGCCTCTGGAGTCCGGTTTCGCCCGCGCCGTCGCCGACCTCGGGCTGCGCCGGCCGGTGTGCGTGCGCGAGCGGATGGACGACTGGGACCCGGCCCGCGCCGACGCGGCCGTGGCCGCCGTACGCGCCGCCGGCGCGACCGCCGCGCTCTGCTTCGGCGACCGCGAGGCCGCCCTGGTCCTCGCCGCGGCCCGCCGCGCCGGCCTCGACGTGCCCCGAGACCTGGCCCTGATCAGCTACGACAACGAGTTCGCCGACGTCGCCGAGACCCCGCTGACCGCCGTCTCCCCGCCCAAGTACCAGGTGGGCCGGCTCGCCGCGCAGATCCTGCTGCGCCGCCTCGCCGACGGCGAGGCCAGCCCGCTGCACCAGGTGCGGCTGCGGCCCCGGCTGGTGGTGCGGGCCTCGTGCGGCGCGCAGAAAAGTCCAAGCCCTGCTCACTGATTGCTCATGGTGCGCGCCCGCCGGACGGGATAGAAATCCATGCGTACCGCAGCCCGCACGAGAGGAACCGGACATGACCGCGCACGTCACCGCCGAGATCGCCGGCCAGCCCGACTGCTGGCGCCGCGCCGCGGAGCTCGCAGCCGCCCGAGCGTCTCAACTGCCCCGTCCCGGCGAGCGGGTCGCCGTCGTGGGCTGCGGCACCTCGTACTTCATGGCCCGCGCCTACGCCGCGCTCCGCGAGTCCCTCGGCGCGGGGGAGACCGACGCCTTCCCCGCCTCCGACCCGACCCCGCTCGGCCGCGGCTACGACCGGCTGGTGGCCCTCACCCGCTCCGGGACGACGACGGAGGTCGCCGAACTCCTCGCCCACGCCCAGGGCCGGGTGCCCACCCTGGCCCTCACGGGCGTGCCCGACAGCCCGGCCGGCCGCCGCGCCGACGTGGTGATCGACCTCGGCTTCGCCGACGAACGGTCGGTCGTGCAGACCCGGTTCGCCACCACCGCGCTGCAACTCCTGCGCGCCGGACTGGGCGTTGACCTCGGCCCCTCGATCACGGACGCCGAACTCGCCCTGTACGAACCGCTGCCCCGGGCCTGGGAGCAGCGCGGCCAGTTCACCTTCCTCGGTACCGGCTGGACCGTCGGACTCGCCGACGACGCCGCGCTCAAGCTGCGCGAGGCGGCCCGGGCGTGGACCGAGTCGTACGCGGCGATGGAGTACCGGCACGGCCCGATCTGCATCAGCGACAGGTCCAGCCTCGTGTGGTGCTTCGGCGCCGCGCCGTCCGGGCTCGTCGACGAAGTCCAGACCACCGGCGCGCTGTTCGTCGCCGACGCCCTCGACCCGGTCGCCGCGCTGGTACGCGCGCAGCGGCTCGCCGTTGCCCTGGCCGCCCGGCGCGGACTCAACCCCGACCGCCCGCGCCACGTGGCCCGTTCGGTGATCCTCTCCAGCGCGGCGCGGGGGTAGCGGCGCGGGTTAGGGTGCGGCCATGAGCGAGAAGACCGAACAGACCCCGCCCGCGCTCGCACCGATGCCCGAGGACTGGCGGCGGGCGCTCGCCGTGGTCGCCCACCCGGACGACCTGGAGTACGGCTGCGCTGCCGCCGTCGCCCACTGGACGGACGGCGGCCGGGAGGTCGCCTACCTGCTCGCCACCCGCGGCGAGGCCGGCATCGACACGCTCGACCCGGCCGCCTGCGCGCCGCTGCGCGAGGCCGAACAGCGGGCCAGCGCCGCGGTGGTGGGCGTGGAGACGGTGGAGTTCCTGGACCACCGGGACGGGGTGATCCAGTACGGGCTCGACCTGCGCCGGGACATCGCCGCCGCGATCCGCCGGCACCGGCCCGAGCTCGTCATCACGCTCAATCACCGCGACACCTGGTCCGCCGGGCCCGGCGGACCCTGGAACACCCCCGACCACCTGGCCGTCGGCCGTGCCACGCTGGACGCGGCCGGCGACGCCGGCAACCGCTGGATCTTCCCCGAGCTCGCCGAGCAGGGCCTGGAGCCGTGGAACGGCGTCCGCTGGGTGGCCGTCGCCGGCTCCACCAGCCCCACCCACGCGGTCGCCGCCGAGCCCGGTCTGGAGCGCGGCATCGAGTCGCTGCTCTGCCACCGCGCCTACATCGAGGCCCTGACGGACGAGGAGCCCGAGGAGTACGTGCGCGGGTTCCTCACCGGGATCGCCGCCCGCACCGGCGAGCGCTTCGGCGGCGTCCCCGCGGTGTCGTTCGAGGTCTTCCCGCGCTAATCTGACGCTCCATCAGCCAGGGGGTGGGGTGCGGTGATCGACACGCTCGACCGGGAGATCCCGGCGGGACAGGAGCGGCTGCGGCTCACGGTCGGGGACGGCATCGGCGTCCTCACCCTCTGCCGGCCGGAGAAGCTCAACGGCTGGAGCTGGGAGGCCAGTCGGCAGCTCGGCGTGTACGCCGACCGGCTCCGCTTCGACGAGGACGTACGGGTCGTGCTGCTGCGCGCCGAGGGGCGGGCGTTCTGCGCCGGCATCGACGTCACCGCGCCGGGCGGGGCGATCACCGGGCGGTCGGCGGCCGAGCGGACCCACCGGTACGACGAGGGCATCCGCTGGGTGCACGAGCGGTTCGCCGCCTTCGCCCGGCTCCCACAGCCGGTGGTGGCCGCCGTGCAGGGGTACTGTCTCGGCTTCGGCTTCGAGTTGGCGCTGATGGCGGACGTCCGGATCGCCGCGGACGACGCCGTGTTCGCCCTGCCCGAGGCGCAGTTGGGCGTCGCCGTCGACGCCGGCGGCGATCTGCGCATCGCCCGCGACGCGGGGGCCGGCTGGGCCAAGTACCTGGCCCTCACCGGCCGCCGCCTCGACGCCGCCACCGCCGAACGCCTCGGCCTGGTCCAACTGGTCGCCCCGCGCGCCGACCTGGACGCGGTCGCGCGCGACACCGCTGCCGCGATCGCCGCGAACGCGCCGCTCGCCGTCCGGGCGATCAAGCGGAACATCGACGCGTACGCGGACCGGGGGATGGCGGCCGCCCTCGACCGCGCGGCCCTGGCCGCCGCGCTCACCCTCACCTCCGACGACGCCCGCGAGGGCTACGCGGCGAAGGCCGAGCGCCGCCCGCCCGGCTTCGAAGGCCGGTGAGCGGTTAACCCGGCATCGGCGCGGGCTTCAGAACGGCGAACGGCGCGCCGTACGGGTCGGCGAACCAGGCCAGCCGGCCCACGTCCGGCACGTCGGACGGCGGCATCAGCACCGAACCGCCCCGGCCCTGCACCAGTTCGGCCGTCCGGTCCGCGTCGGCCACGTCGAAGTACGGGATCCAGCTCGGCGCCATGCCCTCGCTCTGGATCTCCGCCGCCCCGCCGAACGAGGCGTCCTCCTGGTCGCCCTCGGCCGTCGAGATCACCCGGTAGGTCATGCCGGGCGCCTCCATCGAGGCCCACCGCCAGCCGAAGAGGGACTGATAGAAGCCGAGCGCGGCCTCGGGGTCGGGCGTGTGCAGCTCCACCCAGACGAGCGTGTTCTCCTCGGAGGTCCGGTCCAGGCCCTTGGTGGTCCCCGGCTGCCAGAGCGCGAACTGTGCGCCCGCCGGGTCCGTCAGGGCCGCCATCCGCCCGGCCTCCATCACGTCCATCGGCGCGACCCGCACCTGCGCGCCGGCCTTCTCCGCGGTCTGCGCGGCGCCGTCCGCGTCCGGAGTGGTGAAGTACACCGTCCAGGCCGAGTTCGCGCCCTCCTCGGTCAGCGGACCGAGCGCGGCGACGACCTCCGTGCCCTTCCGGAAGAACCCGTAGCCGCCCGCCTCGGGGCCGGCCGACAGGTACTCCCAGCCGAACACGGCCGAATAGAAGGCGGCGGCCGCGTCCGTGTCGGGGCTGCCGAGGTCGATCCAGCTGGGGGAGCCGGTCCTGAAGTCCGTACCGAGCATGTGCTGCGCCTGCCTTCCGCGGTCATGGCGGGTGGGTGTGGAGTGCGGTCGAGCCAGGGTGTCCCGCCCGGCGATCCTTTCCGTCCCGGCGGGCCCGCGCAGCCCGAGCGCCCCGCAATCACACGCACGGCCGAGCGCGCGTCAGCCGCCGGGCCGCTCCGGCCGGCCGCGCAGCTGCTCGCGCACCGGCACGACCGGGTCGTTGACCAGGGTCCGGCGCTGCCAGTTCGCCCCGTCCACCACCAGCGTGTGCCCGCTGACGAAGCGGGCGTACGGCGAGGCGAGGAAGGTCGCCGCCCAGCCCAGTTCGCGCGGCTGCCCCACCCGCAATGCGGGCTGCCGACGCCCCGGGTCCGGCCCGCGGTCGAGGCCCGCGCGCAGGGCCGGCGGCAGGTCGTCGTGCGGCATCAGACCGGGGACGAGTCCGTTGACCTGGATGCCGTACGGGCCCCACTCCACGGCCAGCGTCTCCACCAGGCTCTTCACGCCCGCCTTGGCCGACGCCGAGTGCACGAATCCGGGACCGCCGGTCCACGCGTACGACGCGCCGACGGCGATCACCGAGGCGGGCGTCCCGGCGGCCAGATGCCGCCGGGCGAACTCCCGAATGGCGAACCACGCTCCGGTCAGGGTGATGTCGACCACCGCGCGCCAGCCGTTCGGCGTCAACTCCTCGGCGGCCACCGGGAAGTTCGCGGCGGCGTTGCTGACCAGCACGTCCGGCAGCCCGACCGGACCGGCCTCGCAGGCGTCCAGGACCTCCGCGATCCGCTCCGGGTCGCGGACGTCGCAGACGGCCGTGACCACCCGTGTCCCGCCCGCCGCCGCCAGCTCCTCGCGGGCCCGTGCGAGCCGGTCCGCGCGGCGGCCGACGAGGACCAGGTCCGCGCCGAGCCGCGCGAACTCCGCCGCGACGGCCTTCCCGAGGCCCGACCCGCCGCCCGTGACCAGCACGGCCCGCCCCTCGTACGTCCCGTGCGGCAGGGCCCGCGCCCCCGACGGCGGGGGCGCGGGCAGTCCGGGCGGCTCGGTCGTCATGACGCATCGATAGCGCGGCGGGGCGCAGAACTGAAGACCCGTACGCCGGACGCGCGCGGACCACGCCCGTACGTCAGACCGCTGCCACTGCTTCGGCCGCCGCCGTCGTCTTCCGGTCCAGGTCCTCGTTCAGCAGGTCCATGTTGAGGATCGCGCCCGCGCGATAGCCGCCGCTCGCCGCGTTGACGACCTGCTCGGCCGCGCCGATCGCGTTGCCCGCCGCCCAGACGCCCGGGACGCTGGTGCGGCCGGTCGGGTCGACGGTGACGAAGCGGCCCATCGGGGTCTCCTCCGTGGCCGCGCCGAGCGCGGTGAGCAGACCGTCCCGGGGGGTGACGACGGTGCCGACGAACAGGACGGAGCGCTCGACCACCCGGCCGTCGGCCATCCGCACTCCGGTCAGCCGGTCGCCCTCGACCTCGAGACCGGCCACCTCGCCCTCGACCGTCCGCACGCCCGCCGCCGCGAGCCGCAGCCGGTCCTCGTCGGTGACCGCGTCGTACGTGTGCGGGAAGAAGACCACGTCGTCGGACCACTGGGTGACCAGCAGAGCCTGGTGCGCGCCCATCACCGGGTGGGCGACCACGCCGAACGCCTGGTCGCGGACCTCCCAGCCGTGGCAGTACGGGCAGTGCAGCACGTCCCGGCCCCAGCGCTCCGCCACCCCGTCCAGCGGCGGCAGCTCGTCCACCAGACCGGTCGTCACCACCAGCCGCCGGGCCCGGACCGTCCGCCCGTCGGCGAGCGTGACGGTGAACCCGACCGCGCCGCCGCCGTCCGGGGCCGCGGCCACGACCTCGCCGGCCGTCCACTCCACGCCGTACGCGGCGATCTCCCGCCGCCCGGCCTCCAGGAACTCCGCGGGGCTCATCCCGTCCCGGGACAGGTAGCCCTGCATGTGCGCGGCCGGGGCGTTGCGCGGCGCGCCGGCGTCGACCACCAGGGTCGAGCGCCGGGCCCGCCCGAGGACCAGGGCCGCGCTCAGGCCGGCGGCCCCGCCGCCGACGACCACGACGTCGTACCGCCCGTGTGTCCCGCGTGTCCCGCGTGTCTCGCGTGCGAGGGAAGCGCTGTGTGTGTTCATGTCCGCGAGCCTGCGCCCGCCCGCGCCCGCTTGACAAAGTTTGTTGCCGTTCCTGCAATGAACCCATGCCCGAGCCTTCCTCCGAGGACCCCCGTATCGACGACGTGCTCACCGAGGTCGGCCCCCGGCTGCGCCGTATCCGGCGCGACCGGGGCGTCACCCTCGCCGAGCTGTCCGCCGCCACCGGTATCTCCGTGAGCACCCTGTCCCGCCTGGAGTCCGGTGGGCGCAGGCCCAGCCTGGAGCTGCTGCTGCCGCTGGCCCGCGCGCACCAGGTCGCCCTGGACGAGCTGGTCGGCGCGCCGCCGGTCGGCGACCCCCGGGTCCGGTCGAAGCCGATCGTGCGGCACGGCCGGACGATGTACCCGCTGACCCGGCAGCCCGGCGGTCTGCAGGCGTACAAGGTGATCCAGGAGAAGCCGTACGAGAACCCGGACCCGCGGGTCCACGAGGGGTACGAATGGCTCTACGTGCTCTCCGGGAGGCTGCGGCTGGTCCTCGGCGAGCACGACGTCGTGCTGGGCGCCGGCGAGGCCGCCGAGTTCGACACGCGGGTGCCGCACTGGTTCGGGCCCACGCCCGACGGGCCGGTGGAGTTCCTGTCGCTGTTCGGCCCGCAGGGCGAACGGATGCATGTGAGGGCGCGCCCGAAGAAGTCCTGAGCAGCCTGTTCCGCGAGGAGCAAGCGACCGCTTAGTATGCGACCGACCGCCCAGTACGGACGACCGCCCCTGGAGGACCGACGATGCAGGCATGGCGTGTGCACGAGAACGGCGAGCCGGGCGAGGTGATGCAGTGCGACGAAGCCGACCGCCCCACCCCCGGTGACGGGCAGCTCCTGCTCAAGGTGCGCGCCGCCAACGTGAACTTCCCCGACGCGCTGCTGTGCCGGGGCACCTACCAGATCCGGCCGCCGCTGCCCTTCACCCCGGGCGTCGAGGTCTGCGGCGAGACCGAGGACGGCCGCCGGGTGATCGCCACCTGCGCCCTCCCGCACGGCGGCTTCGCCGAATACGCCCTCGCCGACGCGGCGACCGTGCTCCCCGCCCCCGAGGCGCTGGACGACGCCGAGGCCGCCGCGCTGCACATCGGCTACCAGACCGCCGTGTTCGGCCTGCACCGCCGTGCCGCCCTGAAGGAGGGCGAGACGCTCCTCGTGCACGCGGCCGCCGGCGGCGTCGGCAGCGCCGCCGTGCAGATCGGCAAGGCCACCGGCGCGACCGTCATCGGCGTGGTCGGCGGCCCCGAGAAGGCCGCCGCCGCCCGCGCGCTCGGCTGCGACGTGGTCGTGGACCGCCGCGCCGAGGACGTCGTCGCCGCGGTCAAGGCCGCCACCGGCGGGCGCGGCGTGGACGTGGTCTTCGACCCGGTCGGCGGCGACGCGTACACCCAGTCGACGAAGGTCGTGGCCTTCGAGGGCCGGATCGTGGTCGTCGGCTTCGCCAGCGGCACCATCCCCGCGCCCGCCCTCAACCACGCCCTGGTGAAGAACTACTCGGTTCTCGGCCTGCACTGGGGCCTGTACAACCTCAAGGACCCGGCCGCGATCCTGCGCTGCCACGAGACCCTCACCGAGTACGCCGCCAAGGGCCTGGTGAAGCCGCTGGTCAGCGAGCGGGTGCCGTTCGCCGGGGCCGCCGACGCGGTGCAGCGCGTCGCCGACGGCGTCACCACCGGCCGTCTCGTCGTCCTCCCGGCGGGAGCCGCCTCGTGACCGCCGCCACGCCCGCCGCCACGCCCGCCGCCACGCCCGGTGCCGTGCCCGACGCCGCCGAACTGACCGCCCGTACGCGCAGACTGCTCGTCGAGCACCCGCCGGCCACCACCCCGCGGCTGGACTTCCTGCGCGCCCGCTTCGACGCCGGGCTCGCCTGGGTGCACTACCCCGCCGGACTCGGCGGCCTCGGCGCGCCGCGCGCCCTCCAGGCCGTCGTCGACGCCGAACTGGCCGCCGCCGGAGCCCCCGACAACGATCCGCGCCGCATCGGCATCGGCCTCGGCATGGCCGCCCCGACCGTCCTCCAGTACGGCTCCGAGGAGGTCAAGCGGCGGTTCCTGAAGCCGCTGTGGACCGGCGAGGAGGTGTGGTGCCAGCTGTTCAGCGAGCCCGGCGCCGGCTCCGACCTCGCCGCGCTCGGCACCCGCGCCGTGCGCGAGGGCGAAGCCTGGGTGGTCGACGGGCAGAAGGTGTGGACGTCCAGCGCCCACACCGCCCGCTGGGCCATCCTCATCGCCCGTACCGACGCGGACCAGCCCAAGCACCGTGGCATCACGTACTTCATCTGCGACATGACCGACCCCGGCGTCGAGGTACGGCCGCTGCGGCAGATCACCGGCGAGGCCGAGTTCAACGAGGTGTTCCTCACCGGCGTGCGCATCCCCGACGCGCACCGCCTCGGCGAGGCCGGCGACGGCTGGCGGGTCGCCCAGACCACGCTGATGAACGAGCGGGTCTCCATCGGCGGCGCCCGGCTGCCCCGCGAGGGCGGCATGATCGGCAAGGTCGCGGAGACCTGGCGGGCCCGCCCCGAGCTGCGCACCCACGAACTGCACCAGCGGCTGCTCGACCTCTGGGTGGACGCCGAGGTCGCCCGGCTCACCGGCGAACGGCTGCGCCAGCAGCTCGTCGCCGGCCAGCCCGGTCCCGAAGGCAGCGCGATGAAGCTGGGCTTCGCCCGTCTGAACCAGGAGATCAGCGGACTGGAGGTGGAACTCCTCGGCGAGGAGGGGCTGTTGTACTCGGACTGGACCATGGTCCGGCCCGAACTGGTCGACTTCACCGGCCGCGACGCCGGATACCGCTATCTGCGCGCCAAGGGCAACTCGATCGAGGGCGGCACCACCGAGGTGCTGCTCAACATCGTCGCCGAGCGGGTGCTCGGCCTGCCCGCGGAGCCCCGCAACGACAAGGACGTGCCCTGGAAGGAGCTGGCGCGATGAGCGACCTGCTGTACTCGGACACCGAGGACGACCTCAGGGCCGCGGTCCGCGCGCTGCTCGCCGATCGGGCCGGGCCGAACGAGCTCCTCGCCCGGATCGAGACCGACAGCCCGTACGTCCCCGGCCTGTGGCGGACGCTCGCCGCCGACATCGGCGCGGCCGGGCTGCTCGTCCCCGAGAAGCTCGGCGGCCAGGGCGCGAGCCACCGCGAGGCCGCGGTGGTCCTGGAGGAGCTGGGCCGCGCGGTGACCCCGGTCCCGTACCTGACCTCCTCGGTCGTCGCGACCGAGACGCTGCTCGCGGTCGAGGACCCGGACGAGCAGGTCACCGGGCTGCTCGCGGAGCTGGCCGCGGGCCGGACCGTCGCCGTGCTCGCCGTTCCGCTGTCCGCCGCCCCGGACGCCCGGCCGGCGGCCGGCGGCCGGGTCACCGGCGTCGCGGACGCCGCCGTCGCCGACGTCCTCCTCGTGCCGCGGGCCGACGGGCTGTACGCGGTCCCCGCCGCCGAGGCCGTGATCGAGCCGCAGACCCCGCTGGACCTGACCCGCCCGCTGGCCGCCGTCGACGCCGACGGGGCGGCCGGCGTCCGGCTCGCGGACCGGGCGGCCGCCGACACGGCGATCCGGCGCGGGCTGCTGGCCGGCGCGGGGCTGCTCGCCTCCGAGCAACTGGGCCTCGCCGCCTGGTGTCTGGAGGAGACGGTGCGGCACACCAAGGAGCGGTACCAGTTCAACCGGCCGGTCGGCTCCTTCCAGGCCCTCAAGCACCGGATGGCGCAGCTCTGGCTGGAGACCGTCAACGCCCGGGCCGCCGCCCGTGCCGCCGCCGACGCGCTGGCCTCCGGCAGCGCCGAGGCGCCGCTGACGGTCGCCGTCGCCCAGGCGTACTGCGCGAAGGTCGCGGTGCACGCGGCGGAGGAGTGCGTGCAGCTGCACGGCGGCATCGGCATGACCTGGGAGCACCCGGCGCATCTGGCCCTCAAGCGCGCCAAGTCCGACCAGATCGCGCTCGGTTCGGCGGGGCGCCACCGGGCCGTGATCGCCGAGCTGGCGGAGCTGCCGGCGCCGGCGTCCGCGATGTAAGGGTCCTGACGTCGACCTGGCGGCGGCGGAGCGGATCGGGTGGCCGTCATGCACGCGGCCGGCTCGTCGAAGTGGCGGACGCGGTCCGCCTCTTCGGCGCGCCGGGCGCGCGTCACCCGTACGCCCGCGTCACCCGTACGCCCGCGGTCTCCTGGACGACCGCACCCTCGACTGGAGCGACGCCGGCCCGGCGGCGGACCCCGCCGCGGCCGGCGTTGTCAGTGGCTCCCACTAACTTCGATCACGTACCGCCTGCGCCGGCTCGACGCCTCGGCGCGGCATTCCCCTGCGCTCGAACGGAGAAGGTGCGTTGTCGGACTGGGAGAGGTCGAGCACGGCCCGGGTGCTGCCGCCCGCGCGGCCGCGGAAACTCGCCAAGGTGCCGTTCGCCGAACTGGCCGACGGCCGCCTGCAGGGCGTCGTGTCCAGCGGCTCGGACATCGGGCGCGTCTACGTGTCGTCCGTCGCCGCCGGCAGTTACGCGTTCGCCTGCAGCACCAACAACAACCGGCCCTGCGGCGGCGCCCGCGGCTCGTTCTGCAACCACATCCGCGCCCTATTCACCGAGGCCGTCCTCCAGTACGGCGGCGCCCGCGTCGCCCGCTACCTCAGGATCGACGCCGCGGTTCCCGACGACCCGGCCGCCGTCGACCTCATCGGGGCCATGACCGCCACGCACCCCTCGCCGGGCGCACGCGACGCCGCCGCGGTCGTCTTCAGCCGCTTCCTGCGCCACCTGGCCTACCTCGAACTCGCCCCCACCACCGCCCCGTTGCCGGAAATGCAGTGGTTCCCGCCCACCCGGGGCGCCGCCCCGGCGACGACCGCGCAGGAGCCGCTCGACGGGCTCGACGAGGCCCTCGCCGCCGTCGACGGCCTCGACCGCGCGCTCGTCGCCGGACTGCTGCGGCCCCAGCCCGCCCATGCCGCCGGACTCGCCGGGTTCGCCGAGGCGTTCGGGGCCTCCCCGCTCGCTGCCCGCGTCGCCGAAGCCGCCGAGAAGGCCGCCGCCGGCACCGCAGGCGAGGACCACCTCGTCGCCCTCGCCGCCGCCCGCACCGCCCTGCTCGGCTCCGTCCACGACGCCGTCGCGGAACACGCGGCGCAGTTCGTCCGCCGGGACCGCGCCGCCGCCGGCTCCGGCGACCCCGCCGCCGAGCTGCCCGCCAACCTCCTTGCCGCCGCCCGCTCCTGGCTCGCGGACCTCGCCCGCGCCGGCTGGCGGGGCCTCGACCACGAGACCGTCTCCGGTGCGGCCCAGATCGTCTCCGCGATGCTGCCCGACCCGGACCTGCGCCGGCTCGCCACCCTCCTCGACGGCTTCGCCGCCGAACTCGCCGCCTCCTGCCCGGGCGCCACCCTGGAACGCGTCCCGATACGCCGCTGGGCCGACCTGTGGTCCCGCGCCATGGTCCTCACCGTCCCCGGCGCGCTCGCCGCCCCCGCGGCCGGCGCTCCCGCCACCGGCCGGCTGCTGCCGCTCGGCGTCGACCTGCACGAGCACGCCACCGCAGTCCAGGCCCAGGTGCACGCCGTGTTCGAACCCGCCGACGGCTCCCGGCCGCTGCTCGTCCGCGCCGCCGTCTCCGCCCCGAAGCCCGACACGGTCGTCGGTGCCGGCCTGTGGCAACTGCTCCGCCCGCACATGTCGCTGCTCGCGGCCGTCGGCGAGGGCCGCGCCATGGAGCTCGACGCCATGCCGCTCACCGCCGAGGGCGACCTCGTCTGGGACGACGCCCGCGCCCGCGCCGGCGAGCCCGCCGACGCCTTCGCCACCGCCCGCGTCGCCCTGTCCACGGCCGCCGACCCGGCCACCGCACCCCTCGACCGGCACCCGGTGCGCCTCGTCGTGCCCGCACTCCTGGAGGGCTACACCACCGAGGACGGCGCCGAAGGGCTCACCCTCACCGTCGCCGGCCGGCCGCCGTACGCGGTGGAGACGGACCGCCTCCCGGTCGCCGGCCCGCTCACCCCCGAGGCCGTCGCCGCCTCCCGCGCGTGCATCGGACTGCTCCGCTGGGACGCCGGGGCGTACCGGATCCAGCCGCTCGCCGTCGAGACGACCGTACGGAAGAAGGCGGTCGCCCTGCACGCCGGCGGCTGGGCCGGCGGCACCACCGACAAGACCGGCGCCAAGGCCGAGAAGGCCGCCACCGACGCCGTCGCCGTCCTGCGCGAACGAGCCGGAAAGCTGCTGCGGAAATGACCGACGCCAACGACCCGACCCCCGAGCCCGACCCGTACGCGAACCGGCGGCAGGTCCTCTACTGGAGGCTGCTCGCCCGCCTCTTCGACCACGAGGAGCAGCCGGCCCTGGAGACCGGCGCTCTCGCCGTCGTCGAGGACCTCGGACTGCCGTCCGGGCTGCTCGACCCGCAGACCTCCGTGGACTCGCTCGTCCAGCGCCACCCGGAGCTGGCCGCCGAGTTCGAGGGCCTGATGACCCCCGGGCCCGACCCCGACGGCGAGCGCGACCGCGCCGCCGAGGTGCGGCGCGCCGCCCTCGCCTCCAAGGCGCTGCTCAACGTGTACGCCACCGGCTCCGGCACGGTCACCGCCGACCGGCTGGCCCGCTGGCAGTCCGACGCCGGCTGGCTGGAGCGCGCCCTCGGCCGGACCCCGGGCGCGGGCCGCGATCCCGAACTCGCGGGCATCGAGGGCGAACTGGTCCGGCGGATGCAGCTGCGCGAGGTGCTCGCCGATCCGGTGCTCGCCGCGCGGCTGACCCCGAGCCTGTCGCTGATCGAGCAGCTGCTGCGGGACAAGAACAACCTCTCCGGCGTGGCCCTCGCCAACGCCAAGGCGCTCATCAAGCGGTACGTCGACGAGGTCGCCGAGGTGCTGCGCACCCAGGTGGAGAAGTCGACGGTCGGCGAACTCGACCGCTCGGTGCCGCCCAAGCGGGTGTTCCGGAACCTCGACCTCGACCGCACCATCTGGAAGAACCTCACCAACTGGAGCCCGGAGGAGGAGCGGTTGTACGTCGACCGCCTCTATTACCGGCACACCGCCCGCCGTACCACGCCGCAGAAGCTGATCGTGGTCGTGGACCAGTCCGGCTCGATGGTCGACTCCATGGTGAACTGCACGATCCTGGCGTCCGTCTTCGCCGGACTGCCCCGGGTCGACGTCCACCTCGTCGCCTACGACACCCGGGCCATCGACCTCACCCCCTGGGTGAACGACCCCTTCGAGGCGCTGCTGCGGACCAACCTCGGCGGCGGCAACGACGGTCCGGTCGCCATGGCCATGGCCCGTCCGAAGATCACCGACCCCAAGGACACCGTCATGGTGTGGATCTCGGACTTCTACGAGTTCGACCGCTCGCAGCCGCTCTTCGAGGGCATCGAGGCCGTCCACCGATCCGGCGTGAAGTTCATCCCCGTCGGCTCGGTGACCAGCTCCGGCCGCCAGGAGGTCAACCCCTGGTTCCGGGAGCGCTTCAAGGCCCTCGGCACGCCGGTGATATCCGGCCATATCGACAAGCTCGTCCGCGAACTCAAGACGTTCCTGGCTTAGAAAGGCCCTCTCATGTCCGACCTGTTGCGCGCCCCCGCCGAGATCAAGTACGCCGAGGAGCTGGACTGGCTGGAGTCGGTCGACGACGCCCCCAAGCCGTTCTCCTGGCGGCTCTCCCCGAAGATGGTCCGGCTGTTCATCCTCGGCTCCGAGCGCGCCGACGGCCTCGACCGGGAGATCCCGCCGAAGTGGTTCGGCGACCGCAGCTTCGTCGAGCGTTCCATCGTCACCCTGGCCTCCGACCGCGGCCTGCTGCTCATCGGCGACCCCGGCACCGGCAAGAGCTGGCTGGCCGAACTGCTCGCCGCCGCGATCAGCCGGAACTCCACGCAGGTGGTGCAGGGCACGGCCGGCACCACCGAGGACCACATCAAGTACTCCTGGAACGTCTCCATGGTCATCGCCAAGGGCCAGTCCCGCGAGTCGATGATCCCCTCCCCGATCATGACCGCCATGGAGACCGGCACCATCGGCCGCTTCGAGGAGCTCACCCGCTCCACCAGCGACGTCCAGGACGCGCTGATCTCGATCCTGTCCGAGAAGTACATCTCGGTCCCCGAGCTGGGCGCCGGCGACGGCGGCGAGAACATCGTCTTCGCCAAGCCCGGCTTCTCGGTCATCGCCACCGCCAACAGCCGCGACCGGGGCGTCAACGACCTCTCCTCCGCGCTGAAGCGCCGCTTCAACTTCGTCCGCATCCCCGTCGTCACCAACAAGAAGAGCGAGGCGGAGATCGTCCGCTTCCGCACCGAGGAACTGCTGCGCCGCCACCGGATCGAGCTGGACGTCCCGCCGACCCTGCTCGACGTGCTCCTGCAGAGCTTCGCCGATCTGCGCGCCTCCGCCGCCGCGGCCGGCAGCGACGACGAGAAGCTGGAGTCCGCGCTCTCCACCGCCGAGCAGATCGGCGTCCTCGAGGACGCCATCCTGCACGGCGACTTCTTCGGCGAGCAGGCCCTGACCGCCCGTACCCTCGCCTCCTCGCTCGTCGGCTCGCTGGCCCGGCGCGCCCCGGAGGACCTGGCCATCCTGAACACGTATCTGCACGGCGTCGTCGAGCCGCGCAGCAAGGAGGACGGCGGCCCGTGGCCCGAGTTCCTGGAGGGCGGCCGCGACGCGATCGCCACCCTGTCATGAGCGCCGCCCCCGACGGGACCTTCGAGGCGCTGCGGGCCCAACTCCACGAGGCCGCCGTCGCGTTCGCCGACGGGCCCGACGCGCTGGAGGGCGTACTGCTCGGGCTGGTCGACGACGTCGACCGCGCGGTCCGCGAGCCCCTGGAGATCTTCCCGGTCTGCCACCACTCCCCGGCGTCCGCGCTCGCGATGGCCCGCCGGCTGCGCGAGAAGCAGCCCAAGGTCGTGTACCTGGAGCTGTGCGAGGACATGGCGCCGCTCCTGACCGAACTGCGCAACTGCCGGCTGCCGGTGGCGGTGCAGGCCTTCGCCACCGAGACCGACGGCTTCCCCGCCGACTGGTCGCCGCTGTCCGTCGTCGCCCCGATCACCGAGGCCTCGGCCGAGTACCAGGCCATCGCCTACGCCCTGGACACCCCCGGCGTCGAGCTCGTCCTGGTCGACCGGTCGTCGGACCACGTCTTCCAGTGGGACGCCCGCGCGCAGCGGGCCGACGACGGGCCCGGGGAGCCGGAAGCCGCCTCCGACGCGACCGCCGCCGAGCAGGAGGCGACCGGACTGCACGGCGACGCGGTCGGCGTGGAGATCGGCGACCTGCGGCCCCGGTTCGCCGAGCTGGAGGAGCACCTGCTGCGGCACGGCCGCGTCCGGCACTGGTCGGAGTGGTGGCACCAGTACGTCGAACTGCCGCTGGGCGACGCCGACCACGACACGTACCGCCAGGCCATGTTCCTCATCGGCAGCCTGTTCCGCCGGCTCGCCCCCGGCGACGGCCACCGGCTGCGGGTGGACGAGGACCGCGAGCGGTACATGTGGACCCGGATGCGCGAGCACCTGGCCGCGAGCGGGGCGGACCCCGCGGACTGCCTCTACGTGTGCGGCGCGTTCCACGCGGCCAGCCGGGTCCCGGAGTTCGGTGTGCACGGCAGCGACACCTTCGCCATCGAGCCGCGCACCGCCACCGAGTGGCGGCACGGACTGATCCCGTCGAGCCACGCCGCGATCGAGGCGCAGTTCGGGCTCGCCGCCGGGTCGGTGTCGATCGCCGCGACCGTGTGGGCGCAGAACCTGAAGCGGAGCCGGGTCGAGCCGTACCGGCTGGCCGGCCAGGCCGGAACGAGGAAGCTCCGCAAGGCGGCGCCGCCCGCGCCCGTCGCGGCGGCCGAGCCGTCCGACCGCCTCAGCGGCTTCCTGCAGCGGCCGCCGGTGCTCGACGGCCTGGACGAGGCCGAACTCCTCGGCTGGTCGGTCGACATCGTGCGCGCCGCCCGCCGCAACGGCTATCTCGCCTCCACCGCCGACGCCATCGCCGTCTTCGAGACCTCGATCCTGCTGGCCGGCATGCGGGACCGGGCCAGGCCCACCCCGTACGACTTCCAGGACGCGGCCGTCACCTGTATCGAGAAGGACTCCGTGCCCGGCCGGCGCGACGTCCGCCGGCTCGTCGAGATCATGATGGGCGGCGACCGGATCGGCCAGGTCGGCTACGACGCGCTGCCGCCGCTCGCCCGCGACGTGCACGACCGTCTCGCGCCGCTGGAGCTGCGGCTGCAGCAGCGCGGCGTCCAGCGCGCCCTGCTCGACCTCGCCGGCCGGCCCGAGCTGGAGCGCTGCTCCGACGTGCTCTGGATGCTCCGGTACCTGCTGCCGTACGGCGCGGCCCGCCCCATCATGGGCGACCGCGGGCTGGGGGAGCGGTCCCTCCAGGAGTCCTGGGACCTGGCGCTCGGCACCCACCAGCGGGCCCTGATCGAACTCGGCTACGAGGGCGTCAGCGTCGAACAGGTCCTGGAACAGCGGCTGCGCCGCCGGGCGTACGACGCGCAGGCCACCGCGGCGACCGTCCTCGAAGCCGTCGAGGACGCGATCCGCTATCTGGGCAGCCGCCGGCTCGCCGACGAACTGGGCGCCCGCGCCCTGGAGGTGCTGGCCGCCGAGCGCACGGTCGACGGCGCGCCGGACGTGCTGCGGCGGGTGCGCCGGCTCCTCGCCCACTACCGCACCGCGGAACCGGTGCTGCCGAGCTGGATCGAGTCGTTCGTCAAGGCCGGCTACGCGCACTACTGCACGCTGCTCCCGACCGCGTTCACGGACGAGGAGGCGAGCGTCCGGCACGTCGCCGCGATGCTCGGGTTCCTCTTCGGCATGGAGTCCCTGGCGCTGTCCCTCGGCTGCGACCGCACCCAGCTGGAGCTGGCCGTCGCCCAGTCGCATCCGCAGGAGCCGGCGAAGACGGCGCTGCTCTGGGCCGCGCAGACACAACTGGACGTCCTGAGCCGGACGGAGCTGCGCGCCCGCTGCGACGCGCTGCTGGCCAACCCGATGACCCTGCCCGCGTACCCCCGTTACCTGAGCGGCCTGCTGCACGCGCTCGAACCGGCCCCGGGGCTCACCGACTTCGTCGTGGAGGCGGTGTCGAACGCCTTCGGCCGGCTGCCGGACCCGGTCCTCCTGCCGTGGCTGCCCACGCTGATCACCACCCTGCGTGCGAACGGAGCCGAACTGGCCCCGCTCCTGATCCGCGAAGCGGGCCGGGTCTTCCCCGGCCGGCTGGCGGACCTCGCCACCTGGATACCGCCCTGGCGCCAGGCCCCCGTCGCCCTGCCGGCGCGGCGGTCCGCCGTGGGCAGGAGCACGGGCGCAGCCCTGCTCACCGCCCACCCCGCCGCCTGCGACGCGGTGGCCGGGCTGCTCGGCTGCGACGACGGCTGGCCGCAGGACGCCGCCCCGACCGGCGCGACTCTCCTGGCCCGCCACCCTGAACCGGCCCGGGCGATGGAGGAGCTGCTGGGCTCGCGCTGACCGAACTCCCGACGACCTGCGCCGGGATGTTCGGCCAACTCTCGGCGATGCAGGCGCAGTTGAGTCAGGCGACTGCGCATAGTCGGAGCCGCGCCGACCCGGCGGCCCTGGGCGTTCTGGGCCACCCCCGACCGGCCCGGCCCGGCGCGCGAGGCCGTCTGGACCGAGCTGCTCGCCGCGGGCGTCGACCACCTCAACACCTACGACCTGGCCGGCCTGCAGCGCTTCCTGAACGCCCGCGCCTGAGCGGACCCCTTACGAGGAATCACCCGTACGGCCGCCACGCCGTACGGCCGGACGGGCCTCCCGTTCCGCCACACTTGCCGCCGAACGCCGCGATTCCGGCGCGGCGCAAGGAGGGTGTGGGCGATGGCGGTCTCGATTTCCGTGGTGCTTCTGCTGCTGATCCTGGCGGTGATCTTCCTCCGCAACGGCGGACTGAAGATCAGCCATGCACTGGTCTGCGCCCTGCTCGGTTTCCTCCTCGCGGGGACGAGCATGGCGCCCAGCATCCACAACGGCGTCGCCGCCACCGCGGACGTGGTGAGCAACCTGAAGCCATGAACAGCATGTGAAACCAGGGGCCGTTGCATGTACTTCTCGGGCACCCGGGCCTAACGTCGGCCGCCGGCGCGACCGACGTACCCACCCGAGGAGCCGTGATGCCCCCCTTCTCCCGACGAGCCCGCGCCCGCGTGCTCGCCGTCGTCGCCGCGCTCTGCGCGACCGCGCTGGTCGGCGCGGTGCCGCCGGCGCTCGCCGACGACATCCCCCTCGCGCCCGGTCACCGCCTCGTCGCCCCCTACGAGGGCGCGCCCGTCACCGCCCGCCCCGTGCCCGGGGATCCGCCGCCCCAGCACCCGTACCTCGCGCCCAACGGCCGCAGCGGGATGCACGCCGACGCCGCCGGCAGCGGCACCCACCCCTACTCCGGCCCGCTCGGCCGCGATCCGCAGGTCACCAGCGAGAAGATCGCCGCGCTCGGCGGCGAGTGCGCCACCGCCACCTTCGACGCCGGCGGCCGACTGCTCACCGTCTGCGGCACGTTCAGCGGTTTCCTGCTCAAGCTGCTCGACCCGCGCACGCTCGCCACCCTCGCCGAGTACAAGCTGCCCCAGCGTCCCTCCACCGTCGAGGCCGTCACCCGGCTCGACTTCGAGAAGATCTTCAAGGACACGTCGGGCGGTGCGTACTTCTACCTCGACGACCGGGACCGCGTCGTGCTCGCCGACTCCCGCCAGCACGTACTGCGCATCGCGCACCGCCAGGCCCGCGACGGCAGCTGGGCGTTCACCGTCGAGGACGACTGGGACCTCACGTCCCATGTCCCGCACGACTGCGTCAGCTGGACCAACCTCTTCCCGAGCGGCGTCTGCGACCCCGTCACCTCGGTCATGCCCGACTGGCAGGGCCGCATCTGGTGGGTGACCCGCCTCGGCCGGGTCGGCACGGTCGACCCGGCGACCGGTGCGCTGAAGTCGCTCCGGTTGCCCGGGGAGGAGATCCAGAACTCGTTCTCGGTCGCCGCCGACGGCGTCTCGATCGTCTCCGACCACGCCCTGTACAGCTTCCGCGCCGCGCCCGACGGCACGCCGCTCGTCCAGTGGCGGCAGACCTACGACCGGGGCAGCGGCCCCAAGCCCGGCTCCGTGAACCAGGGTTCGGGGACCACCCCCGACCTGTTCGGTGACGGGTACGTCGCCATCACCGACAACGCCGACGGCCGCATGAACGTCCTGGTCTACCGGCGCGCTCCCGGCGTCCCCGCCGACCGCCGTCCGGTCTGCCGGGTCCCGGTCTTCGGCGCGGGCGCGTCCACCACCGACAACTCCCTGATCAGCTGGGGCAACAGCCTCGTCGTGGAGAACAACTACGGCTACGAGAACCCGGCCGGCCTCACCCTCGGCCGCAGCGTCGTCGGCGGCGCGACCCGGATCGACGTCCGACCCGACGGCAGCGGCTGCGACACCGTCTGGGAGAGCGACGTGCGCTCCCCGTCCACCGTCCCCAAGCTCTCCACCGCCAACGGCCTCCTCTACTTCTACGAGAAGCAGCCGCACGCACTCGGCATCGACGCCTGGTACCTCACCGCCGTCGACTTCCGCACCGGCAAGCGCGCCTGGAAACGCCTCACCGGCACGGGCCTCCTCTACGACAACAACTGGGCCCCCATCACCATCGGCCCCGACGGCACCGCGTACATCGGCGTCTTCAACGGCATCGTCGCCGTCCGCGACCGGACGTGAACGGGCCGACCCGGCACGGCGAAGCGCCCGGGTCGGGTTGGTCCGGGGCCGGGCGCTTCGGGCGTGCGGGGAGGGCGGGGTCAGAGCATCTCGGGCATCTCGCCCTCGGTGGTGTTCACGTCGATGACCGCGAAGGCCGCGCCCTGCGGGTCGACGATCGCCGCGAAGCGGCCGAAGGGGCTGCCCATCGGGCCGAAGACCTTGCGGCCGCCCAGCTTCTCCGCCTTCGCGACGGCCGCGTCGCAGTCGTCGACGCCGAAGTAGATCTGGACGTACGACGGGATCTCCGGCGGGAAGTCCTCCTCGGTCATCCTCATCCGGCCGAGGACGGGCATCTCGCCGCCGAGGTCGAAGACCTTGAAGTCGACGTGCTCGTCCTGCATCTTCTTGGCGTTGTAGCCGAACAGGGCGGCGAAGAAGGCGTCCGACTTCTCCGGCTGCCGGGTGAACACCTCCGCCCAGTTGAACGCCCCGGGCTTGCCCTCCAGCTCGAAGCCCTCGTGCGTACCGCCCTGCCACACGCCGAACACGGCGCCGGCCGGGTCCTGGGCGAGCGCCATGGAGCCGAAGTCGCCGACCGCCATCGGCTCCATCAGCACCGTGCCGCCCGCCGCGGTGATCTTCTGCGCGGTCGCGTTCACGTCGTCCGACGCGAAGTACAGACACCAGGCAGAGACCGGCTCCCCCTCGCCGGGCATCGGCGGGACGACGGCCGCGACCGCCTTGCCGTCCTTGTACGCCTGCGTGTAGTTCCCGTACTCCGACGACGCCTCGCCGAAGGTCCAGCCCAGCACTTCGCCGTAGAAGGTCTTCGCCCCTTCGACGTCGGTGAACGCCGCGTCGGCCCAGACAGGCGTGCCCTCAGGTCGTGCTGCCATGACGGTGACTCTCTTCCGATCGACGGATCCTTCCGTGAGCCACGCTAGCCACGGCCCGAGCCGCCCGCACGGTGACCGGCCGGAGCGCCCGCGGTCAGGTCCGGTCGGCTTCGGTCGGCTCCGGTCAGCGGCGGGCGAACACCCCGATGCCGTTCGCCACCGGCCGCTCCGCCCCGCCGCTCGGATGGTTGCGAACCGTGGCCGACCCCGCGCCGGGGGGCCGCGTGACCAGCGTCGACGAGCCCCCGCCGTCCAGGCTCAGCGCGTCCGACGCGCCCAGCTCCGCCATCAGATCCGCCACCTCGGCGACCGTCAGCCCGCTCCGGTACCCAGCACCGCCGTCGAGCGCCATCAGCAGCAGCCACCGCCCGTCCGCATCGGTCCCGGCCGCCGAGCGCACCGCGAACGCCACCCGGTCGAGGCCGTCCAGCGGGACCCCGCCGCGCAGTACCGGGAAGCCGCCGACCGCGAACCGGTACGGCACCGCGGACCCCTCCGCGACCATCCGGTGCCGTACGGACACCGGGTCGCCGACCGCCAGCCCGCGCAGCTCCCGCGCCCCGGCCTCCCGCCCCACCAGGACCTCCGTGCCCTCCGGGATCGGGCCCCGGCCGGGCTGCTCGGACACCGCCGTCACCCGGCCCGCCCGCACCGTCACCTCGTACGTCTCCGCGCTGCACGGCGCGGCGCGGCTGGTGTCCGTGCCGCAGGTGGCGCGCAGCCGGGACGGTGTGCCCCAGTCGGAGGTGAACACGCCGACCGAGCCGACCGGCAGCGCGTACTGGTTGAGGCCGCCGAGCGGCAGGTGCCTGCCCCGCGTGGTCACCGTGCCGTCCAGCTCCAGCTCCCCGAGCCGGGCCCGGTCGTCGACGCCGACGCCGAGGACGTCCCGGGTGCTGGTGCCCGGCGGCAGCGCCGGACCGAAGCGCTGCCCGTCCGGCACCGCCGCCTTGAGCGCCCGGCCGTCGGCGACCGCCGGGCCGACGGCCGCGCCGGTCGCCTCCACGCCGGGGTGCTGGGTCTCCGAGATGTGGAAGAAGTCGCCGTTGACGCCGCCGACCGCCTGCTGCGCGTCCGCCAGCGCGGACAGCGGGGCCCGGGCCGCGACTTCACCCGGATGGAGCAGGTCCACCGACACGTTCGGCTCCGTCAGGTCCACGGAGAGCAGATGCGCGCGGACCGGGCCCTTGGCCGCGGTGAGGTCCAGCGTCGCGTACCGGACCCCCGGCGTGAGCGTGGTCCACGACTGCGGACGGACCGGCGCGGCGGCGGAGGAGGAGGGTGCGCCCACGACAAGAAGGGCGCACCAGGCGAGTAAGAGGGACAGCAGTTGCGTGTTTCGGACCCGGGACGGCGGCGTCACGTAGCCTCCTGATGCTCGGTCAACTCGGCGACAACCTGACGAGTTGACCAGAATCAGGAGACTACGAGCCAATCACCCGGGAACGGATCAGAAAACGCACGCCCTCCGGCGCCTCCAGCGAGAAACCGCTGCCGCGGCCGGGCACCACGTCCACGATCAGCCGCGTGTGCGCCCATACCCCGTACTGCGCACGCGACATCCAGAACCGCACCGGCTCGGCGACCCCGGGCACGGCCAGCGACTCCAGGAGCACGTCGGAGTCACCCGTGCGGAAGTCCCCCTCCGGGTAGCACATCGGCGCGCTGCCGTCGCAGCAGCCGCCGGACTGATGGAACATCAGCGGCCCGTGCTCCGCCCGCAGCCGGCACAGCAGTTCGGCCGCGGCGGGCGTCAGCTCCACCCGCGGTTCCCCGGTCGCGTCCATGGCCCCGCCCCCTTCTCCCGGTTCGGTGCGTCCAGGAGACAGCGCGCGACGTTGCAGCCGGGTTGCGCGTACCCCGCGGGCTCAGAAGTGCGAGGCGAACCAGTCGGCCGCCAGCTCGCCGACCCGCTCCAGCGTCCCCGGCTCCTCGAACAGGTGCGTCGCCCCCGGTACGACCTCCAGCCGGTTCTCGCAGCGCAGCCGCTCCTGCGCCCGGCGGTTCAGGTCGAGCACCAGGTCGTCCCGGCCGCCGACGATCAGCAGGGTCGGGGCCCGCACCACCCCGAGCCGCGCCTCCGCCAGGTCCGGCCGGCCGCCCCGCGACACCACCGCCGACACCGTCGACGCGGGCTCGCCGGCCGCCCACAGCGCGGCCGCCGCTCCCGTGCTGGCCCCGAAGTACCCGGTCGGCAGCCGCCCGGTGTCCTCGCGGGCCGCCACCCAGGCGGCGGCCTCGGCGAGCCGCCCGGCGAGGAGTTGGGTGTCGAAGACGTTGGCCCGGTCCGCCGCCTCCGCGTCGGTGAGCAGGTCGAACAGCAGGGTGCCCAGGCCCGACCGGTTCAGCCGGGCCGCGACCGCGCGGTTGCGCGGGCTGTGCCGGCTGCTGCCGCTGCCGTGCGCGAACAGCACCACGCCCGACGCGCCCGCCGGCAGGGTCAGCTCTCCGCCGACCTCCGCGCCGCCGACCGGCAGCCGGACCTCGGCCGGTGCCGCGGACGCCGAGGCTCCGCCCGAGCCGTACGCGGCCCGGTTGCGGTCCAGGCAGGCGACGACGTCCTCGTCCGGGGTCTGCGAGAAGTCCCGGTAGAACTCGCCGATCGCGCGGAAGATCACCGGCTCCTGCACGCAGACCGCCTCGTCCGCGCTGCTGCCGACCCGCTCGGCGCGCCAGCCCGCCGGCGCGACCGGCACCGCCAGCACGATCCGGCCCGCGCCGCCGGCCCGGACCACATGGCAGGCCGCGAGGGCGGTCGCCCCGGTGGCCAGGCCGTCGTCCACGACGATCACGGTCCGCCCCTGGAGCGGGACCGGCCGTCGCGCCCCGCGGTAGCGCGCGGCCCGCTCCTGCAGGACGGCCCGCTCGTGCTCCTCGACGGCGGCCAGCTGCCGGGCCGAGACCCCGCCGCGGGCCACCACGTCCTCGTTGATCACCTTCACCCCGCCCTCGCCGATCGCGCCCATCGCCAGCTCCGGCTGGTACGGCACGCCCAGCTTGCGGACGAGGCAGAGGTCCAGCGGAGCCGCGAGGGCGTCGGCGACCTGCTCGGCGACCGGCACCCCGCCCCGCGGCAGCCCCAGGACCACCGCGTCCGCGTCCTTGAGATGCGTCAGCCGGGCGGCGAGCTGCCGGCCCGCGTCGATCCGGTCGGTGAAGTACATGTCGCGCTCCTCGTCAGGCCGGCCGGGCCGTCGGCGTCCCGTCCGGCGCGAGCTCCACGCGCACGCCGAAGGGCCGGCTGATCCGGTCGAGCACCTCGTGCAGCCACTGCCCGTCCCCGGCGGAGGCATGCTCGAGACGCAGCCGCCTCGACCGGAACGGGGTCAGCCGGGCCTCCAGGAACGCGCCGTCGTCCGCGCCCACCGCGACGACCGGCAGCAGCCGCAGGTCGTCGCGGTACTGCTCGTAGCCGGAGATGCCCTCGTAGTCGTTGATCAGGTCCCCGCAGCCGTGCAGGACGAGCCGGCCCCGGTACGCCTCCAGGGGGCGCGGGTGGTGCGAGGAGTGCCCGTGCACCACGTCCGCGCCCGCGTCGACCAGCCGGCGCGCCAGGACGGCGAGGTCGCGCGGCACGCCGTAGCCCCAGTTCGAGCCGCCGTGCACGGACACCACGACGACGTCCCCGGGGACCTTGTCGGCGCGGATCCGCGCGGCGAGCCGGACCGCGGTCCGGTCCGCGGGACCGGCCGCGTAGTGGACCCCGGCGCGGTCCGGCCCGGCTGCCCAGTCGGGCGGGACGCCGCTGGACGCCAGGCCCAGGGCGTACACCACGACCCGGCCGCCGTGCGGCAGCGGGACCACGGCGGGCCGCCGGGCCTCCTCGTCGTCCCGGCCCGCCCCGGCGGTGCGCAGGCCGGCGGCCGCGAGCGTCGCGAGGGTGTCGTGCAGGCCGGCCGGCCCCAGGTCCAGGACGTGGTTGTTCGCGAGCACGCAGACGTCGGGGCGGGCGACGGTGAGTGCGGGCAGGTTCGCCGGGTGCATGCGGTAGTGCAGGGGCTTGCCGGGCGCGCGCTCGCCGTCCTCGGTCACCGCCGTCTCCAGGTTGACGATCCGCGCGTCGGGCGCGGCCCGCTCCAGGACGCCGAGGGTCTCGCCCCACGGGTAGGAGGGGTCCACCGGCCGGGGAACCGGCCCGTTGACCGCCTCGGCCAGCGCCACGTAGTCCCGTGCGTCGCGCACATACGGCTCGGCCAGCGCCGGATCCACCGGATGCGGCAGGATCTGGTCGACGCCCCGGCCGAGCATCACGTCACCGCACAGGAACAGCCTGACCTGCGCCCTGCCCACCCCTCCAGGGTAGGCCGACGGCCTGTGGTCGCGGTCCGTCGCCGGCCGTCACCCTCAGTGGCCGCCGACCTCGATGCCGGGCTCGTGGTTGGTCAGCACGCAGCCCGCGACGCTCGACTGCTCCAGGCGGTAGCCGGCCGGGGCGGTGAAGCCCGGCTCGCAGTTCAGGTACAGGAACTGCAGCTGGTACAGGCCGTACCGGACGCTGGGATCGTTCGTCTCGACGGCGATGTTCTCGCCGACGAGCAGCCGGCTCGCGGTGGCCTTGAGGCGGCCGTCGTCCTTCAGGTCCTCCTGCTGGGCGGCCTTCGCCCGTTCCTGAAGGGTCGTCATGTCGTCGACGATGTCGAGCCAGTTGAGGTCGCTCGCGCGCTGCGCGCCGCCCGGGTTGCCGCAGACCGCCCGGTCCTCGACGCCCCAGGAGCGGTGCTCGCCGGTGACGACGGGCTGGTAGTCGATCGACTCGATGGCGAGGTCGGCCGGATCGGTCGAGTAGTTGGTGCAGTCGACGGTGTGCGGGTGGACCATCTTCTTCAGTTCGTCCAGGCTGCCGGCGCGAGGCAGGCCGAGGCTGCCGGTGCTCGGTTGCCCCGGCTTCTCGGACGCGCCTCCGCCCGCCGGGTCCCGCGGGGCCCCGGTGGATGCGGTGGGCGCGGTGGACGGGGTGGGGCCGGTCACGGCGCTCGTGCGGTCGGTGTCCTCGCAGGCGGTGAGAAGGGCGAGGGAGGAGAGCGCGGCGGTCGCGGCGAGTATCCGCTTCAGGTGCATGGTCCGCTTTCGTGGAGGCGATTCGGCGCCGGTGGGTGACGTGGCCATGCTAGGCGGTGTCGATCTTCGACCGGGAATCGCCGGACGGCGGAGGCCGCTTGAGCCGGGAGCCGTCGAACTGTTTTGCGGTGCAAGGCAGTCGCCGACTATCTTGTGCCGCATGACAATGGAGCTGTCCGGGGCCGCCGGCGACCAGCGGCGCAGTCAGCTCCTGCGCGGTGTGCTCGACGTGTGCCTGCTCGCGCTGATCGCCGAACGACCGCGATACGGCTTCGAGTTCAGCCAGGCGCTCGCCGGCGCCGGCCTCGACCTGGTCCGGGAGGGCAGCATCTACCCGCTGCTCGCCCGGCTCGAACGAGGCGGCCTCGTCGACTCGTACCGGGCGGCGTCCGCCAGCGGCGGCGCCCCGCGCAAGTACTACCGGCTCACCGATGCCGGCCGCGCCGCGCTCGCCGAGGGGCAAGCGGCCTGGCGGGACTTCGCCGGCCCGGTGAGCCGGATGCTCGACGGCACCACATCCACATCCACGGGGGACCCCACGCCATGACGACCACGGACGGCACCACGCACGACCGCATCCTCGCGATCTGCCGCAGCAACTGGGAGTACCGCGGTATCGACGACGCCTCCGTGCGCGAGATGCTCCAGGAGCTCGAAGCCCACCTGGCGGACGCCGAGGCCGCCGGCCGGACGGCGCGGGACGTCGTCGGCGACGACGTTCCGGCCTTCGCCGCCGCCTGGGCCCGCGGCCGTGCGCCCCTGCACCGGCGCGCCCTGCGCCTGGCGGCCATGGCCTGCGCGGCCGTCGGCACGGTATGGCTGCTGCGCCACCTCGTGCGCTGGACCGCCGAACTGCCCGTCGAGGCCGCCGACCTGGCCTTCTGGGGGATGATCGCCACGGCCACCGTCGCCTGGGAGCTCAAGCGCGGCAGCCTCGGGTTCCGCAAGAGCTGGCTGCTCGCCTTCGTGGTCGGACTGCCCACGGCGCTGGCCGTCCGGCTGCTGGCCGGGGACGGGGTGCTGTTCACCCTGCCCGTGTGGGCGGCCCCGATCCTGCTGCTGCCCATGGTCCCGTACGCCGTCGCGGACACCCGCGCGAAGAAGGCCGAGGCAGCGGCGGCAGCCTGACATGCACCGTTTGTCCCCTTGTGTGAGGCTGGGGGTATCCCCTCGCCCGGGATCCACCACAGGAGGGATGATCGTGGGCAAGAAACAGACGCGCCGAAACGCCGGCGCCCGCACCGGCGGACACGCCGAACGCACCCCGCCGACGGAATCCAGGCCCGAGCCGCAACGATCCCCCACGACCGAGACCACCCGAGCCATCTCCGAGCCGTCGCACCGCAAGGAACGGAAGTTCGGCCACAACTAGACCACCAGGGACCCCGCGTCCCCGAGGGCGCCCGGCTTCGTCACTGCGACGGGCCGGGCGCCCTCTGCGTGCACGTGAGGGCACCCTCCGTGATGTTCCGGGGCCGGTCACGAATCGAGAAGCGCCGAGGGCGGGGGGTGGCTAGGTTGGCGGGAGAGCAAGGGGCCGCGGGCCTCGGGGACGGCGGCCGGCGGGGCGCCGGAGGGACGGAGAGACGATGAGCAGGACCAGCAAGACGGAGACGCACGCCGCGGACAGTCACGATCTGATCCGGGTGGTGGGGGCGCGGGAGAACAATCTCAAGGACGTCAGCATCGAGATCCCCAAGCGGCGCCTCACCGTGTTCACCGGCGTGTCCGGGTCCGGCAAGAGCTCGCTCGTGTTCGACACCATCGCCGCCGAGTCGCAGCGGATGATCAACGAGACGTACAGCGCCTTCGTCCAGGGCTTCATGCCCAGCGCGGCGCGCCCCGAGGTCGACGTGCTCGACGGGCTGACCACCGCCATCTCGGTCGACCAGAGCCGGATGGGCGGCGACCCCCGCTCCACCGTCGGCACCGCCACCGACGCCAACGCGATGCTCCGCATCCTCTACAGCCGGCTCGCCAAGCCGCACATCGGCGGCCCCAAGGCGTACTCCTTCAACGTCGCCTCCATCAGCGGGGCCGGCGCGGTCACCGTGAAGAAGGGCGGACAGACCGTCAAGGAGCGGCGCAGCTTCAGCATCACCGGCGGCATGTGCCCGCGCTGCGAGGGCCGCGGCGCCGTCTCCGACATCGACCTCGCCCAGCTCTACGACGACACCAAGTCCATCGCCGAGGGCGCGTTCACCATCCCGGGCTGGAAGTCCGACAACGTGTGGACCGTCGGCATCTACGCCGAGTCCGGCTTCCTCGACCCGAACAAGCCGATCCGCGAGTTCACCAAGAAGGAGATGCAGGACTTCCTCTACCGCGAGCCGACGAAGGTCAAGGTCAACGGCGTCAACCTGACCTACGAGGGTCTGATCCCCAAGATCCAGAAGTCCTTCCTGTCCAAGGACCGCGAGGCGATGCAGCCGCACATCCGGGCCTTCGTGGAGCGGGCGGTCACGTTCACGACCTGCCCCGAATGCGAGGGCACCCGGCTCACCGCCGAGGCCCGCTCCTCCAAGATCAAGCGGAAGAGCATCGCCGACCTGTGCGCCATGGAGATCCGGGACCTCGCCGAATGGATCCGCGGTGTGGACGAGCCGTCCGTCGCGCCGCTGCTCGCCACCCTGCAGCAGACCCTCGACTCCTTCGTCGACATCGGCCTCGGCTACCTCTCCCTCGACCGCGCGGCGGGCACCCTCTCCGGCGGCGAGGCCCAGCGGGTCAAGATGATCCGCCACCTCGGCTCCTCGCTCACCGACGTCACGTACGTCTTCGACGAGCCCACCGCCGGTCTGCATCCGCACGACATCCAGCGGATGAACGGCCTGCTGCTGCGGCTGCGCGACAAGGGCAACACCGTGCTCGTGGTCGAGCACAAGCCCGAGGTCATCGCCATCGCCGACCATGTCGTCGACCTCGGCCCCGGCGCGGGCACGGCCGGCGGCACCGTCTGCTACGAGGGCACCCTGGACGGCCTGCGCTCCGCCGACACCGTCACCGGCCGCCACCTCGACGACCGCGCCCGCGTCAAGGAGACCGTCCGCACGGCCGTCGGCGCACTCAAGATCCGCAAGGCGAGCGCCAACAACCTGCGCAACGTGAACGTCGACGTCCCGCTCGGCGTGCTCAGCGTCATCACCGGCGTCGCCGGCTCGGGCAAGAGCTCCCTGGTGCACGGCTCGATCCCGGCCGAGGAGGGCGTGATCTCCGTCGACCAGGCTCCGATCCGCGGCTCCCGCCGCAGCAACCCGGCCACGTACACCGGTCTCCTGGAGCCGATCCGCAAGGCGTTCGCCAAGGCCAACGACGTCAAGCCGGCCCTGTTCAGCGCCAACTCCGAGGGCGCCTGCCCCACATGCAACGGCGCCGGCGTCATCTACACCGATCTCGGCATGATGGCCGGGGCCAGCACCACCTGCGAGGAGTGCGAGGGCAAGCGCTTCGACGCCTCGGTCCTGGAGTACCGCTTCGGCGGCCGTGACATCAGCGAGGTCCTGGCGATGTCCGTCACCGAGGCCGAGGAGTTCTTCGGCGGCGGCGACGCGCACACCCCGGCCGCGCACCGGATCCTCCAGCGGCTCGCCGACGTCGGCCTCGGCTACCTCACCATCGGCCAGCCCCTCACCACGCTGTCCGGCGGCGAGCGCCAGCGGCTCAAGCTCGCCACGCACATGGGCGACAAGGGCGGCGTCTACGTCCTCGACGAGCCGACCACCGGTCTGCACCTCGCCGACGTCGAGCACCTCCTCGGACTGCTCGACCGGCTCGTCGAGTCCGGCAAGTCCGTGATCGTCATCGAACACCACCAGGCCGTCATGGCCCACGCCGACTGGATCATCGACCTCGGCCCCGGCGCCGGCCACGACGGCGGCCGGATCGTCTTCGAGGGCACCCCCGCCGAACTCGTCGCCGCCCGCTCGACCCTCACCGGCGAGCACCTCGCCGACTACGTGGGGGCCTGAGCCCGAACACACGGCGGCCCGGCCTCCACCCGGGACCGGGCCGCCGCACCCGCGCTCATCTCAGCGGGCGTCCTCCCGCAGCAGGTCCGCGCACTTCTCGCCGATCATCATGGTCGTGATGCACGGGTTCACCGTCACCAGCTCCGGCATCACCGACCCGTCGGCGACCCGCAGGCCCGGCACGCCCTTGACCCGCAGCCGCGCGTCCAGCGGCGCCGTCGCGTCGTCGTCCGCGCCCATCTTCACCGTGCACGCGGGGTGGTAGACCGTGTTGTGGGTGGTCCGGATGTACTCGAGCAGCTCCGTGTCGGAGCGCACGTCCGGTCCCGGCGCCAGCTCCGCGCCCGTCCAGCCCGACAGCGCCGGCTGCGCCGCGATGCGGCGGGCCAGCTTCAGACCGAAGGTCATCACACGCTCGTCGTGCTCGTGCGTGAAGTACCGCGGGTCCACCATCGGCTTGTCCCGGAAGTCGCGGGTCCGCAGCCGCACCGTGCCCCGCGACCTGGCCCGGGTCACGTTCGGCGTGAGGCAGAACGCGTTCTCCGACGTCGGATAGCCGTGCCGGGCGGTGTTCATGTCGAACGGCACCGAGCCGTAGTGGAACATCAAGTCGGGCCGGTCCAGGCCCGGTTGGGTGTCGTAGAAGATCCCGGCCTCCCACCACTGGCTCGACGTGGCCGGCATGGGCTGCTTCGCCTCCCACATGATCACGCCCTCCGGGTGGTCCTGGAGGTTCTCGCCCACGCCGGGCGCGTCGACGACCACCTCCACGCCGACCTCCCGCAGATGCGCCGCCGGGCCGATCCCGGACAGCATCAGCAGCTTCGGGGTGTCGATGGCGCCGCACGACACGACGACCTCGCGCCGGGCCCGCACCGTCCGGGTGTGCACCAGGTCCGGGTCGAGGTACTGGGCGCCCACGCACCGCCCGTCCTCCAGGACCAGCTTCTTCGCCCGTACGCCGGTGCGTATCTCCAGGTTGGGCCGCTTGCCCATGATCGGGTGCAGGTACGCCACCGACGAGGACTGCCGGATGTTGTTCTCGTCCGAGTTGATCTGGAACCAGTTGGCCCCGCGCACCACCGTCCGCCCGGTGTTGAACGGCGTCGTCGGGATGCCCGCCTGCGCACACGCCTCCAACAGGGCCGTACCGCACGGGTCGTCACCCTTGAGGGTGCGCAGCTTCACCGGGCCGGTGCGGCCGTGGTGCTCGCCCGGCGCGTCGTTGTTCTCCAGCCTCCGGTACAGCGGGAAGAGGTCCGCCGCGCTCCAGCCGGTGCAGCCGCCCGCCGCCCAGCCGTCGAGGTCCTCGGCCGGCGCCCAGAACGCGATGCACGAGTTGTGCGAGGAGCACCCGCCGAGCACCTTGGCCCGCGCGTGCCGCATGAAGCTGTTGCCGCGCTCCTGCGGCTCGACCGGGTAGTCCCAGTCGTAGCCGGACTCCAGGAGCCCCATCCAGCGCTCCAGCTTCATCACGTCGTCGTCGCCGACGTCGCTCGGCCCCGCCTCCAGGACGCACACGGTGACACCGGGGTCCTCGCTGAGCCGCGCGGCGACGACGTTGCCCGCCGTGCCGCCGCCGACGACGACGTAGTCGAAGATGTCGGAGTGTTCGTTCGGTGCGCTCATCAGTGGGAGACCTCCTTGGGCGCGGCGGTGTCCGGCGGCGTCACGGCCGCGTGGTCGGCCAGCACCCCCGTACGGTGCCGCTGGACGAACCAGTAGTACGCGAAGCCGCCGGTCGCGATCGCGCCCACGAACAGCACCGCGCCCCAGCGCAGGTACCAGTGGTGGGGTTCGGCGGCGTTGTAGACGGCGGCCCGCGGCCAGATCAGGTTGAGGGTCATGAATCCGCCCCACAGGACGGCCGCGAGGTTCACCGGAAGGCCCCAGCGGCCCAGCGAGAACTTCCCCTCGGCCGGCTGCCACCTGCCGCGCAGGCGGGCCACCAGCATGGGCCCCGTGACCAGCAGATAGGCGATGTAGATCATGACGATGCCGATGCTGGTGACCACCGTGAAGATCTGCGGCTGGCGGATGTTCACCAGCAGGATCGCCAGCGCGAGCACACCGATGATCACGGTCGGCAGCACCGGGGTGCCGAAGCGCGGGCTCACCTTCGCGAGCCGCGCCGCCCCCGGCAGGTTGTTGTCCCGCGCCATCGCGAACGCCAGCCGGACCGCCGCGGTGTGCACGGCCAGGGCGCACACGGTGACCGCGATCAGCACGCACCACAGCATCGCCTTGCCGGCCGTCGGGCCGAGCACGTCGAGGACGACGTACTGCAGACCGTCCGTGGACAGCTTCTCGCCGCGCAGACTGGACACGCTCATCAGCGCGAGCAGCAGGATCAGGCCGCCCAGCACGAACGAGGCCACGATGGCCCGGATGATGGCGCGCGGCGCGTTGCGCGAGGGATCGAGCGACTCCTCGCCCAGCGAGGCGGCCGTGTCGAATCCGTACATGACGTACGCGGAGGCCAGCGAGGCGATCAGGAACGCGCCGAGGTAGCCGAAAGGCTGCCCCGAACCGGTGCCCGCGGTGTCGGTCACGACCTCCGGACCGCGTACCACGTTCACCGCCAGCAGCACGATCAGCACGACGGTGGCGATCAGTTCGAGAAACACGCCGGCGGTGTTGATCCGCGCCATCAGCTTCACGCCGAAGGCGTTCACCACCGTCGTGAACAGGATCAGCACGGCCGCGAGCAGCACCGCGTTCGTCGCCACGTCGTACGTCCCCGTGCCGTCCCCGACGAACTGGAAGAAGGACGAGATCTGAGGCAGCGTCAACTGGTAGGCGAGCGCCACGGCCGCGATCGACACGACCGAGGCAAGGAGCATCATCCAGCCGGCCAGCCAGCCGACGTGCGGATTGCCCACCTTCTTCGCCCAGTTGTAGATCGAACCGGCCACCGGATAGCGGGCCGCCAGCTCGGCGAAGCACAGCGCCACCATGAACTGGCCGGCGAACACCAGCGGCCAGGACCACCAGTACGCGGGCCCGCCGCTGGCGAAGCCGAAGTAGAACAGCTGGAAGGTGCCGGTGAGGATCGAGATGTACGAGATCCCCGCGGCGAAGGTGTGGAAGTTGCCCAGGGTGCGCTTGAGCTCCGGGCGGTACCCGAACTCCGCCAGTTCGGCGTCGTCACCGGCGGCTCTCGGGCCGGGAGGGGCAGTCGTCATGGTCGTCTCCTGGAAGTGTGGGGGAGGGCGTGGACGCGGGACGTCAGGCGAACCAGCCCTGCGGCTCGGGAGCGGTGTTGCGCCAGATGTGCTTGGCCTCGCGGTACTCGGCGAGCCCGGCCGGACCGAGCTCGCGGCCCGTGCCGGACTGCTTGAAACCGCCCCACTCCGCCTGCGGCAGATAGGGGTGGTAGTCGTTGATCCACACCGTGCCCAGCCGCAGCCGCGCCGCGATCCGCCGCGCGCGGGCCTCGTCGGAGGTCCACACCGCGCCGGCCAGGCCGTAGATCGTGTCGTTGGCCAGCCGGACCGCCTGGTCCTCGTCGCCGTCCCGGAAACGCTCGACGGTGAGCACCGGACCGAACGATTCCTCCCGCACCACCGACATCCCCGCATGGCACTCGTCGAGCACGGTCGGCCGGTAGTAGAAGCCGGCGTCGTACTCCGGACCCTCCGGGCGGGCGCCGCCGCAGCGCAGCACCGCGCCCTCCGCCAGACCGGCCGCGACGTACGCCTCGACCTTCGCGCGGTGCGCCGCCGAGACCAGCGGCCCGGTCTGCGCCCGCTCGTCGAACGGGCCGCCGAGCCGGATCAGCTCCGCGCGGCGCACCAGCTCGTCCACGAACCGGTCGTGCAGCGAGTCCTCCACGAGGAGCCGCGCCCCGGCCGAGCAGACCTGGCCGGAGTGCAGGAACACCGCGGTCAGCGCCATGTCCACGGCCGCGTCGAAGTCGGCGTCGGCGAACACCACGTTGGGGTTCTTGCCGCCCAGTTCGAGCGCCACCTTCTTCACCGTGCCCGCCGCGGCCGCCATCAGCCGGCGGCCCGTCAGCAGACCGCCGGTGAAGGACAGCAGGTCCACGTCCGGGTGCTCGGCGAGCGGCGCTCCGGCCTCGGGCCCGGCGCCGAGGACCAGGTTGGCCACGCCCGCAGGCAGCCCGGCCTCCTCCAGGAGACGCATCAGAAGGATCGCGGTGTGCGGGGTCAGCTCGCTCGGCTTCAGCACGAGCGTGTTGCCCGCGGCGAGCGCCGGGGCGACCTTCCAGGCCGTCTGCAGCAGCGGATAGTTCCACGGCGTGATCAGCCCGCACACGCCCACCGGCTCGTACACCACCCGGCTGTCCGTCGTCGCCGAACCGGTGTCGACCACCCGGCCGTCCTCGGTGGCCGCGAGCCGCCCGAAGTACCGGAAGCAGGCGGCGACGTCGTCGACGTCGTACGCGCTCTCCACCAGCCGCTTGCCGGTGTCCAGCGACTCCGCGCGGGCCAGCGCCTCCTTCTCGCGCACCAGCAGGTCGGCGACCCGCAGCAGCAGGTCGCCGCGGTCCGCGGCGGGCGTGGCGGGCCAGGGGCCCTCGTCGAAGGCCCGGCGGGCGGCCGCGACGGCCTCCACGGTGTCCTTGGCGCCTGCCTCGTCGACGACGGCGACCAGGCCGCCGTCGGCGGGGCAGCGGATCTCACGGGTCCGCCCGTCGAGCGCGGCCCGCCACGAGCCGCCGATGAAGAGTTCGGGCATATGTCTCGTTCCTCCTGGTCAGCGCCTGTCGACAGACGCTCCTAGGGACAGGTGCCTCACCGGACGGCCGCGATCCATGCCGAAATGTGACGGGCCTCATACCGGGTCGGGCGTTATGGCGGCCCGTGCGTCACGCCAGGTCGGCCGACCGGTCGCCGGACCCGGCGGCCAGCAGGTCGCGCACCCATGCGTGGAAGATCCCGATGTGGTGCTCGCTCGGCACCAGCACCCCGCCGTCCCGGTACGCCCGGGACGCCATCCCGGGCTGGGTGCGCTCGCAGGCGTCGAAGTCCTGCACGTTCACCCGGTGGAACAGCTCAACCGACCGCGACACGTCCGCCCCGTCGGCCACCACCTCGGGCGCGTACAGCCAGTCGCACTCCACCACCGTGCGGTCCTCGGCCAGCGGGAACATCCGGTGCAGGATCACGTGGTCGGGCACCAGGTTCACGAACACCGTGGGCTTGACCGTGATCGCGTAGTACCGGTTGTCCTGCTCCTCCGCGAGGCGCGGCAGCCGGGCGAAGCCGGCGCTGCCGTCGACCGTGAAGCCCTTGATCCCCTCGCCGAACTCCGCGCCGTGGCCCACGTAGTACTGCGCCGCGTACCCCTCCGCGAACTCCGGAAGCACCTCGGTGAGTTCGGGATGGATCGTGGCGCAGTGGTAGCACTCCATGAAGTTCTCGACGATCAGCTTCCAGTTGGCCCGCACGTCGTACGTGATCCGCCGGCCGAGCGCCAGCTCTTCGGTGCGGTACCGCTCGATCGAGGCGGCGTCGCCGAGCCGTTCCACCGCCGCGCCGATCACCGTCTCCTCGAACGACGGCGGCTCGGCGGCCAGGCACACCCAGGCGTAGCCCAGCCACTCCCGCAGCGCCACCCGCACCAGGCCGTACGCCGTCCGGTCGACGTCCGGCATGCTCGCCAGGTTCGGCGCGGCGACCAGCCGGCCGTCGAGGTCGTACGTCCAGGCGTGGTACGGGCACTGCAGCGAGCGCCGGACCTCGCCGGACTCCTCGGTGCACAGCCGCGCTCCGCGGTGCCGGCAGCTGTTGAGGAAGGCGCGCAGCTCGCCGGCCCGGTCGCGGGTGACGATCACGCTCTCCCGGCCGATCTGCACGGTGCGGAACGCGCCCGGCCGGGCGAGGTCCGCCGAGCGGACGGCGCAGAACCACAACGCCTCGAAGATCCGCTCCTGTTCGAGCCGGAACACCTCGGGATCGGTGTAGGCGCGGCCGGGGAGGGTCGCGATCAGGCTGGGGGATGCGTGCGTCGTCACGGCGTGCTCCTCAGGCGGACGCGGCGGTGGGCCGGCGGGGGTCGAACAGCTCGATGGGGTGCGCGGTGGTCCCGGTCAGCGCCAGATCGGCGAGGATCTCGCCGACGACGGGCGTGAACTTGAAACCGTGCCCGGAGAACCCGCACGCCACGGTCACCGAATCGGGGTGGGCGGGATGGCGGGCGATCACGAAGTGCTCGTCGGGGGTGTTGGAGTACATACAGGTCGCGGCCTTCAGGAAGCGCCCCGGAAGCGTCGGCAGGCAGCGCGACAGCTGGTCCGCCATCGCCGCGACCTCCTCGTCCCGCACGGTCCGGTCGATGCTCTCCGGGGTGCACGGCACGCCCCGGCGGAAGAACGCGACCTTCGCGCCCCGCTTTGGGCCGTCGATCGCGGGAAAGCCGTAGATCTGGACGCCGTCCGCGTCCTCCCAGATGTAGACCGGGTGGCGCTCGGGCTCGAACGGCCCGGTGCCGCCGTCCGGCTGGAACCAGTACATGACCTGCCGCTCGATCGTGAACGGCACCCCCAGATCGCTCAGCAGCCGCGGCGCCCACGCGCCGGGACAGAGCACCAACCGGCCCGCGGTGTAGGCGTTCTCGGCGGTGTGCACCCGGACCCCGTCGCGACAGGGCTCCCAGCGCAGCAGCGGCTCCTCGAAGTGCAGCTCCGCGCCCCGCTGGGTGGCCAGCTGCAGATGGGCGGCGACCGTGTTCTCCGGGCGCAGCAGACCGGCCCGCGCCTCGTACAGCCCCACCTCGTCGTCCGCGGGGGTGAGCGTCGGAAAGCGGCGGCGCAGCTCCTTCGCGTCCAGCAGCTCGTGCGGCAGGTCCCACTGCCGCGCCGAGCGCAGCGAGCCCGCGACCGTACGCGACCCGGGCCGGCCGACCATCACGCCGCCGCACAGCGTCGCCACGTTCCGGCCGGTGTCCCGTTCCAGCGCCTCGTACAGCTCGTACGCCCGCAGCAGCAGCGGCACGTACGCCGGGTCCTCGAAGTACGACTGCCGGGTGATCCGCGAACCGCCGTGGCTGGAACCGCGGTTGTGGACCGGACCGAACTTCTCCAGGCCGAGCGTGCGGGCCCCGCGGGCGGCCAGATGGGCGGCGGCGGCGCTGCCCATCCCGCCCAGGCCGACCACGATCACGTCATAGGTGGGTGACACGGAAAGGTCCTCCCTGGCAGGCGTTCAGCGGCGGATGCGGTCCATCTGCGGGTCGAACAGCGGCTCGTCGGCGACCGTCGCCGGAACCTTCTCGCCGAGGTACTCGACATGGACCGGCGTGCCCGCGGCGAGCGGCGGCAGCCAGGCGTACACGACGCAGCGCCCGAGCATGCAGCCGTACGCGGCGCTGGTCACGTACCCGGCGGGGGACCCGTCCAGATACACCGGCTCCTTGCCGAGGACCACGGCCCCCGGGTCGTCGAGCAGCAGCGCGGTCAGCCGGCGCCGCGGCGCCCCGGCCCGTTCCAGCGCGGCCCGTCCCGTGAAGTCGCCCTTGTCCATGCGGACGGCGAAGCCGAGCCCGGCCTCGTACGGGGTGTGCTCGGCGGTCATGTCGCGTCCCCAGGAGCGGTATCCCTTCTCCAGGCGCAGGCTGTCGAACGCCGACCGGCCCGCGGCGATCACGCCCAGCCGCTGCCCGGCCTCCCAGAGCGTGTCCCACAGCCGCAGACCCAGATCGGCGCTTGTGTACAACTCCCAGCCCAGCTCGCCGACATAGCTCAGCCGCAGCGCCGTCACCGGCACATGGCCGACGTACGCCCGCTTCGCGCGGAAGTAGCCGAAGCCCTCGTGCGAGAAGTCGTCCCGGGTCAGCGGCTGCACCAACTCCCGGGCCAGCGGCCCCCACACGCCGATGCAGCAGGTGCCGGAGGTGACGTCGCGGACGGTCACCCCGTCCGGCGCATGCCGCAGCAGCCAGTCCTCGTCGGCCGGCGTGTTGGCCCCGATCTGGAACCGGTCGGGGGCGAGCCGCGCCACCGTCAGGTCGGAGCGGATACCGCCCGCCTCGTCGAGCAGCAGGGTGTACGTCACCGCGCCGGGCTTCCTGGCGACGTTGTTGGTGGTCATCCGCTGCAGGAAGCCGAGCGCCCCCGGACCCGCGACCTCCAGCCGGCGCAGCGGCGTCATGTCGTACAGCGCGACGCTCTCCCGGGTGGCCCGCGCCTCAGCGACGGCGATCGGCGACCAGTGGCGCGCCGACCAGGGGTCCCGCTCCGGGAGTTCGAGCCCCTCGGCGAGCGGCGCGTTCGCCTCGTACCAGTGCGGCCGCTCCCAGCCGCCGCCCTCCAGGAAGTACGCGCCCAGCTCCCGCTGACGGGCGTGGAACGGCGAGACCCGCAGCGGGCGGGGCGACTCCATCGGCTGCAACGGGTGCAGCACGTCGTACACCTCGGCGAACTGCTGCGCGCCGCGCTCGGCGACGTACGCGGGGGAGCGCTGCGCCTCCTCGAACCGTGTCAGGTCGCAGGCGTGCACGTCGGTGCGCGGCCGGCCCTCGGTCATCCACTCGGCGACGGCCCTGGCGACGCCCGCCGAGTGCGTCACCCAGACCGCCTCGGCCAGCCAGAAGCCGCGCAGCTCGCGGGACTCGCCGAGCACCGGCATGCCGTCGGGGGTGAAGGAGAAGACCCCGTTGAAGCCCTCGGCCAGTTCCGCGTCGGCGAGCGCGGGAAGGAGCCATCGGCAGTCCTCCCAGCTCGGCGCGAAGTCCTCGGGCGTGAACGGGTACGAGGACGGCATCACCGGGGCCTCGTCGTACGCCGGCACGGTGAACGGGTCGACCGGCAGGGGCCGGTGGGCGTAGCTGCCGATGCCGATGCGGTCGTGGTGCTCGCGGAAGTACAGATCGCGGTCCTGGAAGCGGAGGATCGGCCGGGTCGCCTCGGGCCGCGGGCCCCCGGCCCCGGCGAGCCCGGGCAGCGGCCCGGTGCGCGCGTACTGGTGGGCCAGCGGCAGCAGCGGTACGTCGACGCCCGCGAGCCGGCCGAGCACCGGGCCCCAGAAGCCGGCCGCCGACACGACGTGGTCGGCGGGGAACGTCCCCCGGTCGGTGACGACGCCGGTGACCCGGCCGCCCTGCCGCTCGACGCCGGTGACGGTGTGCCGTCCCAGGAAGCGGGCGCCGCGCGCCTCGGCGCGCACGGTCTGGGCGCGGCAGGCGAGGACGGCGCGGGCCAGGCCGTCGTCCGGGGTGTGGAAGCCGCCGATGACCTTGCGGACGTCGAGCAGCGGCCAGAGCTCCCGGCAGCGCTCGGCGGAGACCAGCTCGCCGCGGACGCCCCAGGACGCCGCGTACCCGGCGCGCCGGTGCAGCTCGGCCCAGCGTTCCTCTGTGGTGGCCAGCTCCAGGCCGCCGACCCGGTCGAAGCAGGACTGGCCGTCGACCTCCAGGGCGGCGAACTTCTCGATGGTGTACCCGGCGAAGTCGCTGAGGGTCTTGGACGGGTTGGTGCGGAAGACCAGTCCGGGGGCGTGCGAGGTGGAGCCGCCCGCGGCGGGCAGTGGGCCCTGGTCGAGGACGGTGACGTCGGTCCAGCCGCGGGCGGTCAGCTCGTCGGCGAGTGAGCAGCCGACGATGCCCGCGCCGACGATCACGACACGGGGGCCGCGGGGGGAGACGACGGCTGGGCTGTTCTCGGTGGCAACGGCGGCACGGACCTCTGGGGGCACGACAGGCTCCTCGGGTTGTTGCACAGTGCACGATGGGTTGCGCGATGGGGAACATCGTGGGAGCGGCCCGACGGAGCGTCAAGAGGGCGTGAGGAAGGCGGCGGAAACCCGTGCGGCCGGATGCGCGGCGTCCGCCGGAAACGCCGACGCGGGGCCGGGCGGAGGCCCGGCCCCGCGTCGTGGGGGCGTGCGGCGTGTCGGCCTCGGAGGCCGGCGGGGCGGGGCGCCCCGGCGGCTCAGAAGCCGTAACCCATGCGCCGGGACAGCTCGTTGGCCGCGACCGCCGTGCGGGCGGCCAGCTCCGGCAGCCGGTCGCGCTCCAGGCGGTACGCCGGACCGGACACGCTCAGCGCCCCGATCACCCGGCCGTCGTGCGCGCGGACCGGCGCGGCCACCGCGTGCAGGCCCAGCTCCAGCTCCTCGGCGGCGATGGCGAAGCCCTGCGCGCAGGCCGCGTCCAGCTCGGCGCGCAGCAGGCTCGTGCTGGTCAGGGTGTGCTCGGTGAACCGGGGCAGCGCGCGGGCCAGCAGGCCCTCGCGCAGCGTCATCGGCAGATGCGCGAGCAGCACCTTTCCGCTGGACGTGGCGTGCAGCGGGGTGCGGCGGCCCAGCCAGTTCTGCGCGGTGACCGAGGCCGGGCCGCGGGCCTGCATGATGTTGACCGCGGCGTTGTCGTCCAGGACCGCGATGTTGACCGTCTCGCCCAGCTCGTCGGCGAGTTCGCGGCAGACGGGCACGCCCTCCTGGGAGATGTCCAGCCGGACCGCCGCCGCGCCCGCCAGGCGCAGCACGCCGGCGCCGAGGAAGTACTTGCCCCGGTCCTGCGCCTGCGAGACCAGGCCGCGGTTCTCGAGGACGCCGAGCAGCCGGAAGGCGGTGGACTTGTGGACCTCCAGCTCGTCGGCGATCTCGGTGACCCCCGCCTCGCCGAGCCGCGCGAGGATCTCCAGGACGCTCACCGCGCGGTCCACGGACTGGATGGCGCCCGCGCTCCCCTTGGAGGCCCGCTCGTGCGTCGTCTCGTCGGTCGTCATCGCTCAACTCTCGCCGTGGTGCGGTCGGTCGGGGCGGGGAAGCCCGGGAAGGGATGTCCGGGAAGGGGATGTCCGGGGAGGCTCTTGACGCGGTGGGCGCACCACCCGGATTCTGTTGCGCATAGCGCTCCCTCATGCGCCATGTGCAACATCATCTTATCGAAGAGTCCTGGACCGAGGGGGGCACGTTGATACCCGTCTGCCGTCTCGAAGACCTTCCCGCGGGCGCGGCCGTCCGCATCGACACCACACCGCCGATCGCGGTGTTCAACGCCGCCGGCGCGTTCTACGCCATCGACGACACATGCACTCATCAGGACGCCTCCCTCTCGGAGGGCTGGCTGGAGGGTTGTCTGGTCGAATGCCCGCTGCACGCCGCGGCATTCGACATTCGTACCGGGGAGCCGACGTGCCTGCCGGCGCGGCGCCCCGTGCGGACCCACGAGGTGGTCGTGGCGGACGGCGTCGTGCACGTCCGGCCCGGCGCGCGGGAAGGCAGCGCGGTATGAGGACGGTCGCCGTCGTCGGCGCCTCGCTCGCCGGACTGTACGCCGCGCGGGCGCTGCGCGCGCAGGGCTACGACGGACGCCTCGTGATCGTGGGCGAGGAGCCCCACCGCCCGTACGACCGGCCGCCGTTGTCGAAGGGCTTCCTCACCGGCGCGACGGGCGAGGCGGAACTCGCGCTCGCCGACCCGCAGGAGGAGGCCGAACTCGCCGCCGAATGGCTGCTGGGCGTACGGGCGAGGGCGCTGGACGCCCGCGGGCGCACGCTCCTCCTGGACGACGGGCGGAGGGTCGTCACGGACGGCCTGGTCGTCGCCACCGGCGCGCGGGCGCGGCCGCTCCCGGGCGCGGAGGGCCTCGGCGGCGTGCACACCCTGCGCACCCTGGACGACGCCCGCGCGCTGCGGGACGCGCTCGGCGGCCCCGCGCGCCGGGTCGTCGTCATCGGCGCCGGTTTCATCGGGGCGGAGACCGCCGCGTCCTGCGCCGTACTCGGCCACGAGGTCACCGTCGTGGAAGCGGCCCGCCTGCCGTTGGTGCCCCAACTGGGCGCGGAGATGGCCGAGTTCTGCGCCGGACTGCACCGGCGCGGGGGAGTCCGCCTGCTGACCGGCGTCCGGGTCGCCGCCCTGCACGGGCGCGCCGCCGTCACCGCCGTGGAGCTGGCCGACGGCCGGGTGCTGCCCGCCGACCTGGTGCTCGCCGGCATCGGCGCGGTACCCAACGACGGCCGGCCGGCGGGCTCCGCCCTGCCCGTCGCCGACGGCGTCGTCTGCGACGACGGCTGCGTCACGGCCCTCCCGCAGGTCGTCGCGGTGGGCGACGTGGCGCGGGTCGGCGGCGTCCGGTCCGAGCACTGGACCGCCGCGACGGAGCAGCCGGCGGTCGCCGTGCGCAACCTGCTCGCCGGCCGCACCGTCGCCCACGTCCCCCGCGCCCCGTACTTCTGGTCGGACCAGTACGGCGCCCGTATCCAGTTCGTCGGCCGCCGCCACGACGGCGACACGCTCCGGCTCGTCGAGGGCTCGCTCGAAGAGGGCTCCTTCCTCTGCCACTACGAGCACGCGGGCGTCACGACCGCCGTCCTGGCCGTCGACCGTCCCCGCGCCTTCCTGCCCGCCCGGCGCGCACTGGACCGCGCCGGGGCGCAGCTGCTCGGCGGCCCGCGGTGATCCCCGTGGACGTCCCGACCGGGCGCGTCCCGCCGCGCCCGCCCCGGCTCACCAGTCGCGGGCCGCCGCCAGCAGATGGTCCCGGACCAGGGCCACGTGCGGGTTCCCCGACGAACCGGGCCGCTGCACCAGGAAGCCCGTGTTGATCGGCGGGTCGTCCGGCTCGTTCAGCGCGACCAGCGCGCCCGACGCCAGCTCCGCGGCGCACAGGTAGCGCGGGAGCACGCTGAACCCCGTGCCGCCCGCCACCGCGGCCTTCACCGCGTCCAGGTCGGGCATGGTCACCGCCGGCTGGCGCACCAGCCGCTTGCCGAACACATGCCGCCAGTAGCGGCGCACGATCGGCACGTCCTCGGCGTACGCGACCAGGGGCGCCCCGTGCAGCGCCGCCGGCCCCTCGGCCGCGATCCGCGCCGGACCGCCGATCCGCTCCGCCCACGGCGGCGACGCGACCAGCACGAACTCCTCGTCCGACAGCGGGACCGCGGCCAGGGCCCGGCCGCGCGGCCGGTAGGTGGCGATCACCAGGTCGTACCGGCCCGCCCGCAGCTCGTCCAGAAGCGGTTCCGTGAGGCCGGGCGTGATGCGCAGCCGTACGCCCCGGTCCACCAGCGGCGCGAGCCCCGGCAGCACGCAGTGCGTCAGCAGCTCGACCGGCCCCGCGAGCTGCACCGGCTCCGGCGCCGCGTCCTCCGCCGGGCCGCCCGGACCGGCCACCGCGGCCAGCGCGTCCAGCGGCTCGACGACCCGCGCGGCCAGCTCGTCGGCGAACGGCCCCGGGGCCACCCCGCGCGCCAGCCGCTGGAACAACTCCCGGCCCAGCTGCCGTTCCAGGGCCCGGACCTGCGTGGTCACCGTCGGCTGTGACAGTCCGAGCAGCCGGGCCGCGGCCGTGAAGGATCCCGTGCGGTACACGGCCAGGAAGGTCCGCAGCAGGTTCAGGTCCGTCGGGCCGGTCCCCGCGCCGCCCGTCTGCCGCTCGCTGCTCCCATTGGAATCCCTATTCCTCATATGTGTGAGCCTATTGGATTTCGATGGGTGACCGGACCTACGGTCGGATCCATCGCAGTCACTCCCCGGGAGAGCAGCAAGACATGTCGAAGATCCTTTTCGTGATGACCGGCGCCGACCAGTGGACGCTCGCCGACGGCTCCCAGCACCCCACCGGCTACTGGGCCGAGGAGGCCGCAGGCCCGTACGAGACCTTCAAGGCCGCCGGGCACGAGATCGCCGTCGCCACCCCCGGCGGCGTCGTCCCGCCGGTGGACCGCGGCAGCCTCGCCGCCGCGGCCAACGGCGGCCAGGAGGCCGCCGACCGCGTCGCCGCGACCCTCGAGTCCTTCACCGAGCTCCGGCACCCGCTCGCCCTCGACGACGTCCGGCTCGACGACTACGACGCCGTCTTCTACCCCGGCGGCCACGGGCCCATGGAGGACCTCGCCGTCGACCCGGTCTCCGGCCGGATCCTGACCGGCGCCCTGGACGCCGGCACCCCGCTCGGCGTGGTCTGCCACGGCCCGGCCGCGCTGCTCGCCGCCGAGCGGCCGGACGGCTCCAACGCCTTCGCCGGGTACGAGGTCACCGCGTTCAGCAACGCCGAGGAGACCCTCGCGGGCCTGGCCGGCAAGGCCAAGTGGCTCCTGGAGACCCGGCTCGTCGAGGCGGGCGTCCGCGTCACCGTGGGCGAGCCGTGGGCTCCGCACGTGGTTGTCGACCGCAACCTCGTCACCGGCCAGAACCCGGGCTCCTCGGTCGCCCTCGCCGAGGAACTGCTGAAGAAGGTCGGCTGACCCGCCCGCCGGCCTCTCCTCCGGGGAACCACCCCGGTCGCCCACGCGTGAGAACAGCGGGGCGTCGAACCGGGGGAGGGCCGGCAGTGCCGCACGGGGACATCGAGCAGCAGGAACACGAGCGGAGACCGGGGGAGGGCACGTCCGAGTCCCGGGCGTCACACGCCGAGTACCGGCCCGACCCTTCGGAGGTCGCGTACGAGCGGGACCTGGCGCAGGCGGAGCGGGTGCTCGACGAGCAGCGGCGGCTGGCCGCCGCCGACTCCTTCCGTCATCTGCCCGGTCTCGCCCACGCGTCGGCCGAGGCGGCCCGCCTGCTCGCCGGCCATCCGCGCCGCTACGAGGAGTCGGCCGGCGTGTACGCCGAGGCCGTCGTCCTCTACCGGCGGCTCGCCGCCGCCGAGCCCCGGCTCTACCTGCCCGGCGTGGCGAAGAACCTCTACGGCCGGTCGGTGGTCGTGGGCATGCTGGGCCGCCGCGCAGAGGCCCGGGACCTCGCCCGGGAGGCCGTCGAGCTGTACCGCGGGCTGGCGGAGCGCGAACCGGACTGCCTGCCCGAACTCGCCGACGCCGCCAGGGGACTCGGCGGACAGCTCGCCGAACTCGGGCGGCACCACGAGGCCCTGGAGCTGATGCGGGAGGCCGTCGCGATCCGCCGCGGCCTCGTCCGTCCGGCCACCGGGTCCGGCCGCGCCGAACTGGACTCCGCACTGGGCGATCTGGGCGTCGCGCTGGCGGAGACGGGCCGCGCCGACGAGGCCGTCGCCGTGCTCGACGAGGCCCTCGCCGGCTGCCGGGCCCGGGCCGTCGCCGCGACCGTCACCGACCGGGGTCTGCACTGGGCGGTCGCCGTCGCCGCCGCCGACGCCCTCACCCGCGCGGGCCGGATGCGCGAGGCCGCGCCGTACCTCACCGAGGCGGTCGCCCTGCACCGCGAACTGGCCCGGATCAGCCCCGGATACATCGCGCTGATGGACGACGTCATGGGCCGGCACGGCTACCGCCTCACCCCGGCCGGCCGCGCCGAACGGCTCGGCGGCCCGCACCCGCCCTCCGCTCCGCCCACCCCGGACCTCGCGCTGCGGGAGCGGGTCGCCCGGCTGAACGACGACGGCCTGGCCCTCGCCCGCTCCGGCAGCCTCGACCTCGGCGCGGGACTGCTGGGCGACGCCGTACGCCTCGGCCGCGAGGGCCTGAAAACAGACCCGGACCTCGTGCCGGCGCTCGTGCTCGCCCTCGGCAACCTGGCCCTCGCGACCGCGTGGGCCGGGCGGCGCACCGAGGCCCTCGAGGCCGCGGACGAGGCGGTGGACCTGTGCCGACGGCACCTGGCCACCCGTCCCGACGTGCTGCGCCCCCTGCTCGCGGCCGGCCTCGACAGCCTCGGCAACCGCCTCGCCGCCCTGGGCCGGCACGCCGACGCCGTCGCCCCCGCCGCCGAGTCGGCGGCCCTGCACCGCCAGTTGGCGTCCGTCGACCCCCGCGCGTACGAGGGCGAACTCGCCCGGGTGCTCAACAACCTGAGCATCCGGCTCTGCGACGCCGACCGGCACGAGGAGGCCCTGGAGGCCACCCGCGAGGCGCTGGACCTGCACCGCGGGCTGTACCGGGCGGATCCCGGCGAACACCGGGCGGGCCTCGTGCACGTGCTGGCCAACCTGGCGCTGCGGCTCGCCCGCGTCGGGCGGCACGACGAGGTCGCCGCCCCCGCCCTGGAGGCGGCCGACCTGCTGGGCGAGCCGACACGGTTCGAGCCGCGGGACGACGTGGCCGCCCTGACCGAGTCCCTCGGCTGGCTGGCCGGACACCTGAAGCGCCACGGCCGGCGGCACGAGGCCCGGGCCGTCGGCCGCGCGGCCGACGGCCTGCGGACCCGGAAGCCCCCGCGCCCGGGTTGAGCGCGGGGCCGCCGGGCGCCAGGGCCTGTTCGGCCCTGCACCGCCGGACGGGTGCTAGCCGTCGATCGTCAGCGGCACGTCCGGCGAGAGGTACGCGGCGATGCGCTGGGCCACGATCTCGGCCATGTTGCCGTCCGCGGTCTCGGCCGTCTTGGTGGCCGAGACGGCGATGGCGAGCCGCTTCGACGGCAGGTACGCCTGGATGGCCGCGTACCCGGAGAACGACGGGTTCTGCACGAGCCAGCCGTTGACCACGATCACGCCGAGGCCGAAGTGCGCCTGCTCGGTCTGCTTGAGGCAGATCGAGGCCGGGCACGTCGCGGTGCCCCCGCCGAGGCCGACCGTGCCGGGGTTCAGCAGCGTCCGGTACGAGTGGGGCGACAGCATCGCGCCCCGGCCCACGGCCTCCGCCGAACGCGCCAGGTCGCAGATGTGCGTGGTGATCACCGCGCCGGGGCCCGTGGTCCAGGAGGGGTTCCAGAACGTGGACTCCTCGTAGAGCCCGCGATCGGAGGTGAAGGCGTGCAGAACGGGTTCCGGGATGTCCGGGGTGAAGTTGTTGCGGGTGTTGTGCATCCCGAGCGGACCGGTGAACCGCTTCTTGACCAGCTCGTCGATCCGGGTGCCGGTGATCTTCTCCAGGGCGGCCTCGAGCAGCACGTAGTTCGCGTGCGAATAGCTCCAGCTGGTGCCCGGCGGGTACCAGGCCGGGTGGCTGAAGGCGTAGCCGAGCAGCTCGTCCGTCGTCCACTGACGGAACGGGTGCTTCTCCAGCACCGCGTCGAACGCCGGGTCGGTCACGTAGTCGTGGATGCCGGTGGTATTGCCGGCCAGCATCCGCAGCGTGATCTTGTCGTTGTCGCGCAGGTCCGGCAGCCAGCGCTCCACGGTGTCGTCCAGGCTGACCTTCCGCTCCTGGACCAGCTGGAGCAGGACGTTGCCGATGTGGGCGAAGGCCACCGAGCCGGCCCGGAAATGCATGCCCGGCTCGGCCGGGACGCCGGTCATGGACTCGCCCAGGGCGTCGGTGACGACCTCGCGGCCGTCGAGGGTGACCTTCAGCTGCAGGGCGTTCAGCTTGAGTTCGTCCTTGGCGCGCCGCGCGATGTCCATGACCCGGTCGCCCTGCTCGCCGAGCGGGCCCCGGGTCGCGACGCAGTCGCGCGGGCCGCCGCCGGGACGGCCGGGACCGCCGGGGCCGTCGGGTCGGCCCGCGAGCGCGGGGCCGGCCACTGCCGTCTGGACCGTGACCGCGAGCAGGGCGGCGCACAGGAGCGCACGGCGGGAGCGTGAGCGGGTGCGCGGACGTTTGCGCAGCGCACCCGGGAGAAAGGGGGTGGGTCTCATGCCCCGCACTATGTCGGGGCGAACGGTTCAAACCCTTCGCGAACCGCCTGAATCACTCCGGGGAGGGTCCCGGACCCGTCCGACTGGTGCAGGCCGTCCGGGAGCCGTCGGCCGGCCACGGACTCACAGCCGTACGACGATCAGCGCTGTGTCGTCCGTCGCGCCGCCCACCGGCAGCATGTCGAGCAGCAGCCTGTCCGCCAGCGCGTCGGGACCGGCGTCGTGGTGCCGCTCCAGCGCGCCCGCGAGCCGGCGAAGACTCGCGTCGATGTCCTCGTGCCGCCGCTCGATCAGCCCGTCGGTGTACAGCACCAGCGTGTCGCCCACCGCGCACGCGATCTCCGCCTGGGGCCGCGGGGTGTGCGCGAGCCGCGCCCCCAGCGGGGGATCGGTGGCCGCGTCCAGGAACTCCACGGTCCCGTCCGTCCGCAGCAGCGCCGGCGGCGGGTGACCGGCGCAGCTGTACGCGATCACGCCGCGGTCCCAGTCGATCCAGGTCTCCACGGCCGTGGTGTTCTCCGCGCCGTCCACCGAGCGGGCGTACAGGTCGAGGACGTCCAGCGCCTGCGCGGGCCCCGCGACCACGCGGGACGCCGCGCTGAGGGCGCTGCGCAGCTGCCCCATGACCCCGGCCGCGGCGAGACCGTGCCCGACCACGTCGCCGACCGCCACGCCGATCCGGTCACCGCCGGACAGCGCCACCAGGTCGTACCAGTCCCCGCACACGTTCAGCGCGCCCGCGGCCGGCCGGTAGCGCACCGCCGTCGGGTGCTCCCCGATCGGCGCCGGCGCGGGCAGCATCGCCTCCTGCAGCGCCAGCGCCACCTCCCGCTCCCGGGCGTGCGCCTCCCGCAGCCGCTCGTTCACCTCCTGGAGCTCGCGGGCGCGGGTGTACAGCTCCGCCTCCAGAACCTGGGCCCGGCCGCCGGTGCGCTCGCCCCGGGCGCGGATCAGCTCGGTGACCTCCTCCACCCGGTGCACCAGAAGCACCACCCGCCCGTCCGGCCCCAGGACCGGGGCGTTGACCGGGCTCCAGTACCGCTCGTCCCACTCCCCGGGCCGCCCCGGCATCTGCACGTCGTAGCGCTGCAGCGCCATGGCGTCGCGCTCGCCGGTCTCCAGGACCCGGTGCAGCGAGGCCGCCAGATTGCGGGCCCCGCTCGCCGCCGGGTCGCCCGGGTTGTCCGGGAACACGTCGAACAGGTACCGGCCGACGACCTGTTCCCGGGTGCGGCCCGACATGCGCAGGAACTCCTCGTTGGCGTCCGCGTACACCAGCTCGGGCGTGAGCAGCGCGACCATGCCGGGCAGCGCCCGGAACACCTCCGCGTAGTCCGTCTCCGGCTCGTTCATCGTGCGGCGCTCACGGCTCGGAGCGGTGTCGGGGGCCGTACGAGAGCGCCAGCGACACCACCGCGGACGTCAGGCCGAGGACGGCGCCGGCCGCGACGTCCCCGGGGTAGTGCACGCCGGTGTGGACCCGCGAGTAGCCGACGGCGGAGGCCAGGATGCCGAGCGGCACCGCCGCCGGGGGCAGCACCACGCCCACGGCGGTGGCGAACGCGGTCGCGGAGGCCGTGTGGCCCGACGGGAACGACGCCGACTTCGGCATCGGCACATGCCGGTCGACGACCACCCGGGCCGCCTCCCGGTCGGGCCGCCGGCGGCGGACCATCTGCTTGCCGAACAGGTTCGCCGCCGTCGAGGCGATCATGATCGCGCCGACCCCGGCCAGCGCGGCCTGCCGCGGCCGGCCGGGCTTCAGGGCCAGCCCCGCGGCCACGGTCAGGGAGATCTTCGAGTGGTCGGCCGTGTGCGAGAGCCGCCGCAGCGCCCGGTCCAGGGTCGGCGTCGGCGTGTCGGCCACGGCCGCGTACAGGGCCCCGTCGATCGCGTCCAGGTCGCCAAGGACGGCGGTCACGGCCGTCCGGGCGGCGGCCAGCGAGCGCCACAGCGACACCCCGGACGCGGCGGACCCGGACGGCGAGGGACCCGACGGCGGGGGACCGGACGGCGGGGGACCGGACGGGGCCGGGTTCGGTTCAGGCACGCTTCGCTCCCACGGAGGCCAGGTCGCCGTGGCCGACAGCGAGGTCGAAGAGCAGCCGCCAGTTCACCGGCGGCGCGGGAAGGACGACACCCGGACGGTCGTGCGGCACCAGGACCCGCAGCGCCTGCGGGCGCAGCACGCACACCACCGGCGTGGGCATCCGCAGCGCCTCGCCGTCCACCGCCACCGCGATGTCGGCCGCGTCCGAGGTCACCTCCACCCCGTGCGCGGTGGTCACGGTCAGCGCCGGCGACTGGGAGCCCCGTACGGCCAGGTCCGCGGCCTGCGCCGCGCCCTCCACCCGGATCCCGACCACGCCCAGCTCGCCGCCGTCGAGCCGCGGCCGTTTGGCGCCGCCGGTCCAGGCGTCCGGGGAGGTGTACGGGTTGTTGCTGACCAGCAGCGCCTGCTGCCCCGTCAGCCGCTCGGCGTCCACCCGTGCGTCGAGCCGCCGCACCCCCTCGCCGACCAGCAGGTCGGGCATCAGCTTCAGCACCGTGCCCGCCTTGTCGTCGCGGTACTCGGGCCGCTGCACCACGTCCGCGTACACCCCGAACGACACGGTGTTCACGAACGGCCGGCCCGCGACCTCGCCCAGGTCGATGCGCAGCTCCTCGCCGCCGGACAGGGCGTCGAGGCAGCGCGACGGATCGGCCCGGTCGAGGCCGAGGTCCATGGCGAAATGGTTGCGGGTGCCCGCGGACACCACGAGGAACGGCAGGTCATGGTCGGCGGCCACCGCCGCCACCAGGGCCTGCGTGCCGTCGCCGCCCGCGACGCCGAGCAGGTCGGCACCTTCGGCGACCGCCTGCCGGGCCAGTGCCGTCACGTCCTGGTGGGTCGACGGGTCGAGCAGGATCACCCGCGCCCCGAGCTCCTCCGCCCTGTCCACCAGCCCGAACTGCTCGACCTTCCCGCCCCCGGACTTCGGGTTCATGATGAGCACCGGCCGCCGGGGCCCGGGCACGCTCCGCCCGTGCCGGGTCTTCCTCGGCCGTGTCCCGCGCAGCGCCGCTCGGGCGAGGAAGAGCGCCAGGACCCAGAGAAGGGTGGCGAACAGCGCGATCTTCCACAGCCCGTCCGTCGTGAACAGCAGCAGCACGGCCAGCGGGGCGGCCACCGCGAGCACCGCCCCGAACAGCCGTACCAGGCCCCGGTGCGCCAGGAACCACCACCCGCCGGCCGCACAGGCGACGAGCCCCGCCAGCCCCCCGCCCACGACGAGCAGCCCGCCCTCGCCGAGCCCCAGCAGCAGCACCGCCACGGAGCCCAGCGCGGCCAGCACCGCGCAACGTGCCAGCCACCGCGCCGCCACGACTCCGCCGCCCGTACCCGTCATCACGCTCCCGCTCACGTCTACCACCCCGGGGACCATCGTCCCCGCTCGCGCCACCCCGCGTACCCCGCCCGTGCCATACGGGTGAGCCCCGGGCCCGAACGGCGCACCCGACCTATGGTGGAACCGAGGCACCGATGGCAGAGCACCGATCACGCCCCGACGACCCACGCCGCGAGCCCGGGCAGGAAGGGCTCCGGCAGCTGCTCGCCGGGCTCACCGCGGTACGGGACGGAGACCTCTCCGTCCGGCTGACCGTGCCCGCCGGCCCCGCCGACCCCCTCCTCGGCGAGATCGTCGCGGTCTACAACGAGACCGTCGACCGGCTCTCCCTGCTCACCTCCGAGGTCACCCGCGTCGCCGGCGAGGTCGGCGGCCGGGGCCTGCTCGGCGGTCGGGTGCGCGAGCCGCGGGCGCAGGGCGCCTGGCAGGAACTCACCTCCGGCGTCAACGCCATGGCGGACAACCTCACGTCCCAGGTCCGTTCCATCGCCCAGGTGGCCACCGCGGTCGCCCGCGGCGACCTCACGCAGAAGATCCGGGTGGACGCCCGCGGCGAGATCCTGCAGCTGAAGGAGACCATCAACACCATGGTCGACCGGCTCTCCTCGTTCGCCGAGGAGGTCACCCGCGTCGCCCGCGAGGTCGGCACCGAGGGCAATCTGGGCGGCCAGGCGACCGTCCACGGGGTCTCCGGCACCTGGAAGGACCTCACCGACAACGTCAACTCGATGGCCGACAACCTGACCAACCAGGTCCGCAACATCGCCCAGGTCACCACCGCCGTCGCCCAGGGCGACCTGACCAGCCGGATCGACGTCTCCGCCCGCGGCGAGATCCTGGAGCTCAAGACCACCATCAACACGATGGTCGACCAGCTGTCGTCGTTCGCCGCCGAGGTCACCCGGGTGGCCCGCGAGGTCGGCACCGAGGGCCGGCTCGGCGGCCAGGCCGAGGTCGAGGGCGTCTCCGGCACCTGGAAACGGCTCACCGAGAACGTCAACGAACTGGCCGGCAACCTGACCCGGCAGGTCCGCGCCATCGCCGAGGTCACCAGCGCCGTCGCCGAGGGGGACCTCACCCGCTCCATCACCGTCGACGCCCCAGGCGAGGTCGGCGACCTCCGCGACAACATCAACTCCATGGTGGAGTCGCTGCGCGCCACCACCCGCGCCAACCAGGAGCAGGACTGGCTGCAGACCAACCTCGCCCGCATCACCGGCCTGCTCCAGGGCACCCGCAGCCTCACCGGCATCGCCGAGCTGATCATGGCCGAGGTGCCGCCGCTGGTCTCCGCCCCGTACGGCGCGTTCTTCCTCGCCGAGGAGGGCGAGCACGGCCCCGAACTCGTCATGACCGCCGCGTACGGCTCGCCCGTGCCGCTCGGCGGCGCACCGCGCCGCTTCGGCCTCGGCCAGTCCCTCGTCGGCCAGGCCGCCCGCGACCGCCGCACGCTGGTCGTCGACCGGGTGCCCCCGGGCTACGCGACCGTCGCCTCCGGCATCGGCGAACACGAGCCCGGCACCCTGATCGTGCTGCCGATCGTGGTCGAGGACCAGGTCCTCGGCGCGGTCGAACTCGCCTCCCTGCACCCGTTCACCGCCCTGCACCGCGACTTCCTCGACCGCCTCGTCGACAGCGCGGGCGCCGTCCTCGGCTCCCTGGTCGCCAACATCCGCACCGACGAGCTGCTCGGCCAGTCCCGCCGGCTCACCGACGAACTGCGGTCCCGCTCCCAGGAGTTGCAGGCCCGTCAGCAGGAACTCCAGCGCTCCAACGCGGAGCTGAAGGAGAAGGCCGCACTGCTCGCCCAGCGCAACAAGGACATCGAGTCGAAGAACCGGGTCATCGAGCAGGCCCGGCAGGAACTGGAGGAGCGCGCCCAGGAACTGTCCCGCACCTCCATGTACAAGTCCGAGTTCCTCGCCAACATGAGCCACGAACTGCGGACCCCGCTCAACAGCCTGCTCATCCTCGCCCGGCTGCTCTCCCAGAACCCCGAGGGCAATCTGACGGAGAAGCAGGTCGACTACGCCGAGGTCATCCACTCCGCCGGCTCGGACCTGCTCCAGCTGATCAACGACATCCTCGACCTGTCGAAGGTCGAGGCCGGCAAGATGGACATCCGGCACGAGCCGTTCTCGCTGCGCCGGCTCCTGGAGTACCTGGAGGCCACCTTCGGACCCGTGGCCGACGAACGCGCCCTGGAGTTCGCCCTGAGCGTCGCCCCCGACCTGCCCGAGCAGCTCACCACCGACGAGGCGCGGGTCCGGCAGATCCTGCGCAACCTGGTCTCCAACGCCCTGAAGTTCACCGACGAGGGCCGCGTCTCGCTGACCGTGGAGTACGCCGCCCCCGAGGAACCTCCGGTCGACCTGCGCGGCGACCGGCCCGTCCTCGCCTTCCGGGTCGTCGACACCGGGATCGGCATCCCCGCCGAGCGCCTGGAGCACATCTTCGAGGCCTTCCAGCAGGGCGACGGCACCACCGCCCGCCGCTACGGCGGCACCGGCCTCGGCCTGTCCATCAGCCGCGAGGTGGCCGGACTCCTCGGCGGCACCATCCGCGCCGAGAGCACGCCCGGCCGCGGCAGCCGGTTCACCTTCTACCTGCCCGATCCCGCCCCCGCCCGGGCGCAGCCCACGGCCGACGACGGGAACGGCGACGCCGGCGCGGACCGGGCCGCCCCAGCCCCCGCCGAGGCCGCCCTGCCGGAGACCGCGCGCGGGACGGTCCTCGTCGTCGACGACGACCCGCGCAACGTGTTCGCGCTCACCGAGGTCCTCGAGGGCAACGGACTGCGCGTGCTCACCGCCGGCGGCGGCGAGGAAGGTCTCGACCTGCTCGGCGCCCACCCGGAGATCCGGCTCGTCCTGATGGACGTGATGATGTCCGGCGTGGACGGCTACGCCGCCATCCGGGCCCTCCGGCAGCTCTCCGACCGCGAGGACCTGCCCGTCGTCGCCGTCACCGCCAAGGTCATGCCCGGCGACCGGGCCCGCGCCATCGACGCGGGGGCGGACGACTATCTGCCCAAGCCGGTCGACGAGAACGCCCTGATGGAGAAGATCCGCCGCTGGCTCCCGGAATGACACACCGTCAGGATCCTGAGCCTTCCCCCTCGTCCTCGTCCGCACCCGCGTCCTCGCCCCCGCCGCCCAGCCGCAGCGCGACGATGCTCGTGTCGTCGTCCGTGTCGCCCGTCGCCGCGCCGAGCAGCCCGTCGAGCAGCCGGGCCAGCGGCAGCTCCGCCAACCGCTCGGCCTCCTCGGCCAGTTCGAGCAGCCCCGCCCCCAGGCCGTCGTGCCGGCGCTCCACCAGCCCGTCCGTGTACAGCAGCAGCGTGTCCCCCGGACGCAGCACGGTCCGCCGCTCCTCGTACGCGAACGACGGCACAGCGCCCAGCAGCACGTCCTGCGGCGGGTCGACCAGCCGCGCCCGGCCGTCCCGGACCAGCAGCAGCGGCAGATGGCCGGCGCTCGACCACAGCAGCGTCCGTTCCTCCGGGTCGTACAGCGCGCACACCGCCGTCGCCGTCGTGCCGGCGCCGGTCCGCAGCGTCACCTCGTTCAGCAGGCCCATCAGCCGGCGCGGCGAATGGCCGGTGAAGGCCAGCGCCCGCCCCGCGTTGCGCAGCGCCACCATACCGGTGACCGAGTCGATGCCGTGCCCCGCGATGTCCCCGACCGCGACCAGGATCCGGCCGCCGGGCAGCGGCAGCACGTCGTACCAGTCGCCGCCCACCTGGTACTCCTCGCCGGCCGGCCGGTAGCGCGCGGCGACCTCCAGATCGCCCGGCAGCTCCTGCACGCCGGGCACCTCCGGCACGATCGCCTGCTGCAGCTGGAGCGCCAACTGCCGCCGCATCTCGGCCTGGTTGCGCACCACCGTCAGGTGGTCGAACGTCGCCGTCAGCGCGGCCTCGGTGCGCAGCGTGTCCGACACGTCCTGGTACACGCCGGCGAAGCCGGTGACGTCCGCCCCGTCGAGCAGCGGCTGCGCCGCCACCCGCAGATGCCGCACCGAACCGCCCGGCATCACCACCCGCAGCACCGCGTGCGCGCCGGTCTTGCGCTCCGTCAGCGTCCGCAGCAGCTGGGTCAGCGCCTCCCCGTCGCCCTGGTGCAGCCGGGAGCGCAGCCCGAGGAGCGGGACCGGCGTCTCGTCCCGGGCCATGCCGAACAGCGCGTACGCCTGCTCCGACCAGACCGTCCCGCCGCCGGTCAGACTGTCGTGGAAGGTCGCCACCCCCTGGAGCTGTGCGACGGCGCGCTCCGTCGCGAGCCGCGGGTCGCCCGCGGTGTGCCACAGCACCACCGTGCGGTCCTCGCCGCCCGGCAGCACCCGCACGTCGAGCAGCGGCGGGGCCTCGTCCGGGCGCGCCGTCGCGGGCAGCCGGGCGGCCCGCTGGACGCGGCCGCTCGCCGCGGCCCGCCGGGCGAGCCGGACGACGTCCTTGTGCACGAGCGGCAGCGCCGACGCCGGCGAGCGGACGTCGGGAAGTTCCGGCCCGTCCAGCGCCGCCACCGCCGCCTCGTTGAGGTGCTCCACGACGGGGACCCCGGACCCGCCGGCACCACGCAGCAGCAGCGCGGGATGGACCAGCGCGTCCAGCACGTCCACCAGCACCGGGACCGCCGGCTGCGGGGACTCCGCGCCGTCCAGGACGGTCGCGGCGACCTCAAGGAGACCGTCCACGGCGCGCCGCACCGGCGCGTCGAACTCCGTGGGACCGGGCCAGCAGACCAGGGCGAGGCCCACCGTCGTACGGTGCCGGCGCAGCGGGACCAGCGCGCGGGCCGCCTCCCGCACGGCCCCCGGCAGCACCTCCCCGCCCGTCGGGCCCTGTGCCAGCCACGCGGGCACGTTGTCGGCGAGCACCGCGCGGAACGGCTCGCCCACGGACGGCGGGAGCCACTGCCAGGCCGCCGCCTCCAGGGCTCCGACCCCGGCGTGCCCGGCGAGCCGCAGCCCCCCGGACTCCGCGCACCGCCACAGCCACAGACTGTCCGCGCCGAGCGGGGCGAGCCCGCCCTCCAGCAGGGCCCGCGCCGCCTCGCCCACGGTGTCGGCGGTCTCCGCCGCGGCGGCGGCCCGGCGCTCCCGGCGGGCTTCCCCGGCCTCCGCGTCGTCGGGGGCGGCGACCGGCCCGGCGCCGGGCGAGGGGTCCCCCGGCGCGGCGTTCACGATGTCCGCGGCGACGTCGGCGACCGGCAGCCCGGTCGCCTCCGCGAGGCCCTCCAGGTGCTCGGCCGCGTCCCGCAGGGACAGGCCGAGCTGGGCGGACAGGATGCCGGTGGCCAGATCGAGCAGATGACGGTGTGCGGCACGGGCCCGCAGCCGCCGGTTCTCGGCGAGCAGGCCGGCGTACGCGGACGGTGTCCGGGGCCTGGACGGGCCGGCAGAGCTGGTCAAGGCGACCTCCGTACCCACCGGAGGAACGTGCCGCTGGTCGCTCCCGATTCTACGCGTGCGGAAGCCTCCCTTCCGGGTCTGAGAGCGGCCAGGAACGGGTACCAGCAGGGGGCGGACATGCATCCGCGGGACCGGGAGGAGGTGTCCGGATGGACTCCGAAAGGGACGACGCCCGGCTCTCGGAGAAGGAGCGGCGCATCCTCGACGAGATCGAGCACGCGCTGCGCGACGACGAGCCCCTCGAACGCAGTCTGAGCACCATGCGCCGCCACGGGCGCCCCGGCCTCGCCGGCTTCGGCGTGTCCGTGACCGCCGTCGTCCTGCTGGGCGCGACGACCCTCACCCTGCTCGTCCTCGCCGTCGCCACCGAGGCGCCCGTGCTGGTCTGGGCCTTCGCCGCCACCTGGGTCCTGACCCTGGTGTGCCTGCTGCGGCTGGTCATGCGCCGGGCGAGAGCCTGGTCCCGGCGGCGTACCGGCTGAGGCAGTGCGCCCCGGGCCGGCAGGCACGGCACAATGCCGATCATGGTGCTGTCCTTCCAACCCGTCCTCGAACTGATCGCCGAGGAGATCCGGACCCTCGGCGAACGGGGCCGGCCCGCCGACTACATCCCCGCGCTCGCCGCCGGCGACCCGAACCGCTTCGGCATGGCCGTGGCCGAGCTCGACGGCACCGTGTACGGCGTGGGGGACTGGCAGCGGCCGTTCTCCACCCAGTCGGTCACGAAGGTCTTCACGCTCGCCCTGGCCCTCGCCCACGAGGGCGAGATCCTCTGGGAGCACGTCGGACGCGAACCGTCCGGCAACCCGTTCAACTCGCTCGTGCAGCTGGAGTACGAGAACGGCATCCCGCGCAACCCGTTCATCAACGCCGGCGCGCTCGTCGTCACCGACCGGCTGCAGCGCCTGACCGGCGACGCCTCCGGCGCGCTGCGGGACTTCCTGCGCGCCGAGAGCGGCAACGAGGACCTCGACTTCGACCACGACGTCGCCGCCTCCGAGAACGCACACGGCGACCGCAACGCGGCGCTGGCCCACTTCATGGCCTCGTACGGCAACATCACCACGCCCGTGCCGGCGCTGCTGCGCGAGTACTTCCGCCAGTGCTCCGTCGAGGCGTCCTGCGCCGATCTGGCCGTCGCCACCGGCTTCCTGGCCCGGCACGGCATCCGGGCCGACGGCGCCCGGCTGCTGACCCGCAGCCAGGCCAAGCAGGTCAACGCCGTCATGCTCACCTGCGGCACCTACGACGCGGCCGGCGACTTCGCCTACCGGGTCGGGCTGCCCGGCAAGAGCGGCGTGGGCGGCGCGATCATCGCCGTCGTCCCCGGCCGCTGCACCCTGTGCGTCTGGAGCCCCGGCCTGGACGCCCGCGGCAACTCCGTGGCCGGCGTGGCGGCCCTCGACCGGTTCACCACCATCACGGGCCTGTCCGTCTTCTGAGTCCCCTGAGCCCCGGCGGCTCGTCTCAGACGCGGAAGACGGTCGCCAGCCGGTCCGCGAGCGGCCCCTCGCTCAGCGCGGTGAACCGCGCGCCCAGATACCCGTCGGGCCGTACCAGGAAGGCCGTGGGGACCCGGACCCCGTACTGCTTCGCGAACTCGCCGCGCGCGTCCCGGTACACGGGCAGACCCGTACCGCCGATCGGCGTGCCGCCGTCCGCGAGCACCGCGCAGGACTCCACCCGGCCGCGCGACAACAGCCCGGCCGCGTAGGCGAGTCGGTGCAGGTCGGTGGCCGCGGCGCCGTCGCCGTACAGCAGCAGGACGTGCCCGCGGCCGCGCAGCAGGTCGTACAGGCGAAGCGGGTAGGCGGCGAGGTCCCCGGCGAGCCCGCCGCAGTCCGGGGCGCGGTCGCCGGGCTGGGGCCCGCCGTCCGCGCCGGCGGACGGGTCGGGCTCGCCCACGATCGGGCTGCCCCGGTACGCCACCAGCAGCTGCGCCTCGCGCAGCATCAGCGTCTCCGGGTCGGCGGTGTCCGCCTGCACGCCCTCGGCGGCGTGCCGCACGGTCCGCCCGACGACCTCCGCGCCGACCGGCCGGCGCTCGGCGTCGTAGCTCGCGAGCAGTCCGGCGTTCGCGCCGCCCTCCACCGCGAGGGCCAGCTTCCACGCCAGGTTGTAGGCGTCCTGGATCCCGGTGTTCATGCCCTGCGCACCGGTCGGCGGATGGATGTGCGCGGCGTCCCCGGCGACGAACACCCGCCCCTCGCCGTACCGGTCGACCAGCCGGTGACTGATCCGGAACACCGACGACCAGCGCAGGTGCGAGGCGGTCACGGGCTGCGGTGACAGCCGGTCGAGGACGGTCTGGATGTCGGCGAGCGTCGGGGCGCGACCGCCCTCGAGGCCGTGCGCCACGCCGTCCGGCCCGTCGGCGGCGGGGGTCAGTTCTGGCGGGACCGTCATCGACATGCGGTACCGGCCGTGCCCCGGCAGCGGAATGGCCACCAGGGTGTCGTCGATCGCGCCGTCCGGGCCGCGGTGCATGGAGCGCAGCGCGTACCCGGCGGGCAGGTCCCAGCCGACCTGGACGTCCCCGAGCATGTACGCGTCCGGGAACGCGCCGCCCTCGAAGCCGAGCCTGAGTCCCTTCCGTACGGTGCTGTGCGCACCGTCGCAGCCGACCATGTACCCGCAGCGCACCTCCTCCTCCGAGGTCCTGCCGTCGCCCTGGTTCCAGACCAGCCGGGCCGTGACGCCGTCCGCGTCCTGCTCGAACGACACCAGCTCCGCACCGCGCTCGATCCGGGTCCCGAAGCCGCCCAGGAAGTCCTCCAGGATCCGCTCGGTCTCGTACTGCGGCAGCGCGGCGAAGCCGTACGGCACCTCGGGCGGCAGCGCGAGCCGGATCCGGACCTGTTCGACGCCGTCGACATAGGCCAGCTGGCCGCGCAGCGGCTCGGCGGCGTCCAGAGCGGGCCGCACACAGCCCATGAGGTCCCAGATCTCCAGGGTGCGCGGCTGGATCCCGACGGCCTTGGCGAACGGCAGCCGGGCCTTGAGCCGGTCGACGATCCGCACGTCGACGCCGCGCCGGCGCAGTTCCGCCGCGGCGGTCAGCCCGACGGGCCCGGCGCCGACGACGAGGACGGACACATGCCTCATTGGCCCTCCCGAGGTGGGGCCCCTCTCCTCATGGTCGGCCGACAGGCGCGGAACTGCACGTCAGGGGGATCACGGCAGGGAGAGACGGACGGTGTCGCGGGCACGGGGAACGGCCGGCGCACGTTGATCCACACGACGACGACCACATGCCCGGCGACAAGGAACCCGATGAACGACGCCCCCGAAGCGACCGACGCCCCCTCCGTCCCCAGCCACCCCGTGCCCGCCTCCTTCCGGCTGCTGCCGGGCGACCCCGCGTCCCCGGTGATCCTGCACATCCCGCACTCCTCCCGCACCGTGCCGCCGGAGGTGCGCGCGGACCTCGTCCTCGACGACCGGGCGCTGGAGGAGGAGTTGGACCACATCACGGACGCGCACACGGCGGAGCTGGCCGCGGCCGCGGCGGAGCGGTGCGCGGTGCGGCCCTGGCGGTTCGTCAACCTGATGTCCCGGCTGGTCGTGGACCCGGAGCGGTTCCCGGACGAGCGGGAGGAGATGCTGGCCGTCGGGATGGGCGCGGTGTACACGCGCACGACGCACCGCGCACCGCTGCGGTCGGCCGGCTTCGACGGCTCGGCGCTGGTCGGGCGCTACTTCCGGCCGTACGCGCAGGCCATGACGGAGGCGGTGGCGGACCGGCTGCGCGCGGTGGGCCGGGCGGTGATCGTGGACGTCCACTCGTACCCGACGGTCCCGCTGCCGTACGAACTCCACGGCGCGGGCCCGCGCCCGCCGGTCTGCCTCGGCACGGACGGCTTCCACACGCCGCGGTGGCTGGTCGACGCGGCGGCGCAGGCGTTCGGACGGCTGGGGGAGACCGGCCTGGACACGCCGTTCGCCGGCACGTACGTCCCGCTCCGCCACTACGGCACCGACGCCCGGGTCTCTGCCCTGATGGTCGAGATCCGCCGGGACGGCTACATGCACGAGCCGGGCGGCGCGCCCCACCAGGGCCTGGACGCGCTGGCGGCGGCGCTGGCGGAGGTCGTCGCCACGGCGTCCCGACCGCGCTGACCGGAGGACGCCGGCCGTTCCGCCCCGGCGGACCCCGCCGAGGCCCGCCGGGGGCAGCGGCTACTCTGTGGCCGGATCCCAGGAGGTGCGTGCGCATGGCGCGGATGCCGTCGGCCGAACGACGCCGGCAGTTGGTCGAGGCGGCGATCAGGGCGATGACGCGGGACGGCGTCGCCCGGACGACGACGCGGTCGATCTCCGCCGAGGCCGGGGTCTCGCTGAGCGTCTTCCACTACTGCTTCGACTCGAAGCAGACCCTGCTCGAAGCCGCGATCGAGACCATCATCGGCGACTACGTCGCCCGCGTCATGCAGGCGGCCGTCGAGCCCAAGGCCACCCTCCGCGACACCGTGCGGGTCGCCCTCCAGTCGTACTGGGACGACGTCGTCGCCCACCCCGGCGAGCACATGCTCACCTACGACCTCACCCAGTACGCCCTGCGCGAGCCCGGTTTCGAGCATCTGGCCCGCGCGCAGTACCGGCAATACGTGGCCTCGGCCACCGCACTGATCGGACAGGTCTGCGCCGCCCGCGGGATCGAGCCGCGGCTCCCGGTCGAGGTGATCGCCCAGTCCCTGGCCGCGATCATCGACGGGCTCACCCTCCAGTTCCTCGTCCTCGGCGACGAGCAGGCGGCCGCGTCCCAGCTCGACATCACCGCCGACCAGATGGTCTCGCTCATCGAGGGCTGAGGTCACGGGCACGTGCCGCCGAATAGGGGTCGGGGCACCCGAAAATGAGTAGTAGGTCATTTGACCCGGACTATTGACTCGGTCTCTGATACCCGCGATTCTCTGGGCCCTGAGCACGTATCTCCCCCCACTGACCGAGGGCTTCGTGACCATGACTCGTTCCGCACCACGCAACCGCCGCAGGAGATTTACTCTCCTGCCCCTGTTCCTCGCTCTGGCCGCGGTGCTGTTCGGCTCCGCGCCGGTGCCCGCCGCCGCCGGCAGCGCCTGGTGGGAGCCCACCGCCCGCCCCGCCCCCGACTCGCAGACGAACGTCACCGGCGCGCCGTTCACCGGCACGAACGCCGACGGCGAGGTCCGCGGCTTCGTGGACGCGCACAACCACCTCATGTCCAACGAGGGCTTCGGCGGCCGCATGATCTGCGGCCAGACCTTCTCCGAGCAGGGCATCGCCGACGCCCTGAAGGACTGCCCCGAGCACTACCCCGACGGTCGGGGGGCGCTCTTCGAGCACCTCACCGGCGGCGACGACGGCACCCACGACCCCGTCGGCTGGCCCACGTTCAAGGACTGGCCGGCCCACAAGTCGCTGAGCCACCAGCAGAACTACTACGCCTGGGTGGAGCGCGCCTGGCGCGGCGGCCAGCGGGTCCTCGTCAACGACCTCGTGACCAACGGGCTGATCTGCTCGCTGCTGCCCCGGGACCGCAGCTGTGACGAGATGACCTCGATCCGGCTCCAGGCCCGCAAGACCTACGAACTGCAGGACTACGTCGACAAGATGTACGGCGGTGCCGGAAAGGGCTGGTTCCGCATCGTCACCGACGCCGAACAGGCCCGCGAGGTGATCCAGCAGGGCAAGCTCGCCGTCGTCCTCGGCGTGGAGACCTCGGAGCCGTTCGGCTGCAAGATGATCCTCGATGTCGCGCAGTGCGACCGGGCGGACATCGACGCCGGCCTCGACGAGCTGTACGACCTCGGCGTCCGCAGCATGTTCCTCTGTCACAAGTTCGACAACGCGCTCTGCGGCGTCCGCTTCGACAGTGGCACCACCGGAGTCGCCATCAACATCGGCCAGTTCCTCTCCACCGGCACCTTCTGGATGACCGAGAAGTGCGCCGGCCCCCAGCACGACAACCCGATCGGCCTGGCCGCCGCGCCGCCCGCCATGGCGAAGAAGCTGCCGGCCGGGGTGGGCGTGCCCAACTACGCCTCGGACGCCAAGTGCAACAAGCGCGGCCTCACGAGCCTTGGCGAGTACGCGATGCGCGGCATGATGGACCGCGGCATGATGCTGGAGCTCGACCACATGAGCGTGAAGGCCGCCGGCCGCGCGCTCGACATCCTGGAGTCCTCGAAGTACCCGGGCGTCATCTCCAGCCACAGCTGGATGGACCTCGACTGGTCCGAGCGCGTGTACCGGCTCGGCGGCTTCATCGCCCCGTACATGCACGGTGCGGAGGGATTCATCGGCGAGGCGCGGGAGAAGGCCGAGCTGCGTGAGAAGTACGGCGTCGGCCTCGGCTACGGCACCGACATGAACGGCGTCGGCGGCTGGCCCGGCCCGGTCGGCGAGGGTGCGTCCAACGCGGTGAAGTACCCCTTCCGCAGCTTCGACGGCGGTTCGGTGATCCAGCGTCAGGTCACCGGTGAGCGCACCTGGGACATCAACAAGGACGGTGCGGCGCACAACGGCCTCGTCCCGGACTGGATCGAGCAGATCCGTCTGACCAGCGGCGGCCCCGCCGTCATCGGTGAGCTGGCCAAGGGCGCCGAGTCGTACCTGGGTACCTGGAAGAAGACCGAGGACCACGAGGACGGCGTCAACTACGCGGCGAACGTGCCGACGTCGGCCAGCTCGACCGAGTGGTGGAACCCGTTCGTGAGCTACGCCTCCGGCCGCGCGGTCGACGGCGACAGCGGCACCCGCTGGGCGAGCGAGTGGTCCGACGACCAGTGGCTGCAGCTCGACCTCGGCAGCGTGCGCCAGGTGGGCAAGGTCGTCCTCGACTGGGAAGCCGCGTACGCCCGCGGGTACCGGATCGAGCTCTCGGAGAACGGCACGGACTGGCGCACCGCCTGGTCCACCGACGAGGGCGACGGCGGGCTCGACACCGCGACGTTCGACACCGAGGCGGCCCGGTACGTCCGCGTCCACGGGGTGAAGCGGGGTACCGGCTGGGGCTACTCGCTCCAGGAGGTCACGGTCCACCGGTCCTGACCGCAGCTCCACACGCACCGCGCCCGCCGGGTCAACTACCCGGCGGGCGCGGTGCGTTGGGATGTCATCTCTTCGAACTGGCAGGCGCATAAGGCTTGTCAGTGCAATTTCACATTACTATGTTACAGCTCACGCAGTGCTGCGCTTCCGCTCCACGCACCATTTCCCCCACTTCTCCTCAGACCAGGAGTCCTTGGTGTCCCAGCACAGAGCCGTGCGCTCCTCCCTGCTCGCCACCGCCGTCGCGGTGACCCTCGTCGCCTCGACCGGACAGGCCGTCACCCAGGCCGCCGAACAGCCCGCCGAACGGCCCGCCGCCACACCGGCGTCGGCCGCCGCCAGGCCCGCCGCCCCCGCGCCCACCGCGCCGAACCCGTTCGACGAGGTCGAGCGGCACGCCACCGCCCGCTCGGCGAAGCCCGTCCCGGCCCCCGCGCCCGGCGGAACCCGCGCCGGAGCCCGCGTCCCCGGTCCGGCGAAGAGCGCCAAGCGAACCGTCGCGGGCCGCACGGCCGCCGGCGTGCCCTGCACCCTCGACGGCATCACGGGCCTCGCCCCGGAGCAGTTCGCCGACTTCCTCGCCGACCCGGCCGTCCTCGCCGACGGCTGCCTGCGCGGCCTGATATGGACCTGGGACGCGCGCCTGGCCCCGGTCATGTCCGACGCCCACGTCCAGGCCGTCGCCCGCCGGGCGTCCGCCCTGGCGGCCGCCCACGACGGGCGCAACTCCTCGCACCTGGAGGAGATGTTCACGTACCTGCACGCCGTGGCCTACCACGACTTCTCGCGCACCGAGATCGACATCACCGACGCCCCCACCGTCGAGGCCATGCGCCGCGCGATCGCCGACTTCGGCAGCGCCGCCCACACCTTCGACGTCACGCCGACGAACGCCGCCACCCTCCGCGAGGCCCTGTACGCCGCCAGCGCTCCGGGCCTTCGTCAGCACCAACTCGGCCTGATCCAGAAGGTGCTGGCCACGATGGACGCCGCGCACCACGCCACCCACAAGGACCCCGCGTGGGCGGGTGCCGCGCTGGCCGCGCTCTCGGTCAACTACCTCGGGGTCTACCCCGGCAACCAGGACCGCGCCTTCCACGCCGCCGTCGCCGCCGACCCCGCGTACCGCGCCGCCCTGCGCGCCTTCTCCGACCACACCCACCTCAAGGGCACGGCCAACGCCTGGGTGGTCCGCGACGCCCTCTCCGAATACGGCCGCCTCGCCCAGATCGACGCCCTCAAGGCCCAGATCGTCCCCGACCTCGGCGCCCTGCTCGCTCCCGTGGAATCCGCCTTCGGCTACGGCAGCGAGCCGTGGGCCAAGCTGGTCGGCTGGCTCGGCTTCTTCGACGCCTGCGCCCCGTACGGCGTCTGCAAGGCCGACATCGAGAAGCGGATCTTCCCGTACACGTACACCTACGACAACGGCGCGATCAAGGTCCGTACCGGCCTCGACCGGGCCACCGTCGACCAGCTCTACTACGCCTCCAAGCAGGTCAAGGCGCAGTACCACCGCGTCCTCGGCACCGCGCAGCCGCTGGCAGGCGACCCCAACGCGACCCTGAACATCGTGCTCTACGGCTCCCGCTCCGACTACGTCGTGTACCACCCGATCCTGACGGGCTACGACACGAACAACGGCGGCATCTACATCGAGCGCGGCGCGACCTTCTACACCTACCAGCGCCGCGTCCCGCAGGACTCCTCGCTCACCCTGGAGGAGCTGTTCCGGCACGAGTACGTGCACTACCTCAACGGCCGCTTCGCCGTCCCCGGCTTCTTCGGCGAGGGCCCCTGGTACGAGGGCGACCGCACCACAGCCATGGACGAGGGCACCGCCGAGTTCTTCGACGGCGCCACGCGCGACGACGGGATCGCCGTGCGCAAGTCGCTGGTGCGCAGCATCATCGACGACACCGCAGGCGGCGGCCCCCGGATGAGCGTCGAGCAGTTGCTCAACGCCACCTACGAGGGCGACGGCTTCCGCTTCTACGCGTACGCCGGCACGTTCTTCGAGTTCCTGTGGACCGAACGGCCCGCGTTGCTCCGCGAGATGTACGCGCACCTGCGCGCGGACGACGTGGCCCGGTACGACGCCTGGCGGCACCGCCTCGGCGCGGACACGTACCTCCAGCGGGACTACGACCGGTTCCTGGACGCGCAGATCGCCAAGGTGGACGAGCTGTTCGTGCCGAACACGACGTACACCCCGAACGAGCGGCTGCGGGATGCCACGCTCGCCGGGGTGAAGTCCTCCTTCGCGGCAGCCACTTACAGCACGCCGGACTGCGTGGAGAACGGCGACCCCGGCATGCGGCGGTTCGTCTGCACCGGCCGCATCACGGCCAACCTCGGCGACTGGCGCAGCGAGGACAGGGTCTTCAAGGACATGTCCGAGACGGTCGACTACTTCCTTCTCGACCGGGCCGGCGCCGCCACGAACAACCTGGCGGACATGAACTGTTCCTTCGGCCCGGTGGAGATCTGGTCGACGAAGACGGCCGGCACCTCGGACTACACCTGCGAGGGACCGCTGCGGAGCTGACGGGAAACGTGACATTGTACGCTGTGCCTCCGCGAGTTCTCGGAGGCACAGCGTGGGCGACCTGAAGCAGCACGGGCTCATCAAGGCGCAGGAGCGGCTCCGCGACCAGGTCGGTCATGCGCTGCGAGCGGCCCTGATCGCCGGCGAGCTGAAGCCCGGCGGGGTGTACTCCGCCCCCGGGCTCGCGGCCGAGCTCGGCGTGTCGGCCACCCCCGTGCGCGAGGCGATGCTCGACCTCGCGCGCGAGGGGCTGGTCGAGCCGGTGCGCAACAAGGGCTTCCGGGTCACCGAGGTCAGCGAGAAGGAGCTCGACCAGTGCACCGAGCTGCGCATGCTGATCGAGGTGCCGACAGTCGCCCGGATCACCGAACTCGCCACTGCCGAGCAACTCGAGGAACTGCGCCCGCTGGCCGAGGAGATCGTCGCCAAGGCCCGGGCGCACGACCTCATCGGCTATCTGGAGGCCGACCGCCGCTTCCACCTCACCCTGCTCGGCCTGGCCGGAAACGACCGGCTGGTGGAGACCGTCGGCGACCTGCGCAAGCGCTCCCGGCTCTACGGCCTGACCGGCCTCGACGAGGCCGGCAAGCTGGTCTCCTCGGCCGAGGAGCACGTGGAGCTGCTCGACCTGATGATCGCGCGGGACGTCGCGGGCGTGGAGGCCTGCATGCTCCGGCACCTGGGCCATGTCCGCTCGCTGTGGGCGGCGGCCCGCGACCGGCCGGTGGAGCGTCCGGCGGGCCGGCTGGGCGCGCTGCGCCGGGGCTGATCCTTCCAACTGCCGTGTGCTGCACGGCTCTTGGCAGCACCAGTGCAATGTGAAATATTACTGACGTGCTCACGAGAAGACTCTCGGACGTCATCGTGGTCGGCGCCGGCGTGGTCGGCGCGGCCTGCGCCGCATATGCCGCACAGGCCGGCCTGCGTGTCACGGTCGTCGACCGTGGCGCCGTCGCGGGCGGCACCACCGGAGCCGGCGAGGGAAATCTGCTGGTCTCCGACAAGGAACCCGGCCCCGAACTCCAACTCAGCCTGATCTCCGCCACGTTGTGGGCGGAACTCGCGGCCTCGGATCTGCCGTCCGCCGTCGAGTACGAGGCGAAGGGCGGACTCGTCGTCGCCCGGGACGCCGCCGGGGCCGCGGCGCTCGCCGCGTTCGCCGCGCGGCAGCGTGCGGCAGGCGTCGACGCGGAGCCGGTCCCCGCCGACCGGCTCCAGGACCTGGAGCCGCACCTCGCCCCCGGCCTCGCGGGCGGCGTGCATTACCCCGCGGACGCCCAGGTCATGCCCGCGCTGGCCGCGGCGCACCTGCTGCGCGGCTGCGGCGACGCCGTCACGCTGCGCCTGGGGGAGGAGGTCACCGGCGTGCTGCGCGGCCCCGCCGGGGAGGTCCGCGGGGTGCGCACGCCACGGGGCGAGATCCACGCCCCGTACGTGGTGAACGCCGCGGGCGTGCACGGCGGCGAACTGGCCCGGCTGGCCGGCGTCCACCTTCCCGTCCTGCCGCGCCGCGGCTTCGTCCTCGTCACCGAACCCCTGCCGCGCGTCGTCCGCCGCAAGGTGTACGCCGCCGACTACGTCGCGGACGTGGCGAGCGGCTCCGCGGCGCTGCAGACCTCGGCCGTCGTCGAGGGCACCCCCGCCGGTCCGGTCCTGATCGGCGCCAGCCGGGAACGGGTCGGCTTCGACCGCACACTGTCCCTGCCCGCGCTGCGGCGGCTCGCCGCCGGCGCCGTCGCGCTGTTCCCGGTCCTCGCCGGGGTGCGGGCCATGCGCACCTACGCGGGCTTCCGCCCGTACCTGCCCGACCATCTGCCCGCGATCGGACCCGACCCGCGTGTGCCCGGCCTCCTGCACGCCTGTGGCCACGAGGGCGCGGGCGTCGGGCTCGCGCCCGCCACCGGGCTCGTCGTCGCCCGCTGCCTCACCGGCGGCGAACTCCCCCTGGACATCGCACCGTTCCGCCCCGACCGCTTTCCGGCCGCCGCGGCATCCGCCTGAGAACCCGCACCGTCGTCACGAGAGGAGGGGCCCGTGGCCCGCACCCCCGCCGAGCTCGCCGGCGCGCAGCCCGGTCCGCCGCACGAGTTCGCGTTCACCTTCGACGGCCGTACCGTCACCGCCCGGCCCGGCCAGTCCGTCGCCGCCGCGCTGTGGGCGGCCGGGATCCTCGCCTGGCGCACCACCCGCGCCGGCGGCCGCCCGCGCGGCGTGTTCTGCGGCATCGGCCAGTGCCACGACTGCCTGGCGACCGTCAACGACCGCCCCAACCGCCGTACCTGCCTCACGCCCGCGCGCGCCGGCGACGTGGTCACCACCCAAGAGGGGCACGGCCATGACCGCCACGCCGTCTGAGCGGTACGACCTTGCGGTCGTGGGGGCCGGACCAGCCGGCCTGGCCGGGGCGGTGACCGCCGCCGAACTGGGGCTGCAAGTCGCCCTGTTGGACGCGGCGGCGCAGACCGGAGGCCAGTACTACCGGCATCCCGCCCCGGAAATGGGCGCGGCACGGCCCGAGGCCCTGCACCACGACTGGCCGGCCTACACCGGCCTGCGCGACCGGCTGGCCCGCAGCGGGGCCGACCACCTGCCCCGCCACCACGTCTGGAGCGTCACGAAGGACGACGCCGCTGCGGGCTGGTCCGTGCACGCGGTCACCGGCGCCGACGGCGACGACGAGACACCCGTACGGATCCAGGCCCGGACCGTCCTCCTCGCGACCGGGGCGTACGAGCGTCATCTCCCCTTCCCCGGCTGGACGCTGCCCGGCGTGGTGGCCGCCGGGGGAGCGCAGGCGATGCTCAAGTCCGGCCTCGTACTGCCCGGACGACGTGTGGTGGTGGCGGGCAGCGGCCCGCTGCTGCTCGCCGTCGCGACGTCGCTGACGGCCGCGGGCGCACGGGTGCCGGCGCTCGTCGAGGCCGCGGGATACCTGCGCTACGCCCACAGCCCGCGGGCGCTCGCCGCGAACCCGCGCAAGGCCGCCGAGGCGCTGGTCCACGGCGCGGCGCTGCTGCGGCGCCGGGTGCCGGTACGGACCGGCAGCGCGGTCACCGAGGCGCACGGCATCGACCGCGTCGAGGCGGTCACCGTCATGAGGCTCGACCGCGACTGGCGCCCCGTCCCGGGCACGGAGCGCCGCATCGCCTGCGACGCCGTGGCCGTCGGCCACGGACTCGTCCCCCAGATCGACCTGGCCACCGCCCTCGGCTGCGCCGCCCGCGTCCTGCCCGACGGCACGACGGCCCTCCGCCTGGACGACCGGCAGGAGACCAGCGTGCGCGGGGTGTGGTCGGCGGGGGAGACGGGGGGTGTAGGTGGCGCTGAACTGGCCGGAGCGGAAGGTGAGTTGGCAGCCCGTGCCGTGGCCGCCCGGCTGCGCGGAGGCGCTCCCTTCACCCCGTCCCTGCGCCGCCGCCGCGACCGCCTGCGCGCCTTCGCGGCCGTCATGACCACCGCACACGCCCCCGGCCCCGGCTGGACCCGCTGGCTCTCCGACGACACCGAGGTCTGCCGCTGCGAGGAGGTGACGGCCGGCCGCGTCCGCGAGGCGGTCGACACCCTGGGCGCCCGCGACCCGCGCACCGTCAAACTGCTCACCCGTGCCGGCATGGGCTGGTGCCAGGGCCGCATGTGCGGCCAGGCCGTGGCCTGCCTCACCGCGGACGGCACACCGCCACCCCCCGACCGCCGGCCCCTCGCCACGCCCGTGCCCCTGGCCGTACTCGCCGCACTCGACGACGCGTCCGAGTCCGTGTCCTTGTCCGACGACGCGCCCGCACCCGAGCGCGCCGACGACTGACGCGGTCCAACCTCGCGCCCTCCCACCGAGCCCGCACCGTTCCGCACCTCTCCTCACCCGCCGAAAGGTTCCGCACATGGCCTTCCCCGCCGCCCCCGCCTGGACCCCCGAACGCCCCTGGCGCGGCATCATGGTCGCGACCGCGCTCCCTCTCCGCGCCGACCACTCCGTCGACTACGACGCCTACGCCGAACACGTCCGCTGGCTGCTCGACAACGGGTGCGACGGCGTCGTGCCCAACGGGTCGCTCGGGGAGTACCAGACCCTGACCGACGACGAGCGCGAGCGCGTCGTGCGGACCGCCGTCGAGGTGGCCGGGGGCGCGCGGGTGATGCCCGGGGTGTCCGCGTACGGCAGCCGCGAGGCGCGCCGGTGGGCCGAACACGCGGCGGAGCTGGGCTGCGGGTCCGTGCTGCTGCTGCCGCCCAACGGGTACCGCGCCGACGAGCCCGCCGTGCGGGCCCACTACGCCGAGGTCGCCGGGGCCGGCGTGCCCGTCGTCGCGTACAACAACCCCGTCGACACCAAGGTCGACCTCACTCCCGACCTGCTCGCCCGGCTGTACCACGACGGGAGCGTGGTCGCGGTGAAGGAGTTCAGCGGAGACGTGCGGCGCGGCTACGGGATCGCCGAACTCGCCCCCGATCTCGACCTGCTGATCGGGGCCGACGACGTCCTCCTGGAGCTCGCCGTCGCCGGTGCGGTCGGCTGGATCGCCGGATACCCCAACGCGCTGCCCGCCGCCTGCGCCGCGCTCTACCGGGCCGCCGTGGCAGGGGACCTGGACACCGCCCGGCCCCTCTACCGCACCCTGCACCCGCTGCTTCGCTGGGACTCGCGGACCGAGTTCGTGCAGGCGATCAAGCTGTCCATGGACGTCGCCGGCCGCCCCGGCGGCCCCACCCGGCCGCCCCGCTTCCCGCTCGCCGGCGAGACCGAGGCCGCCGTGCGCGCGGCGACCGAGAAGGCCCTCGCCGACACCCTCTGAAGGGCCGAACCAGCTGAGACAAGGAGCCGCCCGTGCGCACCCGCCACGTCTTCCACGCCGTCGACTCGCACACCGAGGGCATGCCCACCCGCGTGATCACCGGGGGCGTCGGCGTCGTCCCCGGCGCCACCATGGCCGAACGCCGGACCCACTTCGCCGAGCACCTCGACCATCTGCGCACCCTCCTCATGTACGAGCCGCGCGGCCACGCCGCGATGAGCGGCGCGATCCTGCAGCCGCCCACCCGCCCCGACGCCGACTACGGCGTCCTGTACATCGAGGTCTCGGGGCTCCTCCCGATGTGCGGGCACGGCACCATCGGCGTCGCCACCGTGCTCGTCGAGACCGGCATGGTGCCGGTGACCGAACCGGTCACCACCGTCCGGCTCGACACCCCCGCCGGCCTCGTCTCCGTGGACGTCCAGGTCCAGGACGGCGCGGCCCGCGCAGTCACGCTCACCAACGTGCCCGCGTACTGCGTCGCCCTGGACGCCAAGGCCGAGGTACCCGGGTACGGCACCGTCACGTACGACCTCGCCTTCGGCGGCAACTTCTACGCCTTCGTCGAACTCGACGCCCTGGGACTGCCGTTCGACCGCGCCCGCAAGGACGACCTGCTCGCCGCCGGGCTCGCCGTCATGGACGCGATCAACGCCTCGCCGCAGCGCCCGGTGCACCCCGAGCAGCCGGAGATCGCCGGGGTGAAACACGTGTACCTCGCCGCGCCCGGCTCCGACGCGCACCGCTCGCGGCACGCCATGGCCATCCACCCCGGCTGGTTCGACCGCTCGCCCTGCGGCACCGGCACCTCGGCCCGGATGGCCCAGCTGCACGCCCGCGGACTCCTGCCGCTGGGCCGGGACTTCGTCAACGAGTCCTTCATCGGCACCCGGTTCACCGGCCGGCTGACCGAGGAGACGACCGTGGGCGGGCTGCCCGCCGTCGTGCCCACGGTCACCGGACGCGCCTGGATCACCGGCACCGCCCAGTACTTCCTCGACCCGGACGACCCCTTCCCCGGAGGCTTCCTCCTGTGACCGGCACCGCCTCTCCCACGACCACACACATCACCTCGCACAACCCCGCCGACCCCTCCGACGTGCTCCTGCGGATCCCCGCCCCCGGAGCTTTCGCCGTCGCGGACGCCGTCGAGGCGGCCCGCGAGGCCCAGCCCGAGTGGCAGCACTCCGGCGCGGCCGCCCGCGCAGCCGCGCTCGCGGCCGTCGCCGACGCCGTCGACGCGGCCGCGGCCGAACTGGCCGCGCTCGCCGTACGGGAGGTCGGCAAGCCGATCGCCGAGGCCCGCGCCGAGGTCGCCCGCACCTCGGCGATCTGGCGGTACTACGCCCAGGCCCCGTACGAGCCAGTCGGCGCCGTTCACGAGCCGGCGGCCGGCCCCGGACTGCTGCTCACCCGCCGCAGGCCGCACGGCGTCGCCGGACTCGTCACGCCCTGGAACTTCCCCTTCGCCATCCCCAGTTGGAAGGCCGCCCCGGCCCTGGCAGCCGGCAACGCGGTCGTCCTCAAGCCCGCGCCCGAAGCCACCGCCTGCGCCCTCAGACTTGCCGAACTCGTCCAACAGGCCCTGCCGGAAAGTGTGTTCACCGTCCTGCCCGGAGCGGCCACGGAAGGCAACGCGCTCGTCTCCTGCGCCGACGCCGTCTCGTTCACCGGCTCGACCGCCGTCGGCCGGGCCGTCGTCCGCGCCGCCACGGCCCGGGGCGTCCCGGTCCAGGCCGAGATGGGCGGCCTCAACGCGGCGATCGTGCTGCCCGACGCCGACCTCGGGCGGGCGGCGGCCCACCTGGCCGCGGCCGTCGCCGGGTACGCGGGACAGAAGTGCACCGCCACCAGCCGCGTCATCGCGGTCGGCGGCGCGCTCGACCCCCTGCGGGAGGCCCTCGCCGAAGCGCTGCGCGCCGTACCGGTCGGCGACCCCGCCGACGAGGCCACCGTGTGCGGCCCGCTCATCGACCGGCAGGCCCGCGACCGGGTCGCCGCGGCCGCGCAGGGCCTGACGACGGTGGTCGCCGGCGGCACGCCGTCCGACGGCCCCGGCTGGTACGCCGCGCCGACCCTCGTCGAGAAGGCCGAACCGGGCCACCGGCTGCTCCGCACCGAGGTCTTCGGCCCGATCGCGGCCCTGCTGCCCGCCGACGACCTGTCCCACGCGGTGCGGATCGCCAACGCCGTGCCGTACGGCCTGGTCACCTCGGTCCACACCGCCGACCTGAGCGCCGCCCTGCACAGCCTCGACCGCCTCGACACCGGCATGATCCGAATCAACGCGCCGACCACCGGCGTCGACTTCCACCTCCCCTTCGGCGGCACCAAGGACTCCAGCCACGGCCCACGCGAACAGGGCCGCGCAGCAATGGACTTCTACACATCAACCCACACCTACACCCTCACCCCGTCCGCCTGACACGGTCCCGTACGCTGCCCGGGTCCCGCTTCGCCGACCGACCTGGAGTACTGCGTGACCGACCATGCCTCCGCCACCCGCAAGCCATTCCTGTACGTCGTCGTCTGCGGCGCCGGCGTCGCGGACGACGTCGGCCTGCTGATAGGGGCGGCCCAGGAGCAGGGCTGGGAGGTGGCCGTCGTCGCGACGCCGCAGGCCATGGCCTTCATCGACGCCGAGGCGGTGACCGCGCAGACCGGGCACCCGATCCGCTCGGAGTGGCGCGCTCCCGGCGACGACCGCCCGCTGCCCCCGGCGGACGCGATCGCCGTCGCCCCGGCCACGTTCAACTCGATCAACAAGTGGGCTGCCGGAATCGCCGACACGCTCGCCCTCGCCATCCTGTGCGAGTCGTACGGCCAGGGCGAGCCGACGGCCGTCCTCCCGCGTGCGAACGCGGCCCTGTCGGCGCACCCCGCCTACGCCCGGAGTCTGGACCGGCTGCGGGAGATGGGCGTGCTGATCGGCTCCGGTGGTCCGCAGGACGGCCAGGAGGCGGCGGGCGGGTTCCGGTGGGAGGAGGCCCTGGAGCTGCTCGCGCCCGTGCTTGAGGAGCGGACGGCCGCCTGAACCGGCCGCCCGCCCGGCCGGTTCCGCGGGTCACGCGGCGTCCAGCACCTCCACCGTGCCGCGGCCGCCGTCCACGCGGATGCGCTGGCCGCTGCGGATCCGGGTCGTCGCGTTACCGCAGCCGACGACGGCCGGGATGCCCAGCTCGCGGGCCACGATGGAGGCGTGCGAGAGGTTCGCGCCGACGTCGGTGACGATGGCCGAGATACGGGTGAACAGCGGCGTCCAGCCGATGTTGGTCACCGTCGTCACCAGGATCTCGCCCGGCCGCAGCGACTCGCCCTCCTCGACCGTCGCCACCACCCGCGCCACGCCCTCGACCACGCCGCCGGAGGCCGGCGAGCCGCTGACCGTGTCCGACGGCGGCACGGAGGCCTGCGCGTCGTACAGGTCCGCGCGCCGGTCCGGGTCGGCCGCCCAGGTCTGCGGGTCGAACTCGCCGCGGATCAGGGTCGGGTACGTGGGCAGGCTGCGGTACAGGTCGTACGCCGCGCGCCGCGCGGGGACGGCGGCCAGCGGCTTCTCGTCCCCGCCGAGGACCGCCAGGATCTCCTCCGCGTCCAGGAAGAACAGCTCCTCGCCGTGCCCGGTCAGCTCGCCGGCCCGCAGGACGACGTCGCGCACCAGCCAGAAGACGCGGGCCACTTCGGTCCGGGCGGCCTCGCGCAGCCGCGCGGAGGCGGCCCACCGCTCCACCTCCGTCCGCATCGCCCGGACCCGCTTGGGGTGCCGCGCGCCGAACCGCTCCCAGGCCGCGGTGCGCGCCTCGTACTGCCGCACGAGGCGGACGTCGGCGTCCTCCTCGACCGTGCCGAGCGCGGCGAGCTGCCGGTCGATCCAGTCGGGGTCCTCGGCGGGGCGGGGCAGCGAGATCTCGAACTCGTGCGGGCCCCGGTGGCCGTAGGTCCTGGCGTACGTCTCGCGGTCGATGTCGCCGCGGGCCAGGCGCTCCAGGCCGAGCAGCGGGCCCATGCTGGCGAGCTGGCCGTCGTCGCCGAGGCCCGTGGTCATCAGGTCGGCGTCCGCCTCGCCGACCAGGTCCCGCAGGGTGCCGCGGACCTTCACGAGGGTGTCGCCGTCCTTGCGGGTGGCCGCCTGGAGCATGTGGCAGCAGCGCCGGAAGTACGCCTCGACCTCGCCGTCCCACAGCTCGCGCAACTCCCGGGCGTCGGCCGCCCTGGCCACCCGGCCCCGGAGCTGCGCGCAGCGCTCCGGCGCGCGCTCCAGGAACGCGGGCAGTTCCTTGCCGTTGGCGCGGATCCGGCTGACGACGGCGAACGCCTCGGCGATCGTCTCCCGCCACACCCGGAAGCGGGACGCCGGCAGCAGCGGGATCTCCATGCCCTCGGGCAGCCGGCCGAAGACCAGCTCGTTGGCCTGCGCGAACTTCTTCGCCTGCCCGAACGCGGCCGCCAGCGTCGCCGTCACACTCAGGTTCATGTAGAAGCGGCCGCCGATGCTGCCGTACATCGGCCGCCCCTCCAGGGTGGCCCCGACCATGACCTCGCCCATGAACCGCCGGACGAACGACCAGGTCGCCGGCGTCATCACGTCGGGCACGGCCTCGCCGAGGTTGGCGCTGGTCCACAGCGAGTCCGTGCCGAGGCTGTCGTTCCACACCTCGGGCGCGGGCGCGGTGGCCGTGGTGACGGGACGCGCCTGCAGGATCAGGAACTCCCCGTCCTCACGCGCCCATTCGATGTCACGGGGGTCGCCGTACAGCTCCTCGATCCGCAGTCCGAGCCGGGCCAGCTCGACGGCCTCGGCGTCGCTCAGGACGGGGGCCTCGCGCCGGTCGGCGGGTACGGGCTCCTCACGGGTCCCGTCGGCGGTCGGCACGGTCATCACCTCCTTGGCGGCGGTGATCCGCTCGGCGACCGTCAGCTCCGCCCGGTCGACGTACACCGTGTCGGGCGTGACCAGGCCGCTGACCACGGCCTCGCCCAGGCCCCAGGCGGCGTTGACGACGAGCCGGCCGGCCGGGCCGCCGAGCGGGTCGACGGTGAACATCACCCCGGCCGCGTCCGCGGTCACCAGCTCCTGTACGACGACGGCCAGCGTCACGTCCTCGTGGGCGATGCCGGCCCGGGTCCGGTAGGCGATGGCCCGGTCCGTCCACAGCGAGGCCCAGCAGTCCCGCACCGCGCTCAACAGGGCTTTCTCACCCTGGATGTTGAGGTACGTGTCCTGCTGGCCGGCGAACGACAGGTCCGGCAGGTCCTCCGCCGTGGCCGACGACCGCACGGCCACCGTCGCCGCGCCGTCGCCCAGCGCGGCGTACGCGGCGAGCACGGCCTCGCGCAGGCCGTCGGGCAGCTCCGACCCGCCGAAGAGCGCGCGGATCCGGCTCCCGGCCTCGTCCTCACCCTCGGCGAGGGCCTCGCCGATCCGCTCGGTAAGACCGGCGGCGGAGACGAACTCCCGGTACGCGTCGGTCGTCACCTGGAAGCCGGAGGGCACCGGCAGTCCCCCGCGGGCCAGTTCGCCGAGCGCGGCTCCCTTGCCGCCCACGGTCTCCAGCGTCGCCGCCGGGTCGTCGAGCGTCCTCACCCAAGGCTTGCCGTCCCCCACAGGGTCCCCCATTCCGTCCCCACAAATGATCAAGGTGACCGTAGTGTGCCAGAGGACGTCATGAACATGATGTGATGTGCCGAAAGTGCAGTGATCCTGCCTGTGGGGGCGACATGTCGGAGCGGTTCGAGCAGGCGGCGCAGCGCGACGGTCTGGTCCTCGACGCCGGCCAGCGAGCGGTGGCCGCACGCCTCGCCCGGCTCGCCGAGGAGCTGGAACACAGTGGCCGCAGGCGCTGGTTCGGCCGGGCGGCGGCCGCCCCGGTGCGCGGGGTCTACCTCTGGGGCTCGGTCGGCCGCGGCAAGAGCTGGCTCTCCGACAGGCTGTACGAGAGCGTGCGGATCGAGGAGAAACGCCGGCTGCACTTCCACGAGTTCTTCCGCCGGTTCGACGCCGCCTACGGCCGGCACCGCGACGAACCGCGGGCCGGCGAGCTCGCCGTGGCCGAACTCCTCGGGGACTGCCGGTTTCTGTACTTCGACGAGTTCCACGTCCACGACGCGGGCGACGCGATGCTGATCGGCCGCGTCGTCGGCGCGCTCATGGACCGCGGCACGACGCTCCTCGCCACCTCCAACTACCCGCCGTCCGGGCTGCTTCCGAACCCGGTCTTCCACCCGCTCTTCGAGCCGACCATCGCGCTCCTCGAACGCTCCCTCGACGTCGTCGGCCTCACCCACGGCCCCGACTACCGCGCCGCCGGAGCCGCCTCGCGCGCACGCACCGGCTTCGCCGCCGGCCGCTACCTCCACCACGAGGGCGGCCTCGACACCCTCGGCACGGACCCCGCCCCGCCGCGTCCCGAGGAGCGGCGGCCCGTGCCCGTCGGCCACGACGCCGTCGAGGCCCTCGCCGTGCGCGACGACCTCGTCTGGTTCGACTTCGCCGAACTCTGCGACCGGCCGCGCTCCACCGGCGACTACCTCGCCCTCGCCGACGCCCACCCCCGCTGGGTCGTGTCCGGACTGCCCCGCCTCGCGGACGCGGGACGCGACGCCGCCCAGCGGTTCGCCAACCTCGTCGACGTGCTGTGCGACCGCGACGTCCCCCTCACACTCGTCGGCCGGACGCCGCTGGCCGAGGCCCTCACCGGGGACGGGCTGCCCGCCGACGTCGACCGCACCGCGAGCCGGCTCTCGCTGCTGACCGAGGAGACCGTCACGGCCGTCCGCTGAGCCGGGGCCCGTACCACCGGGCGGGAAGCCGGACCGGACCCATACCACCGGGCCGGACCGGATACGTACGTATCGCGGGAATCCCGTCTGGGAGCGGGCAATCGGGGCACACTCGGACTCCCCGTGCGAAGACCGAACGAGATGTCCCGCGAGGCGACCGATGGATGCTCCCACCACCCAGCCACCCCTCCCACCCCAGCCCGCCCGGCCCGTGCCGATCCGGAGCTCCCGGCCGGGCAGCGACGGCGAGCATCTGGTGCAGTTGCGCACCGGCACCACCGCGCGCGCCGACAAGTTCTACGCCGAGCAGGTCCTGGACCGGCTCAACGCGCGGATGCGGGAGTTCGTCGCCCGGCAGGAGATGTTCTTCCTAGCCACCGCCGACCGGCACGGCTCCTGCGACAGCACCTTCCGCGCCGGCCCGCCCGGCTTCCTGCACGTCCTCGACGACACGACCCTCGCCTATCCCGAGTACCGGGGCAACGGCGTCCAGGCCAGCCTCGGCAACATCGAGGAGAACGCCCAGGTCGGCATCCTCATGGTCGACTTCGTCCGGGACCGCATCGGACTCCACGTCAACGGCGCCGCACGCGTCCTCGCCGACGCCGACATGCGCCGCGAACGCCCCGGCCTGCCGACCGACCCCGCGCCGGGCCGGCGCCCCGAGGTGTGGGTCGTGGTCAGCGTCGACGAGGCGTACGTGCACTGCTCCAAGCACATCCCGCATCTGCAGAAGGTGCCGCTGACCGGCCCCGGACGCTCCTGGGGCACCGACGACTTCCGGCGCAAGGGCGGCGACTTCTTCGGCGCGGCCGCCGAGGCGGGCGAGCGCGGCCCGTACGCACCGCCGCCGCGCGCCGGGCGGACCCCCTGGAAGGAGGAGCCGACCGAGCCGGTCGCGCCGCCCTCGCGGACTAGTTCCGGCTCAGGATTCGTGTCACGCCTGCTACGACGGCGGTCGTGAGCACCCACCCCGCCGCGACCAGCGCGTACGCGAGCCACTGGCTGACGTCGTCCGTCCAGTACCAGGCCGTGCGGTGGCCGAGCCCGCCGAACGGGATCAGCAGGTCCAGGGTGTACACGAACGGCTGGAACGGCGCGCCCTCGCCCGGCTTCACCGGTGTGGGGGAGTGCGCCCGGAACACGAGCGTGCCGCACAGCGTCAGCGCCGTCAGCCACAGGCCGGCCAGCCACGGCCGGAAGCCGTAGCCGACGGTCGTGTCCAGCATCCGGCCCCAGAGCCGTCCGGTGAAGTGCAGCGTGCGGCGGTGCCGGCGCTGCTTCTCCAGGAGCACCCGGCGCGCGTACGTCTCGTGGCCCATCTGCCGGTACCAGAAGGCGAGTTGCTCGTACGGCTGCGGGGAGTACCCGGGATGGCGCGCGATCCACGCCAGCCTGCGATGCAGATCGCCGCGGTCGAAGGTCGTACCAGAGTCGAGGGAGCCGTAGACGAAGCCTTCGACGAGGATCCGCGACGGCCAGGTGTCCTCACCGTCCCGGTACGACGTCACCCGGGCGGACGTGAGGTCCACGGTTCCCGTGGGCGGCGCCGCAGTGCGCAGGTCCAGATCGCCTGCCTGCAGGGCTATGGCGACCAACTCGCCCTCCAGCAGGGCGCCCTCGAAGGTGAGCAGGTCCTCGATGCGCGCCTTGCGGAGCCGTACCGTGCCCTCCGCGGTGAACCCGCCCGAACAGTCGACGGTGGAGGCGGACAGCTGGTCGGCGACCAGCGCGGCACCGCCGGGATTGCGGAGCGCCGCGCCGGTGAGGAACAGCCCGCGGGGCAGGGCCGCGCCGGGAAGCCGGAGCCCGCCGACGGTGGTGAGCCGCTCGGCGAACATGGCACCCTCCGTGGTGAGGCCACCCGCCATGACGGCCCACTCGCCCACCCCCGAGATCCGAGCGTCGGACAGTTTGACCTCACCGGCCACGGTGGCGTTGGCGAGGAGCAGCCCCTCGCCGTCGAGTACCGAGCCCTGCAGCCGTACCGAGCCGTCGAACCGGGCGAGCCGCGCGTCCAGGCCCGGTAGCCGGCACCCCTGGACCCGCACGCTCCGCGCCGTGGTCCCCACCAGGCTCACCGCCTCGTCGAGCCGGCAGTCCTCCAGCGACAGCGCGTGCGCCAGCTCCGCCCCCGACAGATCGAGCCGCCCGGTGATCCGCGCCCCGCTGAGCCGCAGCGCGGGCACCGAGCCGGAGGGCGGGTCGTTCGCGCCGAGCAGCAGCGCCGCCACCACGGCGGCCCGCACGGACCGCTCTTCCGGCCACACGGCGTCGCCCGCCGGGTCGTCCGTGCCGGGATCGCCCGACCGCAGGTCCACGGCACGGCCCTCGGGGAACGCGTCCCACAACGCCCGCTCGGACGGCGTCAACTGGTTGTAGGTCAGCACCCTTTGAGGGTAGGCGTGCGCCCTAACGCCACCAACTGCGCCCCTCACGGGACTTGTTGGGGAGCCGCTCCCGGTTCCAGTCCCGTTCCCGCAGTGCGCCCTGGACGTCCGTGTGGTCCGCGCCGCGCGCCCGGATGTAGGCGTCCATGAACGAGTCGTACTCGCGGACCGCCTCCTCGTGCCGGCCGGTCTGGCCGAGGTTCCACGCGAGGTCGTGGCGTACGGCCAGCGTCTCGGCGTGCCCCGCTCCCTTCACCCGGGCGAAGTCCGGCACGGCGGCGGCGAGGAGCCGCGCCGCCTCGGCGTGCCGGCCCGACCTGCCGAGGTTCCAGCCGTGGTCGTGGCGGGCGGCGAGACTGTCCGTGTGGTCCGGTCCGCGCATCTGGATGTACGCGTCGATGAAGCCCCCGTACTCCGTGGCCGCCTCCGCGTGCCGCCCCGCCTTGCCGAGGTTCCAGGCGTAGTCGTGCCGGGCGATCAGGCCCTTGGGGTGCTCCGGCCCGCGCACACGCAGGAAGTCCTCGATGAAGTCGTCGTACTCGCGCGCCGCTTCGGCGTTCCGCCCCGCCTTGCCCAGGTTCCAGGCGTAGTCGGGGCGGGCGGACAGCACGTCCTCGTGCTCCCGTCCGCGCACCCGGATGTAGGCGCCCATGAAGGCGTCGTACCGCCGGGCCGCCTCCTCGTGCCGGCCGGTCTGGCCCAGGCTCCAGGCGTGGTCGTGCCGGGCGGCCAGCGTGTCGGGGTGCTCCGCGCCCTTGACCCGGATCATGTCCGGCAGGACGTCGTCGAGCAGCAGCAGCGCCTCCGCGTGCCGTTCGGCCTTGCTGAGGTTCCAGCCGCGGTCGTAACGGGCGGCCAGCGTGTCGCTGTTGTCCGCGCCGCAGACGCGCACGTACGCGTCGATGAACTCGCCGTACTGGCGGGCCGCCTCCGCGTGCCGGCCGGCCTTGCCGAGGTTCCACGTCAGGTGGTGCCGGGCGGTGAGCGTGGTCGCGTGCTCCGCGCCTCTGAGACGGGTGAGGTCCCGGACGGACCGGTTGAGCAGCGGCACCGCCTCCGCGTGCTTGCCGGACTTCCCGAGCGTCCAGGCGTGCTGGTACTGGGCGTCGACCGTGTCCGCGTGCGCGGAGCCGAGCGTCTCCTCGCGGCGCCGGGCGAGCTCGGCGTACGCCGCGGCCGCCTCGCTCCACCGCTCGCCCGCGGTCGCGGCCCGCCCGCGGGCCTCGAGGCCGGCCGGGTCGGCGGAGGAGGGGCCGGGCTCCGGCCGCGGCCGGCCGCCCGGGGCGAGGCAGGTGCGCAGCCGGTCCCGCAGCTCCCCGGCCGAGGCGGGCCGCTGGTCCGGGTTCTTGGCCAGCAGGTCCATCACCAGCCGGTCCAGGGCGGCGGGCAGGTCCGGGCGGTGCGTGCTCGGCGGCTCCGGCTCCTCGCTGATGTGGGCGTACACCTGTGCGTGGTAGTCCAGGACCGAGAACGGGGTCCGCCCGGTGAGGAGTTCGTACAGCACACAGCCGAGCGAGTACAGGTCGGACCGGCCGTCGCCGGTCTTCCCCTTCAGCCGCTCCGGCGGCATGTACGCGGGTGTGCCGATCACGCGGCTGGCCATGGTGACCGTGGACAGGTAGCGGGCGATGCCGAAGTCGAGGATCTTCACCGAGCCCGACCGGGTCACCATCAGGTTGTCGGGCTTCAGGTCCCGGTGCACCACGCCCGCCGTGTGCGTCGCGGCCAGCGCGTCCGCCACCTGCGCGGTCCAGTCGACCGCCTCCGCCGGCTCGCGCGGTCCGTCCTGCCGGAGTACGGAGCGCAGGTCCCGGCCCGAGACCAGCTCCATCACCAGGAAGACCGAGCCGTCCTCCTCCTGCCCCAGGTCGTAGACCGTCACCACGCCCGGGTGCGAGAGCCCGCCCGCGGTGCGGGCCTCGCGGAAGAACAGTTCGAGCATGTCCGGCGAGGACGCGTGGTCGTGAATGACCTTCACCGCCACCTGACGCTGCAGGCGCCGGTCGTCGGCGGCCCAGACCTCGCCCATCCCGCCTCTGCCCAGCAACTGCCGGAGTTCGTACCGCTGAGCCAGGACCCGACCCGCCACCAAGACCCCCTGTAGTCGTTCCGCGGTGCACAGCCTACGGAGAGGAGGCGGTCCCGCTCCAGCCGATCTCCGGGACCGGTCAGCTCTCCCGCAGCCCGCCGTCGCACAGTTCGAGCCGGCGGGTCGCCGAGATCCCGGCCAGGAAGCGCTCGTCGTGGCTCACCACGACGCACGCGCCCCGGTAGGCGGCGAGTGCGCTCTCCAACTGCCCGACGCTCACCAGGTCCAGATTGTTCGTCGGCTCGTCGAGGAGCAACAGCCGGGGCGCGGGCTCCGCGTGCAGGACACAGGCCAGGGTGGCGCGCAGCAGCTCGCCGCCGGACAGCAGACCGGCCCGGACGTGCGCCCGGGCACCGCGGAACAGGTAGCGGGCGAGGAGGTTCAGCCGGTCCGCCTCCGGTGTCTCCGGGGCGGCCATCGCCAAATTCTGAGCCACCGTCAGCTCGCGGTCGAGCAGATCCAGACGCTGCGTCAGATGGACCACCCGACCCTCGGCCCGCCGGATCTCGCCGCGGTCCGGCTCCAGCTCCCCGCCGACGAGACGCAGCAGCGTCGACTTGCCCACCCCGTTCGCACCGGTCAGCGCGATGCGCTCGGGCCCCCGGACGACCAGGTCCACCCCCGCGAACAGCTCCCGGCCGCCGCGCGAGGCGGCCAGGCCCGTACCACTGAACAGCGTGCGGCCGGCCGGGACCTCGGTGTCCGGCAGCTCCAGAACGAGCCGGCGGTCGTCCCGGACCGCCCGCCCGGCCTCGTCGAGCCGGGCCCGCGCCCCGTCGACCCGCGACGCGTGCATCCGGCCGGACCGGCCGGCCGCCTCCTGCGCGCCGCGCTTCATCGTGCCGGCGAAGATCCGGGGCAGCCCGGCGTCCTTGAGGTTCCGGGCCGCGTTCCCGGCGCGGCGCTCGGCCCGCTCCCGGGACAGCCGGAGCGCCCGCTGCTCGCGCCTCAGCTCCTGCTCGGCGGCGCGGACGTCCCGCTCGGCGGCCTCCCGGCCGATCCGCAGGGACTCCTCGTACGCAGTGAAGTTCCCGCCGTGCAGCCGCAGTTCACCGCGGTCCAGCTCGGCGATGCGGTCCATCCGGTCGAGCAGCTCCCGGTCGTGGCTGACGACGAGCAGACAGCCCTGCCAGTCCGTCAGGACGTCGTGGAGCCGCTGCCGCATGCGCCGGTCGAGGTTGTTGGTGGGCTCGTCGAGCAGCAGTACGTCGGGGCGCTTCAGCAGCTGCCCGGCGAGACCGAGGGCGACGATCTGACCGCCGCTGAGCGTGCCGGTCCCGCGGTCCAGGGCGACATCGCCGAGGCCCAGCCGGTCCAGTTCGGCGCGGCTGCGTTCCTCGACGTCCCAGTCGTCGCCGATGGCGTCGAAGTGGCGCGCGTCGGCGTCGCCGGACTCGATGGCGTCGATCGCGCGCACGACGGGGGCGATGCCGAGGACGTCGGCGACGGTCGGCGCGGAATCGGCGGCGGCGATCGGCAGGTCCTGGGGGAGATGGCCGAGGACGCCGGACACGGTGACCGCGCCGGCGGACGGCCGCAGTCGCCCGGCGATCAGCCGGAGGAGGGTGCTCTTGCCGGCGCCGTTGGGTGCGACGAGGCCGGTGCGGCCGGGACCGACGCTGAACGACAGGTCGGTGAAGACCGGGGTGTCGTCCGGCCAGGCGAAGGACAGGTGGGAACAGGTGACGCCGGAGTGCTGAGACATGGTGGAAGACCTCGGGTGCGTCGCAGGGCGCGCCGTGCACGGCTCAGCCGGGGCGCGCGGCACTGCGGAGGGCGGGAAACGGGCAGAGAGGGACTGGCCACCCACGGCAGCGCGTCTTTCACGCGCCGGCCGGTGGCCTGCACCGCGGGGCTCACCCCGAGATGTCTACGTCACCTGCCACGTTTCGGTCTCCTCGGTCTCGGACACGTCATGCCGACCGTACGCCACGCCTGCCGCGGACGCCTCCGGTTTTCGCCGCTACCCGGCCGCCGGCCTCGTCGCCTTGAGCACGCCGATCTTGTCGATGCGGTGCTCCGGGTTGTTGTTCGCGTCGCGCCAGAAGTTGCCCTCGGCGTTGTCCTCGGGGGTGGCGCAGGTGGAGAGCGTGATCATGGCCTTGGTCGGCTTCTCGCCCGGCTCGCCCGGGACCGCCGCGCGCTGGGCGGCCAGGGAGGCGGCGGAGCGGAAGGACGTCTCGCGGGTGGCCGTGATCTCGTACTCGTAGACGGTGTCGCCCGCGGTGACCAGGACGGAGTCGCCCACCTCGACGTCGGGAAGCTCGCGCAGGGGGCCGCCCGCGGAGAGGCGGTGAGCGGTGACCAGGTAGTTCCCGATGTCGCCGGGACCCACTCCGCCCCGCTCCCCGTACGGGCTGGCGGCCACGCCGCGGTCCTGGATGCGGGTGCCGGGGCGGTCGTCGGTGGTCCCCTCGTACGGGACGACCCGCAGGTCCTGGACCCCGATCGACGGTATGTCCAGCTCGGCGGCGCGCGGCCGCACGGTGGGAGAGGGCTCCGGCGTCGGTTCCGGCGAGGGGGCCGCGACCGGGGGAGCGGAGACCGGCGGCGCCGCGGACGCGGGCGCGGAGCTCGGCGGGGCCGAGGCGGCCGGGTTCTTCGAGGTGTCCACGGCCTGCCCGGCGTCGCCCGCGCCGGCGCACCCGACGACGAGGCCCGTGGCCAGCGCGGCGAGAGCGAGGGAGGCAGTGCGTGTACGGTGCATGGTCTTCCAGGATGCGCCGAAAACCGCCGGCTGAAAACCCCTGGCTGAAAGGCGCGGCCTCAGGGACGCCTCACACCCCGCCCGCACCCGCCTGCACCGGCCGGAGGTCCGTGCCGTAGTCGGGGAGCGGGACCGTGCTCACCTTCTGGCCCTCCTTGAGCATCAGGTTCATCAGGGTGCGACGTTTCAGCAGGCCGTTGCGGAGCCGGAGCCCGGCCCGCGTGGCGGGGGCGAGGAACATGCCCGTACGGTCGCCGCCCTTCTGGCAGTTCTCCGCGTAGCCGCGCAGCAGGCCCTCGTACCGGGCGAACGCCGTACGGTGGTCCCCGCCGGCCCGCCCCAGCTCCCCGGCCAGCACATACGCGGCGACCACTCCGGTGCCGGTGCCCATGCCGCCGATCGTCGCGCCGCAGGCCGCGTCCCCGACGAGGGCGACCCGCCCGGCCGACCAGGAGGGCACGTCGGCCCGGCTGATCGAGTCGAAGTACAGCTCGGGCGCCTGCCGCAGCGAGTCGAGCAGCCGGGGCACCTCCCAGCCCAGCCCCGCGAACGCCTCGGCGATCAGGGTCTTCTGCCGCTCGACGTCGTGCCGGTCGTACGCCAGCGGGGGCGAGGCGAAGACGAAGAAGGCGCCCGCCCTCGTCGGGTCCCGGTGGTCGGCGCCCACGCTCGCGAGCCGCCCCGGGGCGTTGAGGCCCACCGAGCCCGCGGCGACGCCCAGGTGGTTGGGGAGGGTCCAGGTCGCGGCGTAGTGGCCGAGGTGACTGACGTAGTCCTCCTCGGGCCCGAAGGCGAGCCGGCGCACCTGGGAGTGCAGTCCGTCCGCGCCGATGACCAGGTCGAACGTGCGCGGCGGGCCGTGCCGGAAGGTGACGTGCACGGCGTCGGCGGTCTGGTCGAGGCCGGTGACCGAGTCCCCGAAGACGTACTCGGTCCAGGGGAGGCTGTGGTCGTGGAAAACCCGGGACAGGTCCCCGCGCAGAACCTCGACCTCGCCGCCGGCGAACTCGGCCGGCAGGTGCAGCAGCGTCCTGCCGCGCTCGTCGACGAAGCGCATCGGGCTGCCGCCGGTCTGGATGCGGCGCAGTTCGTCGAGCACGCCCATGCGCTTCAGCACGGTCAGATGCGTCTCGCCGCGGAAGTCGACCGCCTGGCCGCCCTGGCGCAGGCCGGGGGCGACCTCGACCACGGTGGGCCGGAAGCCGTACCGGCCGAGCCAGTAGGCGAGCGCCGGCCCGGCGATTCCGGCACCGGAGATCAGGACGCGCCGAGCGCTCCGAGTGTTCTGGGCATTCTGAGTGTTCTGGGTATTTCCGGACATGCTGCCACCCCTCGTGAAACTGTGTCCATCGGACGCTGTTTTCTTCTGTGTACGGTAGACACAGTTACGGGTGCCTGGCAAGGGCGGACGAGGGAGCGAGACGTGGGCGACGGGAATCCCGGCACCGATCCGGGCGCGGCCGTACGGCTCCTCTGGGAGCCGCAGCCGCAGCCCGCGCGCGGGCCGAAACGGGCGCTGAGCCTGGAGCGCATCGCGCAGGCGGGCATCGAGATCGCCGAGGCCGAAGGACTCGCCGCGCTGTCCATGCAGCGCGTCGCCGGGCTCGTCGGCGTCACCAAGATGGCGCTCTACCGCTACGTCCCGGGCAAGGCCGAACTCGTCGCCCTCATGGTGGAGGCGGCCCTGGGCGAGGGCCCGCCCCCGCAGGACGTGCACACCGGCTGGCGGGACCGGCTCGGCGACTGGGCCCGCGCCATGGGCGGCGTCTTCGGGCGGCACCCGTGGCTCCTCGACGCCACCGTCGGACCCCGCGTCCTCGGCCCTCATGAGCTGGCCTGGATGGAACAGGCCCTCACCGCCCTCGACGGCACCGGACTCACCGGCGCGGAGCGGATGGACGCGGTGGTCCTGCTCGCCGGCCATGTGCGCGGCATCGTCCAGCAGGAACGCGCCACGGGCGGGACCGCCGGGCCGGAGGCCCAGTTCGACGAGCAGCTCGGGCTGGTGATGCGGGCGCACGGTGAGCGCTACCCCGCGCTCTGCGCCGCCCTCGCCTCGGTCGCGGCGGAGGGCGGACAGGACCAGGCCCTGGAGTTCGGCCTGGCCCGCATCCTGGACGGCCTCGGCCTGCTCGTCGCCGAGCGGTCCGCCCCGGGCGCTCGGACAGGCTGAGCCGCGCTCACGCCGGCTGCGGCGTCAGCCGGTGCAAGCCCTTGCGGTCGTAGTAGCGGGTCATCGCGAAGCCGAAGACCAGCGCGGCGGCCGTGCCGACCGCGATCATGATCCAGCCGCGGGCGAGACCGGCATCGGCGCGCGCGTCGAAGTACAGGATGGACCGCACCCCGGAGGCGAGCTGGTGCATCGGCTCGAAGGTGCTGAGGAAGCGGAAGAAGCCCGGGGTGGCCTGCAGCGGCACCGTCGCCCCGGACGAGGGCAGCGCCAGGGCGATGAAGACGAACATGGACACCAGCTGCCCGATGCCCCCGAACGCCGCGTTGATCGCCTGGACGCCGAGCCCCACCGCGAGGATCGCGCAGTACGAGAACAGCCACAGCATCGGCAGGTGCGGGGCGTCCATGCCGAGGATCGTCACCGTCGCGACCATGACCAGCGTCGCCGCGAGCACCGAGACACCGGCCGTCATCACCATCTTCAGGACGAGCGTCTGGGTGCGGCTGATCGGCACCGTCGGCCGGCGCGTGTGCCAGGGGCCGAGCTCGCTGTCCATGTAACCGAGCGAGGTGTCGACGCCCGTGCTGATGAGGTTGCCGCCGATGAACCCGCCGAGCACCAGCAGGAGCGCGTAGTAGAACGCCGAGAGCCCGAGGCCGCTGTGGTCCCCGATCGGATGCCCCACCTGCTGCGCCACCGACACGGGGTCGGACAGGAGCAGCCGGGTCCTCGGGTCGGCGGCGCGGTCGGCCGCCGTGAGCTGTCGGCCGATGTCCAGGGACGCCTGGCGAGCCGCCTTCGTGTTGATCTGCGCCGCCATGCCGGAACCCAGGCTGCCGACGCCCGGGTTGGTGAGCACCTGGATCGTCGGCCGGGTGTCCGCCTGCTCGGTGGTCAGGGCCGCGACGGAGGCGGTGAAGTCCGCGGGGACCACCAGCGCGCCGTACACCTTGCCGGCGGCCAGCGCGTCCGCGAGCCCGGCGCGGTCGAGCCGGCGCCAGTCGACGGTGTCCTCCGTGGCCTTGGAGGCGGCGACGGCGTCGGTGATCTGCTTCCCGAGGTCCTCCCGCTGCCCGGGCAGCGGACGGCCCTCGTCCTCGTCGACGAGCGCGATCGGCAGCCGGCTCAGGCTGTCCGTCGGATTCACGATGCCGCCCATGTAGAGCAGCGACAGCAGCAGCGTGACCAGGGCGGTCAGCACCGTCGGGAGGACCCACAGCGCGGGGCGCCGGAGCAGCGCCGCGGCGCGGGCCTGCGGCCGGTCTGCAGTCGGTTCGCCGGAGGGCTGCGCGCCGTCGGTCTGTTCGCCGGACGGCTGTGGATCGGGGGACTGCGGGGGCGTCGCGGAGCTCATCCGGCCATCGTCGGCGGCCGCTTCGTCCAGGCGGGCGGAACACGCCGGGCCGTGCGAAGCTCGGCGCATGAATCCGGCAGACTTGGACGTTCCGGCACAGACGACCGGGACCGGCGGCTCCACGCTGTACTTGCCCACGTCGAGTCCTACGGCGTCGTCGGCACCCCCGTCGCCTGGTACGACGACGACGTCGTCCAGGTCCTCCAGCCGGACGACGGCCCCGCGGTCACTCCACAGGACTTCCTGCCCCAGCTGACCGGCTGAGAGACCGCCCGGCGCGGTCGGGGGAACCCGGTGAAACCCGATGGGAATCCGGCGGGAATCCGGTGGGAATCCGGCGGGCCGCACCGTTTGCGGAGCGCCGAGCCTCGGGTTTCAGTGGTGAGGACCCCACTCGCTCGTCAGGAGCTCGGCATGTCGATGGCTTTCGGTTCCTCCTTCGGTTCGTCAGACCCCTTCGCCGACCTGCTCAACAGGTTCTTCGGCATGTCTCCCGCCTCCTCGCCGCCGGCGGTGCAGCGCGTTCCGATCGGCCGGCTGCTGACCGAGTCCTCGCACGAACTCATCAACCTGGCCACGCAGAAGGCGGTCCAGGACGGCACCACCGACCTCGACACCCAGCACCTGCTGTGGGCCGCCACCCAGGTCGAGCCGTCCCGCGGACTGCTGGCCCGGGCCGGGGTCGACCCGGAGACCCTCGGCAGCCAGATCGCCCAGGTGCTGCCGAAGGAGTCCGGCGAGCCCTCCGCCGAACCCGGCCTCACCCCGGCCGCCAAGCGCACCCTCGCCGCCGCCTACGCCAACTCCCAGGCCACAGGCGTCTCCTACATCGGCCCCGAGCACATCCTCGGCGCCCTCCTGCAGGACCCCGACTCCGGCGCCACCCGCCTCCTGCGCGCCGAGGACACGGACGTGCGGAAGCTGCGCGGCCTCGCCGACCAGGCGGCCCGCTCCGAAGGAACGCCCGCCGCCGTCAAGCCGCAGCAGCCCGCCACCACCCTGGACGAGTTCGGCCGAGACCTCACCGAGGAGGCCAAGGCCGGCAGGCTCGACCCGGTGGTGGGACGCGCCGAGGAGATCGAGCAGACCGTCGAGATCCTCTCCCGCCGCTCCAAGAACAACCCCGTGCTCATCGGCGAACCCGGCGTCGGCAAGACCGCCATCGTCGAGGGCCTCGCCCAGCGCATCGTCGCCGGCGAGGTGCCCGAGACCCTGAAGGACAAGCGGGTCGTCTCCCTGGACATGTCCGGGATGGTGGCCGGGGCCCAGTACCGCGGCCAGTTCGAGGAACGACTCAAGAAGGTCATCGAGGACGTTCAGCAGGCCGAGGGCGAGATCATCCTCTTCATCGACGAACTCCACACCGTGGTCGGCGCCGGGGCGACCGGCGAGGGCGCCATGGACGCCGGCAACATGCTCAAGCCCGCCCTCGCCCGCGGCGAGCTGCACGTCGTCGGCGCGACCACCATCGACGAGTACCGCAAGCACGTCGAGAAGGACGCCGCCCTCGAACGCCGCTTCCAGCCCGTCCTGATCCCCGAGCCCACCGTCGAGGAGACGGTCCAGATCCTCGAGGGGCTCCGCGACGCCTACGAGGCCCACCACCAGGTCCGCTTCGCCGACGGCGCCCTCGCCGCCGCGGCCGAGCTGTCCGACCGCTACATCGGCGACCGCTTCCTGCCCGACAAGGCCATCGACCTGATGGACCAGGCCGGAGCGCGGGTACGGCTGCGCAGCGCCTCCCGCTCCACCGAGGTGATCAGCCGCGAGGACAAGCTCGCCAAGCTGCTCCGCGAGAAGGACCAGGCCGTCGCCGGCGAGCAGTTCGAGAAGGCGTCCGAGCTGAAGGCGCAGATCGCCGAGGTCGAGGCCGAGCTCGCCGGCATCGAGGAACGCCGCGAGGGCGTCGTCTCGGTGACCTCCGGCGACATCGCCGACATCGTCTCCCGCCGGACCGGCATCCCCGTCTCCCAGCTCACCGCCGGCGAGAAGGAACGGCTGCTGAAGCTGGAGGAGGAGATGCACGACCGGATCGTCGGCCAGGGCGAGGCCGTGACCGCCGTCTCCGAGGCCGTCCGCCGCAACCGCGCCGGCATGGGCGACCCCAACCGGCCCGTCGGCTCGTTCCTGTTCCTCGGGCCCACCGGCGTCGGCAAGACCGAACTCGCCAAGACCCTCGCCGAGCTGCTGTTCGGCCAGGAGGACCGGATGATCCGGTTCGACATGAGCGAGTTCCAGGAGAAGCACACCGTCGCCCGGCTGGTCGGGGCGCCGCCCGGATACGTCGGCTACGAGGAGGCCGGGCAGCTCACCGAGAAGGTCCGCCGCCACCCGTACAGCGTCGTGCTCTTCGACGAGGTCGAGAAGGCGCACCCGGACGTCTTCAACACGCTGCTGCAGATCCTCGACGACGGCCGGCTCACCGACGGCCAGGGCCGCACGGTCGACTTCCGGCACTGCGTCGTCATCATGACGTCCAATATCGGCGCGCACCGCATCCTCGCCCACGAGGGCGACGCGGCCGAGCTGAAGGACGAGCTGATGGAGGATCTGCGCGGCCGGTTCCTGCCCGAGTTCCTCAACCGGATCGACGACATCATCGTCTTCCACAGCCTCACCGAGGAGAACCTCTCGGAGATCGTCGGCCACCTCCTGGCCCGCAGCGAGCACCGCGTCCACGCCCAGGGCCTGAAGCTGGAGGTCACCGAGGCGGCGAAGAAGCTCCTCGTCGCCCACGGCTACCAGCCCGAGTTCGGCGCCCGGCCGCTGCGCCGCACCATCCAGACGGAGCTCGACAACCGCATCGCGTCGCTGCTCCTCGGCGGCGAGGCGAACCCCGGCGACACGATCGTCGCCGACGTGGTGGACGACTCGCTGCACTGCACCATCCGCAGGAACGAGTTCGGGGAGGGCGCGGCGGGCGAGGAACCGGCGACCCCGGCCGCCGCCTAGGACCCGGACGGTCCGTTCGACTGCCGCCGCCGGCCTGGCAGTCTCCACGCCCGGCGCGAAGGGGTCGCGGGTCGGACAGGCTCCTAGGGGTGTCTGACAATTCCCCGCGGCGTCGCGACGTCCGGCACGCACGCTCGCCGCGTTGCCGAAAAGGCCTAGTAGCTCCTTCCCCAAGCTCTCAGCTCCGTTCGAGCAGGGGAGACCCCATCCGAGGACTCTCCGGCGCCTTGCGATCGCACGCACCGGACGCCGCTCCTTGTTCCGCGGGGAATTGTCAGACACCCCCTAGTCCCCGGGAAGCCGCTGCAGGATCCCGGCGACATCCGTGCGGCGGGCGACCTCCACCAGGGCCCGCGCCATCACCGACTCCGGCTCCCGTGCCGCGACCACGAGCCCGACCGGCACCGTGCGGTCGGGCTCCGTCATGGGGAGCGCGCGCATGCCGTGCGGGACGCCGAAGACGTGCAGCCAGGTGTGCGGGACGACGCTCGCCCACCGGCCCGTCCGCGCATGGGCGAACAGCGCCGCGACGGAGTCCGTCTCGACCCGCGGCGAGGGCCGCACGCCCGCCTCGGCGAACAGCTCGTCGAGGACCCGGCGCCCCTGCATCGCCTCCGTCAGCAGGCACAGCGGAAGCCGCGAGACCTCCGCCCACGTCGCCGCCTCGCCCGGGGCCGGGCGGTCGGCCGCTTCGGTGAGCAGCACATACCGCTCCTGGTACAGCGGCACCGCCTGGAAGCCCTCCGGAAGGTCCTGGTGCAGATACGTGATTCCGGCGTCGAGCTCGAAGTCCCGCAGCTGCCGCAGGATGTCCCGCGACTGGAGATCGGCCCTCAGCTCCACGGTGACCAGCGGGTGCTCCGCGCAGAACGGCCCGGTCAGCTGGGCGACCGCGCCGGACGCGGTCGGCACGGCGCCGACCCGCAGCCGGCCGCTCAGCCCGCTGCGCAGCGCGCCGACCTCGGTCCGCAGGGCGTCCCGGTCGGCGAGGATCCGCTGTGCCCGCAGGACGATGCGCTCGCCCTCCGGGGTCAGTCCCTCGTACGTGCGGCCACGCCGGACCAGCGGTACGTCCAGCTCGTCCTCCAGCTTCCGGATGGCCTCGGACAGGGCCGGCTGGGAGACGTGGCAGGCCTGCGCGGCGCGCGCGAAATGGCGCTCCCGGGAGAGCGCCACCAGGTACTCGAGTTGACGGAACAGCACGTCACGGGAATACCCCACCGCCGGAGGGAACGCCAATCGACGCGTCCGGCGCGCCCTGGAGCCGCTCCGCCCCCGTGTACACGTTCATCGACGTACCGCGCAGGAAGCCGACCAGCGTCAGCCCGCTCTCCGCCGCCAGGTCCACCGCCAGCGACGACGGCGCGGACACGGCCGCGAGCACCGGGATCCCGGCCATCACCGCCTTCTGCACCAGTTCGAACGAGGCCCGGCCGCTGACGATCAGCACCGTGCCGCGCAGCGGCAGCAGCCCCTCCCGCAGGGCGTGCCCGACGACCTTGTCCACGGCGTTGTGCCGGCCGACGTCCTCACGCAGACAGAGCAGCTCGCCGTCGGCGGAGAACAGCCCGGCGGCGTGCAGTCCGCCGGTGGCGTCGAACACCCGCTGGGCCGCCCGCAGCCGGTCCGGAAGCATCGTCAGCACCTCCGGCCCGACGCGTACCGGATCCTGCGCGACCGACCACGCCGCCGTGGTGCGCACCGCGTCCAGACTGGCCTTCCCGCACAGTCCGCAGGACGAGGTCGTGTAGAAGTTCCGTTCGAGCGAGGCGTCGGGGGCCGCCACGCCCGGGGCGAGAACGACGTCGACCACGTTGTACGTGTTGCCCCCGTCGGAGGTCGCCCCGGCGCAGTACCGGATCCCGGCGACGTCGCGTGTCCGGTGCACCACGCCCTCGCTCACCAGGAACCCGGCCGCCAGGTCGAAGTCGTCGCCCGGCGTGCGCATGGTCACGGTCAGCGGCCGGCCGCCGACCCGGATCTCCATCGGCTCCTCGGCGGCCAGCGTGTCCGGGTGGTGGGCGGCCACCCCGTCGCGGATGCGCAGCACCCGCCGTCGTGCGGTCACTCGTCCCATGGTTCGCTCCTCTTCCCGGAGTTCCGTCCCCCGGAGTTCCGTTCCGGCGGTCTCACGGCAGGTCCCGGCGGCTGTAGCGCGCGGTGACGGCCAGGCTCAGCAGGCCCACGGCCGCCAGGCCCGCGAGCAGGGCCGGGTACGACGCGGCTCCCGCCGTGACGGCGAGCAGCAGCGGCGTGAGGAAACCGGTGCAGGTCGCGCCGTGGTAGACGGACGCCGCGGACGGCCGGTCCTTCGGCGCGGCCAGCCGCTCGATCTCACGCAGCCCCGAGGCCAGCGTCAGCCCGTACCCCGCCCCCAGCAGCGCCGCCGCGGCCAGGACGAGCCCCGCGGACTCGCCGTGCACGGCGTACGCGCTCAGCAGCAGCCCGCCGATCACCGCCGCCATCGCGGCCAGCGTCGCCCGGGAGCCAGCCGCGCCGCGAGCCGCGCCGCCGGGTGCGGTCCGCGCTCACGCGCCGGCGCGCGCGGGTTCGAGCCGGATCAGCACGCCCTTCGAGGTGGGGCAGTTGCTGACGTCGGCCACGCTGTCCAGCGGCACCAGGACGTTGGTCTCGGGGTAGTACGCCGCCGCCGAGCCCCGGCTCGCCGGGTACGCGACCACCCGGAAGCCCTCCGCGCGCCGCTCCCGGCCGTCGTGCCAGACGGTGACCAGGTCCACCAGGTCCCGGTCGGCGAGGCCGAGTTCGGCCAGGTCGTCCGGGTTGACCATGACGACCCGGCGGGCGTTGTGGATGCCGCGGTAGCGGTCGTTCGGCGCGTACCAGATCGTGTTCCACTGGTCGTGGCTGCGCAGCGTCTGCAGCAGCAGATGACCCTGCGGGATCTCGGGCATCGTGAAGTCGTTGCGGGTGAAGACGGCCTTGCCGCTCGGGGTCGGGAAGACGCCGTGGTTCACCGGGTTGGGCAGGGTGAAGCCGCCGGGCGCGGCCACCCGGGCGTTGAAGTCCTCGAAGCCGGGCACGACACGCGATATCCGGTCCCGGACCGTGGCGTAGTCGGCCTCGAACTCCTCCCAGGGGACGGCGGGTTCGTCGCCGAGGACGGCCCGCGCGAGCCGGGCCACGATGGCAACCTCGCTCAGCAGGTGCGGCGAGGCGGGCGGCAGCTTGCCCCGGGAGGCGTGCACCTCGCTCATGGAGTCCTCGACGGTGACGAACTGCTCGCCGGCCGCCTGCACGTCCCGGTCGCTGCGGCCCAGGGTGGGCAGGATCAGCGCGGTCTCGCCGCACACCGTGTGGGAGCGGTTGAGCTTGGTGGAGACGTGGGCGGTGAGCCGGCAGCGGCGCATCGCCTCCTCGGTGACGGCGCTGTCCGGGGTGGCGCGGACGAAGTTGCCGGCGACGCCCAGGAACACCTTGGCCCGGCCCTCGTGCATCGCCCGGATGCTGTCGACCGCGTCCAGGCCGTGGTGCGCCGGCGGGGTGAAGCCGAACTCGCGGCCCAGCGCGTCCAGGAACGACTGCGGCATCCGTTCCCAGACGCCCATCGTGCGGTCGCCCTGCACGTTGCTGTGCCCGCGCACGGGGCAGACCCCGGCGCCGGGCCGGCCGATGTTGCCGCGCGCCATCAGGAAGTTGACGACCTCGCGGATCGTGGGCACGCCGTGCTTGTGCTGGGTGAGTCCCATCGCCCAGCAGACGATGATCCGCTCGGCCTCGAGGACCCGCGCGAACAGCTCCTCGATCTCCGTGCGGGGCAGGCCGGTCGCCGTGAGCACGTCGTCCCAGGAGGTCTTGCGGGCGTGCTCGGCGAACTCCTCGAAGCCTGCGGTGTGTTCGCGGATGAAGTCGTGGTCGAGCACGGTGCCCGGGGCCGCGTCCTCCGCCTCCAGGAGCATCAGGTTCAGGGCCTGGAACAGGGCGAGGTCGCCGCCGGCCCGGATGTGCAGGAACTGGTCGGCGATCGCGGTGCCCCGGCCGAGGATGCCGCGCGCCTTCTGCGGGTGTTTGAAACGCATCAGCCCCGCCTCGGGCAGCGTGTTGACCGCCACCACATGCCCGCCGTTGCGCTTGGTCTCTTCCAGCGCGGAGAGCATCCGCGGATGGTTGGTGCCCGGGTTCTGCCCCACCACGAGGACCAGGTCGGAGCCGTGGATGTCGTCGAGGGAGACGCTGCCCTTGCCGATGCCCAGCGTCTGGTTGAGGGCGGCGCCACTGGACTCGTGGCACAGATTGGAGCAGTCCGGCAGGTTGTTGGTGCCGAAGGCGCGGGCGAACAGCTGGAGCAGGAACGCCGCCTCGTTGTTCAGCCGGCCCGAGACGTAGAACAGCGCCTCGTCCGGCGAGTCCAGCCGCTTCAGCTCGCCGGCGAGCAGGCCCAGGGCCTCGTCCCAGCCGATCGGCTCGTAATGCGTCGCGCCGGGCCGCTTCACCATGGGCTCGGTGAGCCGGCCCTGCTGGTTCAGCCAGTAGTCCGACTTGCCGTCCAGCTCGGCGATCGAGTGCTCCCGGAAGAACTCCCGGGTGACGCGGCGCGAGGTGGCCTCGTCGTTGATGTGCTTCGCGCCGTTCTCGCAGTACTCGTTCATGTGCCGCTTGCCCGGCGCGGGCTCGGGCCAGGCGCAGCCGGGGCAGTCGATGCCCTTCGGCTGGTTGATGGTGAGCAGCGTGAGCGCCGTGCGCCGCGGGGACGTCTGGCCCAGCGAGTACTCCAGTGCGTGCGTCACCGCCGGCAGCCCCGTCGCCCAGGTCTTGGGCGGGGTGACCCTCAGATCGTCGGTCGGGTCCTCGATGGCGCTGCTCATGTCCGTCTGCCTCTTTCCGAATTTCCGGATGACGCTGCCCCCAGCAGCTTCACGAGAGACGGATCGCATTGTCAAAGAGGGGGCTCCGATGACGAGATAGGCGGCTCCTATCAACCGTTGTCGGCACTGCCCGAGCAGGGCGGTTGCGCTATTCCCGAGGGTTTTCGAGAAGGGGTGAGAAGGGGTGAGAATTCCCCGACCGCTCAGCTGGACGGAACGATCGTGACCTTCACATGCTTCATGATCGGCTGGTCGCTCTGGGTGCTGTAGTCGCCCAGCGCGCACAGCACGTTCATCTCCGGCATGTATCCGGCCGCGCAGCCCCGCGGAATGTCGTACGGAACGGCCAGATGGCCCGCGAGGAAACGCTGAGTACCGTCCTTGGCCGTACTCGTGATGTCCACCGGAGCCATGTCCTCGATACCGCGCTCGCGCATGTCGGCCCGGTTCATGAAGACCAGCGTGCGCAGGTTCTTGATCCCGCGGTACCGGTCGTTGTCCGAGTAGATCGTGGTGTTCCACTGGTCGTGCGAACGCATCGTGCCCAGCGCCAGCATGCCCGGCTCGGGCACCACGTCCGGCAGCGGGGCGGACGAGAACTCGGCCCGTCCGGACGGGGTGAGGAACACCAGCTCCCGGGCCGGCTGCTTGATCCGGAAGCCCAGCGGCAGCCGCACCCGCCGGTTGAAGTCCTCGAAGCCGTCGAGGGCCCTGGCCATGGTGTCGCGGATGCGGTCGTAGTCCTCGATGTACCACTCCCACGGCGTCGAGCTGTCCGGCAGCGCCGCCCGGGCCATGCCCGCGACGATCGCCGGCTCGGACAGCAGGTCCTTGGAGGCGGGCCGCTTCATGCCGAGCGACAGATGCACCATGCTCATCGAGTCCTCGACCGAGGTGCTCTGGACGCCCTTGCGCTGATGGTCCTTCTCGGTGCGGCCCAGGCACGGCAGGATCAACGCCTGCCGCCCGTGCACGATGTGACTGCGATTCAGCTTGGTGCTCACCTGCACGGTCAGCTCGCACTTGTGCAGCGCCGCGTACGTGTACGGGGTGTCCGGCGCGGCCAGCGCGAAGTTGCCGCCCATGCCGATGAACACCGTCACGCCTCCGCTGTGCATGGCCTTGATCGTGCCGACCGTGTCCAGGCCGTGCTCGCGCGGCGGGTCGATCTCGCAGACCTCGGCGAGCCGGTCCAGGAACTCGGGGGCGGGCCGGTGGTCGATCCCGCAGGTCCGGTTGCCCTGGACGTTGCTGTGGCCGCGTACGGGGGAGGGGCCCGCGCCCTCGCGGCCCAGGTTGCCGCGGAGCAGCAGCAGGTTCACGATCTCGCGCACGGTGTCCACGCCGTGCTCGTGCTGGGTGAGGCCCAGGCACCAGCTCACGATGCTGCGGTCGGCCTCCTCGTACACCCGCGCCGCCGTGAGCACGTCCTCGCGGCTCAGTCCGGACTGGCGCTCGATCTCCTCCCACGGCGTGCCCTCGCACAGCGCGCGGTACTCCTCGAAGCCCTGGGTGTGCCGCTCGATGAACTCCCGGTCCAGCGCCTTCGGGTCGGTGACCGACTGCTCCAGGACGGCCTTCGCCATGCCGCGCAGCAGCGCCATGTCGCCGCCGATCCGCGGCTGCAGGTTCAGCGTGCTGGTCTTCGTCGTCTTGTACAGCGCCATGTCGAGGAAGTCGTGCGGCACGATCGTCCGGGTCGCGGCCGCCTCGACCAGCGGGTTCACATGCACGATCTGCGCACCGCGGTGGTACGCCTCGGACAGCGCGGTGAGCATGCGCGGGGCGTTGGAGGCGGCGTTGACGCCGAAGATGAACAGCGCGTCGGCGGTCTCCCAGTCCTTGAGGTCGACCGTCCCCTTGCCGGTGCCGAGCGACGCCGTCAGCGCCCGGCCGCTGGCCTCGTGACACATGTTGGAGCAGTCGGGCAGGTTGTTGGTGCCCAGCTCCCGGGCCATCAACTGGTACAGGAACGTGGCCTCGTTGCCGAGCCGGCCCGAGGTGTAGAACGCGGCCTTGTTCGGGTCGTCCAGCGCCCGCAGGGTGCGGCCGACCAGCTCGAAGGCCTCCTTCCAGCTGATGGGGACGTAGCGGTCCGATTCCGGGTCGTAGACCATCGGCTCGGTCAGCCGTCCCTGGTCCTCGAGGTCGTAGTCGCTCCACTCGGCCAGTTCGGTCACCGTGTGCGCGGCGAAGAAGTCCCGGCGGACCCGCTTGGCGGTCATCTCCCAGGTGACGTGCTTGATGCCGTTCTCGCAGATGTCCAGATGGAGACCCTTGGTGTCGTCCGGCCAGGCGCAGCCCGGACAGTCGAACCCGGTGTTCTCGTGGTTCATCTTCATGATCGCCCGCGGGCCGTCCACCAGCGCCTTCTCGCGCACCAGGAAGTGCGTGACGCTCTTCGCCGCGCCCCAGCCGGCGGCGGGGTGGTGGTACGGGTGGAACTCCGGGTCCCCTTGGGGGACGGGGCCGACGCGGGGTTCCAGGGCGGCTTCCGGCTCGTCCTTCTCGACGGTCACGACACTCAGCCCTTCCCAGCGGGGATGCACCTTCGAGCAGGCTAAGTCCGGCTCCGGGGTCCTGCCATTCGGCGGTCCACGGCACGGGGCCTCACCCGGCGGAACCCGGGCTGCGGGGCGGGAAGGCCGCGCATAGGGTGACGATGCCCTTTCAGCTGTTTCGTCCTCTTCCATGCCCTTTCCTATGCATCGTGGTCCGACGGGAGTCCCATGGCCGCATCCCAGACCGTGCTCATGCCGCCCGCCAAGGCGGCCGTCTTCCTCGTGGCCACGATCGCTCCCGGCGCGGAGCGCGCCGTCCGCGAGGGACTGGGGGACCTGGCCGGGCTCGCCCGGTCGGTGGCCTTCCGTTCCCCCGACGACACCCTCGGCCTCGTCACCGGCATCGCCTCCGACGCCTGGGACCGGCTCGCCGGCGGCCCGCGCCCCCGCGACCTGCACCCCTTCCAGCCGCTGCAGGGCCCCCGCCACCGCGCCCCGGCCACCCCCGGAGACCTGCTCTTCCATCTGCGCGCCCGGCGCATGGACCTCTGCTTCGAGCTGGCCCGGCTGGTCGTGGAGCACTTCGGCGCCGCGCTCACCGTCGTCGACGAGGTGCACGGCTTCAAGTACTTCGACGAGCGCGACCTGCTCGGCTTCGTCGACGGCAGCGAGAACCCCGAGGGCCGGGCGGCCACAGACGCAGTCCACATCGGCGACGAGGACCCGCTTTTCGCGGGCGGCAGCTATGTGATCGTGCAGAAGTACCTGCACGACATGACGGCCTGGGACGCGCTCAGCGTCGAGGAGCAGGAGCACGTCATCGGCCGCACCAAGTCCGGCAACGTCGAACTCCCCGACGGCGTCAAGCCCACCGACTCGCACGTCGCGCTGAACACCGTCGAGGACGAGGACGGCACCGAGCGGAAGATCCTGCGCGACAACATGCCGTTCGGGCAGGTCGGCAGCGCCGAGTTCGGCACGTACTTCATCGGCTACGCGCGCACCCCCGGCGTCACCGAACGCATGCTGCGCAACATGTTCCTCGGCGACCCGCCCGGCAACACCGACCGGGTCCTCGACTTCTCCCGCGCCGTGACCGGCGGCCTGTTCTTCGTGCCCGGCGCCGACCTCCTCGGCGACCTCCCCGCCCCGGCCGCCGAGGCCGCCCGGTCCGGCGACGCCTCGCTGGGCATCGGCAGTCTGAAAGGAGTCCGGTCCTGATGACGACCCCCGCCACGAACAACCTCCACCGCGAACTCGCCCCCATCACCCCCGGTGCCTGGGCCGAGATCGAGGAGGAGGCCGCCCGTACCTTCCGCCGCCACAGCGCGGGCCGCCGCGTCGTCGACGTCCCCGAAGCCGCCGGCCCCGATCTCGCCGCCGCCGGCACCGGACACCTGGACGAACTGTCCCCGCCCGCGCCCGGCGTCACCGCCCGGCTCCGCGACGCCCGGCCGCTGGTGGAGCTGCGGGTGCCGTTCACCGTGACCCGGGCCGCCGTCGACGACGTGGAACGCGGCGCGAAGGACTCCGACTGGCAGCCCGTCAAGGACGCGGCGCGCACCCTCGCCTTCGTCGAGGACCGGATGGTCTTCGACGGCTACGACGCCGCCGGCGTCGAGGGCCTGCGCGACCGCTCCTCCAACCCGGTCCTGCGGCTGCCCGTCGAGCCCCGCGACTACCCCGACGCGGTCAGCCGGGCGCTGACCTCGCTGCGCCTGGCCGGCGTCGACGGTCCGTACGCACTGCTGCTCGGCGCCGACGAGTACGCGGCGGTCAGCGAGACCTCCGACCACGGCTACCCGATCGCCGCCCATCTCGGCCGGATGCTGGACGGCCCGCCGATCTGGGCGCCCGCGCTGCGCGGCGCTTTCGTCCTGTCGATCCGCGGCGGCGACTTCGAACTGCTCATCGGCCAGGACGTGGCGATCGGCTACACGTCCCACGACGCCCGCGGCATCGACCTGTACCTCCAGGAGACGCTGACGTTCCTGCCCTACACGGACGAGGCCGTCGTCGTCCTCGAAGCCTGAGCGCGTAGCGCCCCCAGCCGGCCCCACCCCCGCGAGGCCCCATGCCGCTCTCCACCGTCCCCCGCGCGCTCGGCGCGCTGCTCGCCGGCGCGGTCGTCGGCACGGCCGTCGGGCTGCCCACCGAGAGCGCGGAGCTGGGCTTCCTCTCCAGCGTCGCCGCGGCGGAGACCTTGTTCGTCGTCTCCGGCTGGCTCGCCCTGTGGCCCATGGACGCACAGGCCACCCGGCACAACGCCCGCCGCGAGGAGTTCCGGCCCATCGTCGAGGAACTCGCCGTCGTCGGCACCGCCGTGGGCGGACTCAGCGCCATCGGCGTGCTGCTCGTCGCCGACAAGTCGGGACTGAGCCAGGCCGCGGCCGCCCTCGCGCTGCTCGGCGTCTTCATGACCTGGGCCTCGCTGCACCTGATGTACGCGGCCCGGTACGCGTACATCTACTACTCGGCGCCGGAGGGCGGGATCGACTTCAACAACCAGGACCACCCCCGGTACATCGACTTCCTCTACTTCAGCTACAACCTCGGCATGACCTACCAGGTCTCCGACACCAACGTCGTCACGACCGGACTGCGCGGCGTCATCCTCCGGCACTGTGTGCTCTCCTACATCTTCGGCACCAGCATCCTCGCCACCGCCATCAACCTCGTCGTCGGGATCTTCGGCGGCTGAGCCGGGGAGCCGGGGAGCCGGCGAGCCGCGGGATACTCGGCCGTATGAGCTCCCGGAACAGCGCGGTCGTGGTCGGCGGCGGACCCAACGGCCTTACCGCGGCCGCCCTCCTGGCCAGGGCCGGCCTGGACGTCAAGCTCCTGGAGGCCGCGGACGAGGTCGGCGGCGGCACGCGCAGCCACGAGGCGATCCTGCCCGGACTGCTGCACGACCACTGCTCCGCCGTCCACCCCATGGCCGTCGCCTCGCCCGCGCTCCGCGCCCTCGATCTGGAGGCGCACGGGCTGCGCTGGCGGCTCCCCGAGATCGACTGCGTGCACCCCCTCGACGACGGCACGGCCGGGGTGCTGCTGCGCTCCGTCGACGAGACCGCCGCCGGGCTCGGCGCCGACGAGGACCGCTACCGCGCCTTGCTCGGGCCCTCCGCCCGGCGCTGGGACGCCCTCGCCGGCGACGTCATGGGCCCGCTGCTGCGCGTCCCGGCCCACCCGCTGCTGCTCGCCCGCTTCGGCGCGCCCACCGTCCTGCCCGCCACCGTGCTCGCCCGGCTCTTCCGGACCCCGCAGGCGCGCGCCCTGTGGGCGGGCGTGGCGGCCCACGCGTTCCAGCCCCTGTCGCACCCGTTCAGCTCCGCGATCGGGCTCGGCATCCTCACCGCCGGCCACGCCGCCGGCTGGGCCGTCGCCGAGGGCGGTTCACAGGCCGTCGCCCGCAGCCTCGCCGCCGTGCTGCGCGCGCACGGCGGCACGATCGAGACCGGCGTACGGATCACCGACCGCCGGCAGCTCCCGCCCGCGGACGTCACCCTCCTCGACCTGGACCCGGCCCAGGTCGCGGCGCTGTACGCCGACCGGCTCCCGGCCCGCGCGAAGGCCGCGTACACCCGGTTCCGCCGGGGCCCCGGCGCGTACAAGGTCGATCTGGCCGTGCAGGGCGGGGTGCCCTGGACGGACCCGCGCGCCCGGCGCGCCGGAACCGTCCACCTCGGCGGCACGCTCGCGGAAGTGGCCGGTACGGAACGGGAGGTGACGGCGGGCCGGATGCCCGAGCGCCCGTTCGTCCTGGTGGGCCAGCAGTACCTCGCCGACCCCTCGCGCTCCGTCGGCGACGTGCACCCCGTCTGGACCTACGCCCACGTGCCGCACGGCTACGACGGCGACGCCACCGAGGCGGTGCTGGGGCAGATGGAGCGCTTCGCCCCCGGCGTCCGGGACCGGATCGTGGGGCTCCGCGTCACCCGCCCCGCCGACTTCGCCGCCGCCAACCCCAACTTCACCGGCGGCGACATCCTCACCGGGGCGAAGACCGTGCCCCAGCTGCTGCTCGGCGCACGGCCCGCGCTCGACCCGTACGCCACCGGCGTGCCCGGCGTGTACCTCTGCTCGGCCGCCACCCCGCCCGGCCCCGGGGCGCACGGCATGTGCGGCGCGGGCGCGGCGGCCTCGGCCCTGCGCCACCTGGGCGTCCGGCAGGAGCGGTAGGACGGTCGGCGTGGCCGGCGCCCGGCTAGGACGCTGCGCCCGCGCTGCCGCCGCCGGGGCCGCCCTTGCCGCCGACGGACACGACGACGGCGCTGGTCGGGCCGTCGGGCGCCTTGTACGTGACGGTGTCGCCGGCGCGGCGGCCCATCAGTGCGCTGCCGAGAGGGCTGTCGGCGGTCACCATGGCCGCGTCGTACATCTCGGCGACCTCGCCGATGTGCAGGGTCTGCTCGTCCCCGTCCGCGAAGCGCACCGTCACGGTGCTGCCCGCGCCGACCTCGTCGGTGGACGGGGCCCCGGCGACGTCCGCCTCCTTCAGCCGGCCCTCCAGCTCGGCGATGCGGCGGTCGAGCCGGGCCAGCTCCGTGCCGCGCTCCAGCTCGTCGGCCTGGTCGACGCGGTCGCCGGTCTGGTCCCCACCGCCGCCCCGCAGGGTGACGGCGACGGCCTCGCGCTCCCGGCTCAGATCGGCCAGTTCTTGCTCGACGGCCGTACGGGCCGCGGCGCTCATGGGTTCGGGTCCACCGGTCATTCCAGATCCCGTCGTGCAGGCGGCAGGGTCGGTAGCCGGATCGTATATCCAGCATTTCGTAACGTATCAGCAGCAACCGGTGACGGCCTGGGGGCGGCGGACGGGGTCCTGAGGTCCAGGGGCGAGGCCGGGTCGTCCACAGGTTCCGGTCGCCCGGACCGGGCTGTCCGCGGCGCCGGATAGGCTTTTGGAATGGCCCTCACCGACGCCTCTCCCGAGATCTCCGACGCCCTGAAGGTGCTCCACCGCGTCTTCGGCTATGACGCGTTCCGCGGAGAGCAGCAGCAGATCATCGAGCAGGTCGTCGCCGGCGGCGACGCCCTCGTGCTGATGCCGACCGGCGGCGGCAAGTCGCTCTGTTACCAGATCCCGGCGCTGGTCAGAGAGGGCACGGGCGTCGTCGTCTCACCGCTGATCGCGCTCATGCAGGACCAGGTGGACGCGCTCAACGCCCTCGGCGTGCGGGCCGGATTCCTCAACTCCACCCAGGACCCCTACGAGCGGCAGGCCGTCGAGCAGGCCTTCCTCGCGGACGAGCTTGACCTGCTGTACCTGGCCCCGGAGCGGCTGCGCACGGAGGGGACGCAGCGGCTGCTCGACCGGGGCAAGGTGTCGCTCTTCGCGATCGACGAGGCGCACTGCGTCGCCCAGTGGGGTCACGACTTCCGGCCCGACTACCTGGCCTTGTCGATGCTCCACGAGCGCTGGCCCAAGGTGCCGCGGATCGCGCTCACCGCGACGGCCACCGAGGCCACCCACGCGGAGATCGCCCAGCGGCTCGGCCTGGCGGACGCCAAGCACTTCGTCGCCAGCTTCGACCGGCCCAACATCCAGTACCGCATCGTCCCGAAGAACAGCGCGCAGAAGCAGCTGCTCGAACTGATCAGGACCGAGCACGACGGCGACGCCGGCGTCGTGTACTGCCTGTCCCGTGCCTCGGTCGAGAAGACCGCGGCCTTCCTGGTCGAGCAGGGCGTCGACGCCGTCCCGTACCACGCGGGCATGGACGCCCGGCACCGCGCCGCCAACCAGGCCCGGTTCCTGCGCGAGGACGGCGTCGTGGTCGTCGCCACCATCGCCTTCGGCATGGGCATCGACAAACCGGACGTGCGTTTCGTCGCCCACCTCGACCTGCCGAAGTCCGTCGAGGGCTACTACCAGGAGACCGGCCGCGCGGGGCGTGACGGCGAGCCCGCCACGGCCTGGCTGGCGTACGGACTGCAGGACGTGGTGCAGCAGCGCAAGCTGATCGACTCCTCCGAGGGCGACGAGGCCCACCGGCGCGGCCTCGCCGCCCACCTCGACGCGATGCTCGCGCTCTGCGAGACCGTCGACTGCCGGCGCGTCCGCCTCCTCGAGTACTTCGGCCAGTCCTCGGAGCCCTGCGGCAACTGCGACACCTGTCTGACCCCGGCCGAGTCCTGGGACGGCACGGTCGCCGCGCAGAAGCTGCTGTCCACCGTGTGGCGGCTGGCCCGCGAGCGGCGCCAGAAGTTCGGCGCGGGCCAGATCATCGACATCCTCCAGGGCAAGAAGACCGCCAAGGTCATCCAGTTCGACCACGACGGGCTGTCGGTGTTCGGCGTCGGCGCCGATCTCGGCACGGCGGAGTGGCGCGGCGTCATCCGCCAGCTCCTGGCGCAGCGGCTGCTGGCCGTGGAGGGCGACTACGGCACGCTGGTCCTCACCGACGGCAGCGGCGAGGTGCTCGGCGGCCGCCGCACCGTCCCCATGCGGAAGGAGAAGGCCCCGCTCCCCGCCTCCCGCAAGTCCTCGGGCTCCCGCTCCGGCGGCAAGGGCAACCGGGTGCCGGCCGACCTGCCGGAGGCCGCCGTGCCGGTCTTCGAGGCGCTGCGCGCCTGGCGCGCGGCGACGGCCCGCGAGCAGGGCGTCCCGGCGTACGTGGTCTTCCACGACGCCACCCTCCGCGAGATCGCGACGACCTTCCCGGCCACGATCGCGGAGCTCGGCACGGTGGGCGGCGTCGGCGAGGCCAAGCTGACCAAGTACGGCCAGGGCGTCCTCGACACACTGGCGGACGCCCCTGGCGGGGCTGCGCCCGCGGCGGCGAAGCAGCCCGCATCCCCGCCGGAGGACGAGGAACCGCCGTTCGACCCGGACGAGGTCGACCCGCCGTGGGACGACTGGGAATGACGGTCTGACGGCCCGGGACCCGGGCGGGCGTGGGGAATGGCGTCAAGCTGCCGTCAGGGGCTCGTCAGGGGAGTCCCGGCGGGCCCGGGGGCCGCACGGCGGTGGCCTTCACGTCACCGGACCCACCCCGCGCCGTCCTCGGCGCTGCACACCCCTGGATCCCCCTGGCGGAGCCCGCGCTCTGCGTCCTGACCCGCCCCCTGGGCGTGACGACGCTGACCCTCGACCCCGCCCTGACGGCCCCGACGCCCGCCCGCGCCGAGGTAGCGGCTCCCGGGATCACGGGCCGCACGAGGTGTCCCTCGTACGCCGAAGCGCCCGGCCCGGCGGTGGACCGCCGGGCCGGGCAACGGAGGGCAGGGCGTCAGCCGACGAGGTGGGACTCGTGGGCCGGGTGCTGCCGGGCGGGTACGGGCTGCGCCGACAGCTTCTCGCCCTCGACGTCGATCGCCGGCAGGATTCGGTCCAGCCAGCGCGGCAGCCACCACGCGGACCGGCCGAGCAGGGCGAACAGCGCGGGCACCAGCGCCATGCGGACCACGAAGGCGTCGAACAGCACCGCCGCCGCGAGACCGAAGCCGATCATCTTCACGAAGTCGTTGTCCTCCATGATGAAGCCGGAGAAGACGCTGGTCATGATGATCGCCGCGGCGCTGACCACCCGGCCGCCGTACCGGAAGCCGGTGACGACCGCCTCGGCGGGCCGGGCGCCGTGCACGTACGCCTCGCGCATCCGGGACACCAGGAACACCTCGTAGTCCATCGCCAGGCCGAAGACCACGCCGATCAGGAAGATCGGCAGGGTGCTCATCACCGGGCCCGGCTGGTCGACGCCCAGCACGTCCGCGAGCCAGCCCCACTGGAACACCGCCACGACCGCGCCGAGCGCCGCGGACACCGAGAGCAGGAAGCCGAGCGCCGCCTTCAGCGGGACCAGTACGGAGCGGAACACCAGCATCAGCAGCAGGAACGCCAGGCCGACGACCAGAGCGAGGTACGGCAGCAGCGCGTCGTCGAGGGTCTGCGAGAAGTCGATGAACATCGCGGTCTGACCGGCCACCAGGATTGTGCTCGCGCCGGTACGGGTCTCAAGACCGCCGGCCCGGTCGCGCAGTTCGTGCACCAGGTCCTCGGTCGCGGACCCGGTCGGGCCGGTGGCCGGGACGACGTTGATCAGCGCGGTGTCGCCGCCCGCGTTCGCGGCGGCCGGGCCGACCGCGGCGACCCCGCGGACCGTCCGCAGCTCCGTCCGCACCTGCTCCGCCGCGCCCTTGGCGTCCGCCGCCTGGACGGTGACCGTCAGCGGGCCGTTGAAGCCGGGTCCGAAGGACTCCGACAGCAGGTCGTACGCCTTGCGCTGGGTGGTCTCCGGCGCCATCGTGCCCTCGCCGGGCAGACCCAGTTCGAGGCTCGCGGCGGGCACGGCGACGGTGCCCAGGCCCAGTACGCCGACGATCAGGACGAGCAGCGGCCGGCGCAGGACGAACCCGGCCCAGCGGGCGCCCAGGTTGGGCTTGGTGCGCGCCGCGCGCTTCGCGGCCCGGCGCTGCTGACGCACCGTCAGCGGCTTGCCGGTGTACTGCTTGCGGTCGCGGCGGGCCAGTACCCGCACCGGGGCGAAGCCGAGGAGCGCGGGCACGAACGTGATCGCGACGAGTACGGCGACGGCGACGGTGGCGGCCGCGGTCAGGCCCATCTTGGTGAGCATCGGGACGTTCACGACGGCGAGCCCGGCCAGCGCGATGATCACGGTGAGCCCGGCGAACACCACGGCCGAGCCGGCCGTGCCCACGGCGCGCCCTGCGGCGTCCGCCCGCTCGCGGCCCTCCGCGATCTCGGAGCGGTACCGGGAGACGATGAACAGCGCGTAGTCGATGCCGACCGCCAGGCCGATCATCAGCGCGAGCGTGGACGTGGTGGACGAAAGGCCGAGCGTGCTGCCGAGCGCGGTGATGCCGCTGATCCCGATGCCGACGCCGATCATCGCCGTCAGCAGGGGCATCCCGGCGGCCACCAGGGATCCGAAGGTGAGCAGCAGGACCACGGCCGAGACGAGGATGCCGAGCTTCTCGCCCGTACCGCCCATCGCCTGCTCGATCTTGACGGCGTCGCCGCCCGCCTCGACGACCAGGCCCGCGTCACGGGCCTTCGCCATGGCGTCGGTGAGACCGTCGTGCGCCGCGTCGGTCAGCTCGGTGGCGGTCGCCTCGTAGGTGACGTACGCGTACGAGGTCGTCCCGTCGCGGCTCACCGCGTTCGTCCGGAACGGGTCGGCCACGGCGGCGACTTGGGGTGCCTTCGCGAGGTCGGCCAGGAGGGCCTCCACCTGGGCCTTCCGGGCCGGCGAGGTTATCTTCTCGGCGCCCGGTGCGCGGACGACGACGCGCGCGGCGGCGCCGTCCGTCTTCGCGTCGGGGAACTTCTGCTGCAGGAGGTCGAAGGCCCGCTGCGACTCCGTGCCCGGCATCGAGAAGGTGTCGGCGGGCGGGGCGGGCGCCTTGGAGGCGGCGAAGCCCGCGCCCACCAGGGTCACGAGCCACAGGAGGACCACCAGCCCGCGTCGCCGGAAGGCGAAGCGGCCCAGTGCGGAGAGGAAGGAAGCCATGGCGGAGGAAGTCCTGTCGAGGAGGTGAGGCGGTGAGGAAGTGAGGAAGTGAGGAAGTGAGGAGGTGCGGAGGCGGGGAGGGCTCAGGGGCGGCGGGAGGTCAGGGGCGGCGGATCAGGACGTCGCCGACGCGGGCGCGGGCGTGGATGTCGACCCGCTCGTCCGCGCCGCCGGGGCTCTGCTCCGTACCGAGGGCGTTGCGGACCCGGCCGAACCCGGACCGCACGTCCAGCCGGGCCGCGCAGGACTCGCGGACGCCGACCTCCACGTCGCCGACGGCCGCCTCCAGCCGGACCGCGCCCCGGGCGACGTCGTGCACGCCGATGCCGCCGTTGTCCGAGGCGGCCTCGACCGAGCCGCGCGCGACGCCGACCGTGATGCGGCCGTTGGCGGCGCGGGCCTTGAGGTCGCCGGTGATCTCGGCGACCGCGGTGTCCCCGTTGGCGTTCACGACGGTGGCCGCGCCGCCGATCCGGCCGAGTTCGATCCGGCCGGCCGCGTGGACCTCGGCGTCTCCGGCCGTCCGGTCGACCCGGACGTCGCCGTGGCTCGTGCGCAGGTCGACGCTGTCCGCGCGCTCGATCCTGATGCGGCCCAGCGAGGTCCGGACGGTGCACCTGCCGAGCGTGCCCTCGGCGGCGTAGTCGCCCACCGGGGAGACGGACCGGAGGTTCGAACCGGCGGGCAGCGTGACGGTCACGTCGACCGAGCCGCTCTTCCTGCCGAACAGATGGTGCTTCTTGGGGCCCTTGAGAGTGAGGGTGCCGTCGGCGTACCCGACGACGGTCTGCTCCGCCGCCTGCACGTCCAGCGGTTCGGTGGCATCACTGGGTGCCACCTCGACGACCGTGTCCCGGCGCTCGCCCGCGGTGATGCGGACGTGGCCGATCTCGAACTCGAGTATCGCGGTGATGGGCTTCGGGGTCGCGTACGAAGGCATGACGGTGCCGTCCTTGTGGGTGTGGTGGGAGGACGCGCAGAAAGTCCGAACTCCGCTGCGCGCGAGGCCGTGCCGTTCAGTGGTGCCATCTTGGCATCGCGGTGATGCCAAGTACAAGTAGGGGTGGCTCTGAATGGCGCAAGGATGGCGTTGGGTGGCACTAGAGGTGGTGTGGTGTGGTGTCACGTGGCGTCATCTGGCGCACAGTGGCGCCGTCCGGCCGGGACGTCGAGGCACTGTTCGCCGACGTCCCGGCCGCGGGGGCTGAGTCGCCCCGCTGGGTCAGCTGGGCCCGCTAAGCCCGCTGCTCGAACGCGGCGAAGGCGCCCTCCTGCCGCCACTGCGTCGACGCCTTCGCGCTGCCGTCGATCAGCCGGCGGCACGCCCCGGAGCGGATCGGCGTGCCGGGAAGCTCGCCCCGGCACGCGCCGGCGACGCGGTAGCCCTGCGCGGTCGGGTTGCCGCGCCACAGGCTCTCGCCGGGCAGGAACGCGTACTCCAGGGAGGCGCGGGCGAGATCCTTCAGCTCCGGGTACGACAGCCCGTACGTGCGGGCGGCGTACGCGTACTCGTGGCTGACGTCGATCCGGGAGATGCCCGGGTCGTCGGTGGCCAGCACCACCGGCACTCCGTGGGTCCGGTACGTCTCGAACGGGTGGTCCGCACCCTTGACGCCGAGGATCTGGGCGTTGCTGCTGAACGGCACCTCGACGGCGATCTCCCGGGCGGCCATGGTGCGGGCCGTGTTCCGCCAGTTCGTCTCGTGGACGAGATCGACTCCGTGCCCGACGCGCTCGGTGCGGGCGACGTCCACGGCCTCCCGGATGTGGAAGTCGAGGTCCTCGGGCTTGACCAGGCCGGGCCACAACTCGCCAGCGTGCAGCGTCACATGGGCCTTCGGGTACACGGTGCGGAGATACGCGACCATGCGCATGTGCAGGCTGTAGTCGCGCAGCGAGACGTCCCAGTCCTCCGGCTGGACCAGGTTGATCGCGACGAAGCGCCCGTCCCGCTCGGCGAGGCGCATGCCGAGCGCGATCTGGGTGAAGACCCGCTCCGGCGCGGAGGCGCGGGTGACCTGCGAGATCCATCGGACCGTCAGATCGCAGCCGGGACGGGCCCGTTCGGTGCCGCAGGCGGCCGCGGTGCGGAACTCGGCGTCGCCGTCGTCGGCCTCCTTGCGGGCCTCGGCGACCACGGCGTCCAGCTTGCCGCCCGCGACGAGCCGGCCGTGCAGCGCGGCCAGATCGGGGTCCCAGCCCACCTCGGCGGCGAGCTTCCTCGCCCCGTCGGAGGCCGGGCTGATCATGGTCTCCAGATAGAACTGGTTCTGGCCCGCCACGTCGTCGGCGACCTCCGCGAGCAGCTTGCCGCGGTTGCGCCAGGTCACCTCGCCGAACTTGCCGAAGGTGTCGAAGAAGTGGTCGTGGCCGTTGCCGTCCGGCGGGAAGTCCTGCATCGACCAGGCCCGCACCAGAGCGTCGTGGAACGCCGGGTCGGTCCCCGCGTCCGTGGCCGGCCGCCTGCCCGGCCCACAGGGCGGTACGACGGCGGTCATCGTGGCGGTGTCGATGCACAGACCGTCCTCGCCGGCCAGCCGGATCAGGTACTCCGTGGACACGGCGCCCGAGAGGTGGTTGTGCAGCTCACCGCCCTTGGGCAGCCGGCGGAAGAAGTCGGCGGCCTCGGCGGGCCGCCCGCGCACGGCGGACAGCAGGGCGTCGGTGCGCGCCTCGGCGGCGGTGGGCGGACGCTCGCCGCCGCCCGCCGGCCGGGCGGTGGCGGGAAGGGTGGACGACAGGGACAGGAGGCTGAGAGCGGCCACGGCGACGGGAACGGCCCGGCGGCGTGCGGCGGTTCGGGAGTGGATCACCCGAACATGATCGTCTCGGTCCGCCCACCTCGGCGGGCCGTCGACCGGCGTGTACGGTCCGACCACCCGACCGAGTGATCGTCAGGACGCGGGTCCGGCGGACCAGACCACGAGCGGCGGCCGCACCGCGGCGCACGTCGGCTGCCCCCGCCCGTCGGTGAGCCCGAGCCGCGCCACGAGCAGCCCGGACGCGACGGCGTCCGCGAGCGTCTCGGGTGCGACCCCGTCGAGCATCAGCTTGGCCCGCCGGAACATCGCGAACGTCCCGTCCTCGCCGGCGGCCTCCCACGACAGATACACGAACCGGCCGCCCGGCCGCCCCTGGATCCAGGGGCCGGTGACGTCGAATCCCGTGTCCTTCGCCGCGACCGTGCAGTCCAGCACCCAGGTCGCGGACGGCGCGTCCCCGGGGTGCGGATCGAGCAGCTCGTCCGCCCGGCCACGGCGCTGGACGCCGACCCGGATGCCGCTGTACCCGGGGAAACCCGGGGCCGGCGCGCATGTACGCCCCGGCAGGTCGAAGCCCTCGATCCTGATCCGCATCGGCCTGCGCATCCGCCTCTCACTCCTGCCCGGCTTCCGGGCCGCGATCAGGACGCGGCGGAGGAGCCCTCGGCCACGTCCTTCAGCGGCCGGGTCTCCTTCACCACGTACGTCGCCTGCTGCGGTGCCTCGCCGTCGGCCTTCATCGCCTTCGCCTCGCTCTTGAGGACACGGGCCGCCTTGCCGGCGTTGCGGGCCAGTTCGGGCAGCTTCTTCGCGCCGAGCAGAAGGACGACCACGATCGCGAGGATCGCCAGCTCACTGATACCGAACACCGTTCTCCGCTTTCCTCGTACACGTTCCCCCCGAAACCTACCGACCCGGTCCGCGTCACCGGTCGACGGGGTGGGCCGCCCGGGTCAGTCCAGCGGGGCGGACGTGAAGTGGCGCAGCCGCAGCGGTGCGAGGAGGTACTCCTCCTCGCCGGGCAGGACGACCGGCTCGTCGCGCCAGTTCTCGCCCGCGTATGCGACCAGGTCCTCCTCGCCGCGCCAGCGGCTCACGTACAGCAGGGAGTGCGGCGGCGCGACCAGCACCTCGTGGTCGAGCAGCCCCGGGTTGTTCGCGGGGAAGTCGCGCACCGCGTCCACGATCAGCGCGTGGAACGCCTCGAAGCGCTCCGGACGGACGACGGCCTCGCTCACTCGGACGATCATGAGGGGCAGGCTGTCACACCGGACCGCCCCCTGAGAACCCCCGGACGCCACGCCTCGCCGCGTGAGCGCGCGACGACTTGGGCGGCTTTATCGTGTTTCGATGCACTCTGTTCCACGATGGGCCCTGATCTCGTCGGGGTGCGCCCCCGTCCTCCTGATCAGCGGCTGGATGATCGCGGGGCATCTCGAGGGCACCGCGTACGACCCCGTGCGGCAGACGATCAGTGTCCTGGCGGCGTACGGAGCGGCCGGGTTCTGGGTGATGACCGGCGCGCTCTTCGGGCTGGGCGTCTGCCACCTGTTCACCGCCTACGGCCTGCGCACGGCCGAGCGCGCCGGACGGCTCGCCCTCGCCGGCGGAGGAGTGGCGGCGCTGGTGGTGTCCTTCGTCCCCGCGCCCAGCAGCGGAGGCTCGCTGCGGCACGGCTCGGTCGCCGCGGTCGGCTTCGTCCTGCTGGCCGTGTGGCCCGTCCTGGCGGCCGTACGCGGCCGGACCGCGGCCGCGCCCTGGGGGCTGAGGCCCACCCCGGCCCTCGGCGCGACCGCCGTGATGGGCCTCTCCGCGGGCTGGTTCCTGTACGAGATGACCACCGACGGCGCCGCCGGCGTCGCGGAACGCGTCGTGACCTGCATGCAGGCCGTCTGGCCGCTGGTGGTCGTCGCCTCCTGTCTGCGCGCCCGCGAGGTGTCGGCCCGGCAGCCGGACGAGGCCGACAGCAGGCCCTGAGCCCCGGTCCGTCCGGCCCCGGCCCCTCTCGCCCCGCCCCGTCCGCCCGCGTCCGTCAGGACTCCGGCTGCTCCAGCCCCTCCAGGCTGTCCATGAACGAGCTGACCGAGAACACCGCCCGCCCCGGACCGGCCGGACCGTACCCCGGCGGGGAGCTCAGCCCGAACTCCTCCAGCGTCGCCCGGTACGTCTCCAGGAGCCGGATGTGGTACTCCAGCGGCGCGCCCAGAGGGTTGGCCTTGCCCAGCGGGGTGGTCGGCTCCGGGCACCAGGTGGTGAACCGGGGCACCACGCCGTGCGACATGAAGAACCGCAGGCCCTCCTGCGTCGACGCGATCGCCTCGTCGACCTTCGTGAAGCCGAACGGCTCCGCCATCTCGATGCCGGCCACGAAGTTCGGGATCACGTTGCGCGGCCCGAACACCTCCGTGGAGTCCAGGATCCGGCGGTGCCACTCGTCGCGGCCGACGTACCGCTCCTTGCCGGGGCAGTGCAGCTCGAACAGCCGCCGGTCCCACACCTCGAAGTTGGGGTGGTAGATCCGGACGCCGTAGTCGTGGAACCGCTGCACGGCGTCACGCGGCAGCGCCTGCGCGACGACCTTGCCGGTCCAGCGCCCGGGGAAGCGCTCCTCGATGGCCTTGGCGTAGTGGCCGTAGAAGTCCGCCTCGTCGCGGCCGGCGACCTTCGAGGTGATCGAGCCGCCGGTGAGCGTGTACGCGCGGGAGGTGCCGGCCGTGTCGTACCGGTCGATGATCTCCAGCGCCTCCAGCACCTCCTCGACCGGCTTCACACCGGTGTACGGCCGTCCCGCGGCCTTGTGCTGGCGCCAGTTGTGGTTGATGTCGCAGAACTGGCACTCCTCCTTGGCCCCGAAGTACTGGCAGACCCGGAACACCGTCAGATAGATGAGGTAGCCCCACTGGATGGTGGGCGCGACCTCCATCACCGACTTCCCGTTGGAGAGCTTGTGCCGGTAGTACTCCGGCATCGGCGGCAGGCCGACGTCGGAGATCCGCCGGCCGTCCAGGTACAGGCCGAGGGAACCGTCCTCGCCGCCGCGCACCACGTACGGGGAGTCGGGGTTGACCCGCACCGACACCACCGTGCGACGCAGCTCGTAGGGGCCGCCGGTGAGCACGATCTCCTCCGGAGGGCGGTTCAGCGCGGCGGCGCCCAGCTCCGGCAGGGTGCGGTGGTCGAAGGAGAAGATGAAGTACGACTTCGGCTTCACGTCCCCGGAGCCGCCGTCCGCGGTGCCGCTGAGCGCGGACTCGTCGAAGGCCATGCCGCCGCGCAGCAGGTCCTCCTTGATCACCGCCTCCCGCGGCACGTGCGGGAACCGCCCCATCAGCTCCTCGACCAGCGCGGTACGACTCGGGCTGTCCTTGTGCGTGGGCGTCGCATTCATACGGGACAACCTATCTGCCCGCTCAGCTGCTTTTCGCGTCGGGGTCCATGCCCTCCATGGCCTTCGCGGCCCGCTTCTCCATCTCCTCCGCGGAGACGTCCTCGATGTGCGAGGCCACGCTCCAGCGGTGGCCGAACGGGTCCTCGAACTGGCCGGCCCGGTCGCCGTAGAACTCGTCCTTGACCGCCGACAGCTCCTTGGCGCCCTGGGCCAGGGCCTTGGCGAACACCGCGTCGACGTCCTCGACGTACACGTGCAGCGTCATCGGCGTGCCGCCGATCGCCTTCGGGGAGCGGAAGTTCATGTCGGGGTACTCGTCGGCCAGCATGACGATCGAGTTCCCCAGCTGGATCTCGGCGTGGCCGATCTTCCCGCCGGGCGCCGGCATCCGGGACCGCTCCTCGGCGCCGAGCACGGACACGTAGAAGTCGATCGCGGCGGCGGCGCCGTCGACGCACAGGTACGGGGTGATGCGCGGATACTCCGCGGGAACGGGCTGGACTGCCATGGGGCGCCCCTCTCGGGTCGGGCTCGGACGCTCGCCTCGTCGAGGCGGCTGCGGCCATGGATAACCGCAAGCCGCCATAGCCGCGCCGCCCTTCGGGGCGGTTGCCCCGAATGGCGGCGGTCCGGCGCCCTTCCCGTCCCCCGGGTCAGTCCGCGAGCGCCCGGCGCAGCGCCGCGCACAGCTCGGCGTTCTGCCGCTGCGAGACGTCCGCCGACAGCAGCGCCTGCGAGCCGTGGAAGGTGCCCGGCCACTGGTGCAGCTCCACCGTGACCCCGGCCTCCATCAGGCGCAGCGCGTACGCGATGTCCTCGTCACGGTTCGGGCAGTACTCCGCGGTCGAGACGTACGCGGGCGGCAGCCCGGACAGGTCGGCCGCCCGCGCCGGCGCCGTGTACGGGGTGGCCGGCCGCGAGCCGAGGACGTGCCGCCACGCCAGGGCGGCCTTCCTGCTGTCGAACCAGGGGGTGTCGGTGAAGTTCCGCGCCGACCAGGTCTCCTGACGGTCGTCCAGGCCCGGCTGGTTCAGCAGCTGGAACCGGATCGCCGGCCCCTTCTCGTCACGCGCCCGCAGCGCCACGCCGGCCGCGATGCCGCCGCCGGCGCTGTGCCCGCCGACGGCGATGCGCTCCGGGTCGAGGCCCAGCTCCGCCGCGTGCCCGGCGGCCCAGGCCAGCACCGCGTACGCGTCGTCCTGGGCGGCGGGGAACGGGTGCTCGGGGGCGAGCCGGTAGCCCACCGAGATCACCGTCGCCCCGGAGCCCTCGGCGATCCGGGCCGCCCAGGGGTGCTCGGTGTCCAGGGTGCCGAAGACGCCTCCGCCGCCGTGCATCCACACGATCGCGCCGTGGGCGTCGCGCGGGCGGTAGATGCGCACCGGGACGTCCGGGTCGGCCGGCACCGTGCGGTCCTCGACGTCCAGGTGTGCGGTGTCCGGCGGGGGCGCGGCGGCGGCGCGGTCGGCGAAGGCCCGGCGGGAGGCGGCCGGATCGCGCATGTCCATCTCGGGCAGGAACGGGATGAAGGCTTCGAGTTCGGGATCCATGCGAGCCATCGTGCCCGCCGGACCCCGGCCGGATCAGCCGCCGGACGTCGCGCATCCGGCGCCCATGACGCACCGAACGGCGCGCCGCCCCCGCTCTATCCTTCAGGCATGGAGGCACTGGCCGTACGCCTGTCGGGACTCGATCCGTATGTGGACGGCGCGTTCCGCATCGTCGCGTTCTACGACACCCTGATGCGCCGGCGGGTGGACCTCCCGGCGCTCGCCCGCTCCTCGGCGGGCCTCGCCGAATGCGTGGCCGGGATCCGGCTGCACGGAACGGGACGGGCGATCCGCATCGCGCCCGAGGGCACGCCGGCCGCCGGACCGGCCGGGCCCGCGTCGACGACGACGCCGGTCACCCTCGACGACGAGGAGATCGGCACGGTCTGGCTGGAGCGCCCCGGACCGCCGGGCCCCCTCGACGAGGTGCTCCTCGACCGGCTCGCCCTCGCCGCCGCCGCGGCCGTCGAACGGTACGGCCCGGCCCGTACGACCATGGCCGACCCGGCCCTCGTCGAACTCGTCGTCAGCGCCGGCAGCGACGAGGCGGCGCGGGCCCGCGCGCTGCGGCTGCTCGGCTTCGCCGCGGACCGGCCGGTGCACGTCGTCGCCGTGCGGTCGGAGCTGCCGCTGGACCGGATCGGCGGCCTGATCTGCGCGTCCCGCCCGGTCAAGGCGGCGCCGCTGGCCGACGTCGGCGTCATCCTGGCCGCCGCCGTGGACGCCGGACGCTTCCCCGCCGGGGTACGCGCCGGCATCGGCGACGACGGCGCACCCCACCGCGCCTGGCGGCAGGCCCGCGCCGCGCTCCGCTTCACCGGCCCCCGCGAACCCGTCGTCCGCTACGCCGACCTGGGCGCCCTCGCCCTGCTCGACGAGATCCCCGAGGCCGCCTGCCGCGACAACGCCGACGTGGCCGCGGTCGCCCGCATCGCCGCGCACGGCGACGACCTGGAGACCCTGGAGGCGTACTGCGTCACCGGCTCGCTGCGCCGCGCCGCCGACCTGCTCCACCTGCACCACAGCAGCGTGGCCCGGCGCATCGACGCCCTGGGCAGGGCCCTGGGCGTCGACCTGACCGAGCCCGCCGGCCTGACCAGGGCCAGGCTGGCCCTGAGTATCTGGCGCCTGCTCGACGCCTGAGCCGGGATCAGGCCGAGGCCTCCCAGGCGGCCCACAGCCCGTCCAGCCAGGCCGGCGGCAGCTCGGCCGCGTCCCACTCCTCCCGCAGCGGCTCCGGCACGGAGCCGAGCCGCTCCAGGACGGCGATGCAGGTGGGGGAGTGGAGGAGCGAGTACCGGCCGTGGATCGCGATCGGGCTCCCGGGCCCGTACTCGGCGAACAGCCGCTCGAGCCGGACGCGACGATCGGCCGCGTACTCGGTGAGCAGGCCCGCGTACCCGGCGCGCTCCCGGGCGGTCATCGTGGCGAGCACGGCGACCAGCACCTGCTCGGAGACCTCGGGGTCGAGCGCGGACTCGGCGGTGAACGTCAGGTGCAGCGGCGTGACCGCGACCTTCGCCCGCTCCACCTCCATCCGCCCGACGGGCGTCCGCCCTTCGGCGGCCTTGTCCGCCCGCACGGCCTGCAGCAGGGTCCGCTCCGACAGCGCGCCGAGTTCGACGGCCACGGCCCGCACCCCGTCGTGCCACCCCGACTCGTACAGCTCCCCCTTCTCCCGCGGCGCCTGCTTCTTGACCTCCCGCGCCTCCCGGTGCGCGACGGCCAGCGCCCCGGCCTCGACGATCCCGATCAACTCCTCCGCGTCCCCCGAGTAGACCCCCGCCCGTCCCAGAAGCTGCACGAGCGTGGTCTTCGCATTGAGAACGCTGACCGCGTCCAACTGCTGCCGGCCGGCATCGGCGGAGTTCATGGACCCTCCTCGTCGCAAGGTTGCCGCCCCGAGCCTACGTTCCTCCCGCTCGAGAACAGGGAGAGGCCGCGACCAGACTTGCTATGCAACGAGTTGCATAGCAAGATCTGGGGCATGGCGCTCGAACACGCGATCCTCGTGTCGCTCCTTGAGAAGCCGGGTTCCGGCTACGAGCTGGCCCGGCGGTTCGAACGGTCCATCGGCTACTTCTGGACCGCCACCCACCAGCAGATCTACCGCGTGCTCAAGCGGATGGAGAACGACGGCTGGATCGACGTGCGGGAAGTGCCGCAGCACGGCCGGCCGGACAAGAAGGAGTACTCCGTCGCCGACCTCGGGCGGGCCGCGCTCACCAGCTGGCTGCACGACCCGATCGAGCCCGAGACCGTGCGCCACGACCTCGCCGTGAAGATCCGCGGCGCCGCCTTCGACGATCCGGCCGCCCTGATCCGCGAGGTCGAGCGGCACCGCCGGACGCACGCCGAACGGCTCGACCACTATCTCGCCGGTGAGACACGGGACTTCGGCAGCCGCCCCGACGACGGCTCCTACGGGCCCGCCGACTCCGAGCGGGAACTGCAGCACGTCGTGCTGCGGGGCGGCATCGCGTACGAACGCATGATGATCGCCTGGCTCGACGACGTGCTCGCCACCCTCCACCGGTTCCGCGCCGAAAGCTGACCCCGAACCTCCCGATCCGTCACCGAAATCCGTCACCGAAAGGCGGCACCAGCCATGGCCGACGCGCTCCTGTTCAACCCGAAGACGTACGACCCCGCGCACTTCGACCCGGAGACCCGCCGGCTGCTGCGGGCCACCGTCGACTGGTTCGAGGAGCGGGGCCGGCGGCAGCTGATCGAGGACTACCGCACCCGCGCCTGGCTCGGCGACTTCCTGGCCTTCGCCGCCAAGGAGGGGCTGTTCGCGACCTTCCTCACCCCCGCGTCCGACGCCGGCCGGGACGGCGCCGACAAGCGCTGGGACACCGCCCGCATCGCCGCGCTCAACGAGATCCTCGGCTTCTACGGCCTGGACTACTGGTACGCCTGGCAGGTCACCATCCTCGGCCTCGGCCCGGTCTGGCAGAGCGGGAACGCCGCCGCGCGCGCCCGCGCCGCCGAACTCCTCGCCCAGGGCGAGGTGTTCGCCTTCGGCCTGTCCGAGAAGACGCACGGCGCCGACATCTACTCCACCGACATGCTCCTGGAGCCCGACGGCCGGGGCGGCTTCCGCGCCACCGGCTCCAAGTACTACATCGGCAACGGCAACGCCGCCGGACTCGTCTCCGTCTTCGGCCGCCGCACCGACGTCGAGGGCCCCGACGCCTACGTCTTCTTCGCCGCCGACAGCCGGCACCCGGACTACCACCTGGTGAAGAACGTCGTCGACTCGTCCAAGTTCGTCAGCGAGTTCCGGCTCGAGAACTACCCCGTCGCCGCCGAGGACGTGCTGCACACGGGCCGCGCCGCCTTCGACGCCGCCCTCAACACCGTCAACGTCGGCAAGTTCAACCTCTGCACCGCCTCCATCGGCATCTGCGAGCACGCGATGTACGAGGCCGTCACCCACGCCCAGAACCGCATCCTGTACGGCCGCCCCGTCACCGCCTTCCCGCACGTGCGCCGCGAGCTCACCGACGCGTACGTCCGGCTCGTCGGCATGAAGCTGTTCAGCGACCGCGCCGTCGACTACTTCCGCACCGCGGGACCCGACGACCGCCGCTACCTCCTCTTCAACCCGATGACGAAGATGAAGGTGACCACCGAGGGCGAGAAGGTCATCGACCTCATGTGGGACGTCATCGCCGCCAAGGGCTTCGAGAAGGACAACTACTTCGCCCAGGCCGCCGTCGAGATCCGCGGACTGCCCAAGCTGGAGGGCACGGTCCACGTCAACCTCGCGCTGATCCTCAAGTTCATGCGCAACCACCTGCTCGAACCGGTCGAGTACCCCGCCGTCCCGACCCGCCTCGACGCGGCCGACGACGACTTCCTCTTCCGCCAGGGCCCCGCCCGCGGCCTCGGCTCGGTGCGCTTCCACGACTGGCGGCCCGCCTTCGACGCCTACGCGCACCTGCCCAACGTCGCCCGCCTGCGCGAACAGGCCGACGCGCTCTGCGAGTTCGTCGCCACCGTCGCCCCCGACGAGGAGCAGAGCCGGGACCTCGACCTGCTGCTCGCCGTCGGCCAGCTGTTCGCGCTGGTCGTCCACGCCCAGCTCGTCCTGGAACAGGCCGCTCTGACCGGTCTCGACGCGGACGTGCTCGACGAGCTGTTCGCCGTCCTCGTCCGCGACTACTCCGCGCACGCCGTCGAACTCCACGGCAAGGACTCCGCGACCGAGGCGCAGCAGGAATGGGCGCTCGGCGCGGTCCGCCGCCCGGTCGTCGACACGGAGCGCTCGGGGCGGGTCTGGCAGCGCGTCGAGGCGCTGTCCGGCGCGTACGACATGGCGCCGTAACCGCGCCGCGGCACCCTTCGCCGGGTGACAGGCCGGGCCCCCTCCGGTCTGTCACCCGCACCGCCTACGATGACCGCCCATGAGCACGAATGACGACCGAAGACCCCTGGTCGACGGACGCTTCCGACTGATCTCCCGACTCGGCAGCGGCGGCATGGGCACCGTCTGGCGCGCCCGCGACATCGCCCTCGACCGCGACGTCGCCCTCAAGGAGGTCCGCCCGCCCGACCCGGCCGTCGAGGAGGCGACCCCCGGCTTCGCCGAGCAGCTGCGCGAACGCGCCGTCCGCGAGGCCCGCGCCCTGGCCCGGCTGTCGAACCCGCACGTCGTGACGATCCACCACATCGTCGACCCGCTGGACGGCTCGCACCCGTGGATCGTGATGGAGCTCGTCGAGGGCCGCTCGGTCCACGACCGGCTCGCCGAGGGCCCGATGTCCGTCCCCGAGGCGCTCGCCCTGGGCCGCCAGGTCCTCTCCGCGCTGCGGGCCGCGCACGCCGCCGGCATCCAGCACCGCGACGTCAAACCGGCCAACGTCCTGCTCCGCCGCGAAGGCGGGGCCGTGCTCACCGACTTCGGCATCGCCGCGTTCGACGGAGCCACCTCCCGGCTCACCTCCACAGGCGACCTGATCGGCTCGCCCGAGTTCATCGCCCCCGAGCGGGTCCGAGGCGAGGAGGGCAACCCGGCCTCCGACCTGTGGTCGCTCGGCATGCTCCTGTACGTGGCGACCGAGGGCCACCACCCGCTGCGCCGCGCCACCGGCCTCGCGACCGTGGTCGCGGTGCTCGACGACCCGATCCCCGCGCCGGTGCGGTCCGGCGCGCTGGGTCCCGTACTGACCCGGCTGCTCGTCCGCGACCCGGCGCAGCGGCCGGACGGAGCGCTCCTGGACCGGCTGCTGGCCCACGCGGAGACCGGCGGCGCCGGCGACGCGCTCGCGGCCGTGCCGGCGGCACAGGCCCCTGCCGCTCCCGGCCCCGGTCCCGCGGCCCCCGGCCCGTACGCGCCGACGCCGTACCCGCACCCCGCCTACGGTCCGCCCGTCGCGCCGGGCGGGCCGGGCGGCCCGGGCGCGGGCTTCGGTCCGCCGACCCTGCCCACCACCGCTGCCGCCGGCCCGCGCAAGCGCGCCGCCGGGGTCGCCGTCGGCCTCGTCCTCGCGGTCGCCGCGGTCGTCGGCGTGGTGAACCTGCTGCCGGACGGCGGCGAAGGCGGCGGCGGGAAGACCGGGGCGAAGGGCGGTGCCTCGCCGACGAGTTCGGCCCGCACCCCGGGCCGCGACTCCGGCGTCGGCACGACACCGTCCTCCGCCCCCGAGGTCCGCGGCAGCCTCCTCACCACCGCCAACGTCCGCGCCGTCGTCGAGGCGTTCCGTCAGGCCGGCGGGAGCACGACGATGAAGGACCTGACGATCTACGAGGAGTACGCCCTCGCGAACATCCCGACCCGGCCGGGCGCGAAGACCTACGACGCGTACCAGTACCGGGACGGCGTGGCCAGGAAGACCGGCCCCGGCGGCACCATCAGCGCCGACGACGCCGACGAGCAGCCCTTCGACGTGTCCACGATGCCCTGGGACAGCCTTCCCGCGCTGATGAAGCGCGCCGAACGCGACCTCAAGGTCGACAAGCCGACGATGCGCTACGTCGTCGTCGACCGCTGGACGTTCAACGACGACCGCCCGACGCTGCGCTTCTACCTCATCAACGAATACCGGGCCAGCGGCTATCTCGCCGCCGACGTCTCGGGCAAGGTCGTCTCGACCCTCCCCGCGTCCTGACGCCCCGCGTGCCGCGCGCGCCCGCCCCGGATCCGGCCGGGGCGGGCACGGGCGTCAGCCGCCGGACCCGCGGACGGTGTCCCGGACGGTGACCGCCCCCACCGGGCAGGCGCGGGCGGCCTCGCGCAGCATCGCCCCGCCGGCCTCCTCCCGGCCCGGCCGTACCGTCCCGAAGCCGTCGTCGTCCTGGCTGAACACGTCCGGCGCGGTCAGGGCGCACTGGCCGGCGCCGATGCATACCGTGCGGTCGACGGAGTTGCCGACGGGCAGAGACATGCGGGTGGTTCCTCTCACCAGGTGACGGGGAGTTCGAGCAGGCCCTGGATCGTGTCGCCCGGCTTGAACGGCACCTCGTCCGCAGGCACGGCGAGGCGCAGCCCCGGCAGCCGGCGCAGCAGCGAGCCGAGCGCGATCTCCAGCTCCGCCCGGGCCAGGTTCTGCCCCAGGCACTGGTGGATGCCGTATCCGAAAGCCACGTGGTGGCGCGCGGAGCGGCCCCAGTCGAGCGCGTCGGGCTCGCTGAACGCGGCGGAGTCCCGGTTGATCACGGACGTCGAGAACACCACTCCCTCGCCCGCGCGGATCACCGCCCCCGGCACCCCTTCGACGGGGATGTCCTCACGGGCGACGCGCAGCATCCCGTCCGCGATCGACAGGAACCGCAGCAACTCCTCGACGGCGACCGGGACGAGCGCCGGGTCCGCCCGCAGTTGGGCCAGCCGCTCCGGGTGGCTCAGCAGCGTGTACGTGCCCAGGGAGATCATGTTCGCCGTGGTCTCGTGCCCGGCGACCAGCAGGATCGTGGCGAGGTCCACCAGCTCCTGGCGGCCGGGACCGCCCTCCTCCCAGGCCCGCGTCACCAGATCGTCGAGAACGCCCTCACCGGGCTTGTCGCGCTTGCGGTCGATCAGTTCGCCGAGGTAGCCCTCCAGCCGCTCCAGGGCCTCCTCGGCGTCCGCCGCCGTCGGGCCGCGCAGCAGCCGCCGGGACTGCTCCTCGAAGAAGTCGTGGTCCTCGTACGGCACGCCGAGCAGTTCGCAGATCACGATGGACGGCACCGGCAGCGCGAACCCGCCGACCAGTTCGGCCGGCGGCCCCTGGGCCTCCAGGGCGTCGAGGAGCCGGTCCACGATCTCCTGGATGCGCGGCCGCAGCCGCTCCGCCCGCTTGAGCGTGAAGCTCGGGATCAGCAGCCTGCGCTGGGCGTTGTGCTCCGGGTCGTCCATGCCGAGCAGCGCCGTCCGGCGCCGCCGGGCCAGGCCCACGGCGCGCTCGCTCGGGATCGGGAAGTCGGCCCGGGTGGTGTCGGTGGAGAGCCGCTGGTCCGCGAGGAGCGCGCGGGCGGCCGTGTGCCCGGTCACCAGCCAGACCTGACGTCCGTCCCAGAGCGTCGCCCGGGACAGCGGGCGCTCGTCGTCGGTCTGCGGGTAGCCGGTCGGGGGGTGGTAGGGGCAGCTGCGGTCTTGGGGGAACGCCACGGCTTTCGACATCTCTCCACTACATGCCCCGGGCACCTATGTGGTCTACATGCAGTTCGGCCAAATCACCGGTACGTGGGCACTTGCCCGGAGTGCGGCCCGGCTGCAAGATCGTTCCGTGATCGACAGGGGTGGGGACTTCTCGGAAGGGGTCGGTGCAGCACTGTGGGGGCGATGATCAAGGGAGCCAACGGCTTCGTGCCGACCGTGCCGTTGCGGATCGCCGTGACCGGCGGCGTGGACGCGATGGCGCTGCTGCTCACGGAGAGCGGAGTGGTGCGGGGCGACGCGGACGTGGTGTTCCACGGCGCGCCGGCGCATCCGACGGGCACGGTGCGCCTGTCGGATGCGCAGGCCGGCACGGCGTGGCTGGAGGTGGCGCTGCAGGCCGTGGAGGAGCAGATCGCCCGCGTCCTGATCGTCGGCTCGACGGAGGGCGGACGGGCGATGCGGGACGTGGCCGGCCTGGCCGTGGAGGCGTTCGCGCCCGACGGCACGCCGGTCGTCCGGTACGACGTGACCGACGCCGCGGGGGAGACGGCGATGGTCCTGGCGGAGCTGTACCGGCGCGCGGGCGGCTGGAAGTTCCGCGCGGTGGGCCAGGGTTACGAGAACGGCATCGAGGGCCTGGCCACGGACCACGGGGTGGCGGTCGCCGGCGCGGGCCCCGCGCCAGCCGCGCCGGCGGAGGCGTACGCCCTGCAACCGCCCGCACCGCAGCACACGCTGCCGCACCAGCCCGTACCGCAGCAGCCGCTGCCTCCAGCCCCGCCGCCGATGCCGCAGCCGGCCGTCCCGCAGTACGCCGTGCCCCAACCGCCCGCACCGCAGCACACGCTGCCGCAGTACGCCGTGCCCCAGCAGCCCGTGCCGTTGCCCGTCCCGCCCGTCCCGGTGGACCCGTGGACGTACGGCGCGGTCTTCCAGCCGTACACGCTGAGCGGCCGGGACAACGACGTGATCACGGTGGACGGGCTCCCGCCGGGCCCGGTCGTGGTCGAACTCGACGTGCGCGGCGACGGATACACCGGCCTGACCGTCCTGAACTGGCGCAACAAGGAGAAGGAGAACCTCGTCAACAGCACCGAGGAGAACTTCTACGGCCGGGTGCTCGCCACCGTCCCGAAGAACGGCACCCTGCGCCTGCGACTGGAGGCGGAGGGCCCGTGGCGGGCGGCGGTGCTGCCGCTCGCGGCGTGCCGGCTCCTGACGGAGGAACAGGCGGACCTCCGCGGCCCCGACGTGCTGCTGCACACGGCAGGCGTCGCGGATCTCGTCATCCGGTACCGCGGCGACGACAACCTCATCGTCAACACCTTCGAACTCGCCGGCCACGACGACCCCACGGCCCTGCCCGAGGACGAGAACGTGGTCAACGAGATCGGCAAGCGCCGCGAGGTCGTCCCGCTCCCCGAGGGCCCGCTGCTGGTCCAGTTCGAGATGGCCGACGGCCCTTGGCAGGCCGGCCTGACCCGCGTCCACCCCCGCACCGGCCAGACGGAGGGGTAGTTCGGCGGAGTGGGCGAGGGGCGGGGGCCGGCCGGATTCGAACCGGCGTCCTCCCTCATGCCATGAAGGCGCGACTGCCCCTGCGCTACGGCCCCGTCCCGACCGTCATCCTACGAGGGCCGGGACGGCGGGCGGTGCGGCGGCCGAGGGCTCAGCCCCTCCGTGCCGACAGACCCCTGTGCAGGCACGCGGCGAGGCGGGCGGCGATCGTGCCGTCCGGGTCCAGGCGGGGGTTGAAGATCGTGACGTCCAGACCCACGGCCCGTTCGTCCGCCAGAGCCGTCCGCAGCACGGTCTCCAGCTCCTGCCAGGTCAGTCCGCCGGGCAGGCGGTAGTCGACGGCCGGCATCACGGCGTCGTCCAGGACGTCGGCGTCGAGGTGGACCCAGTACCCGGCCGCGTCGCCGGAGGTGAGCCGGCCGACCGCCTCCCGCGCCGCCGCCGCGGCCCCGGCGGCCCGTACCTCGGCGAGGTCCATCGCCCGCAGCCGCGGCGGCAGCGGCTGCATGCCGGCCGCCGCCGACTCGGCGGCGTCGCGGAAGCCGAGGGCCACCACGTCCTCGTCGCGCAGCAGCGGGCCGCGGCCCTCCAGGTCGGTGAGCGCCGACGGGCCGCGGCCGGTGGCCAGGGCGAGCTCCATCGAGGCCGCCTCGCCCGTCGGCTCCGCCGACGGCTGGTAGAAGTCGGTGTGGCCGTCGAGGAACAGCAGCCCGTGGCGGCCGCGGCGGCGCAGGGCCAGCAGGTTCCCCAGCAGGATGCTGCAGTCGCCGCCGAGCACCACGGGGAACCGCCCGCGGTCCAGCACCGCGCCGACCGCGTCCGCCAGCTCGGCCGCGTACCGCGCGATGCCGTCCGGATTGAGCACTCCCGTCGCCGCGTCCCGCCGCGGGTCGTAGGCCGGCGGCTCGACCCGGCCCGCCCACTGTGCGCCCAGCCTCTCCCGCAGGCCGGCGCCGAGCAGTGCGGCGGGCAGGTCCTGGACGCCGGACGGCCGCAGCCCCAGCACCGACGGCGCCTCGATGATCACCGGCTCCCGCATGGACGCACCCTGCCTCAGGCCACCACGCCGCCGAAACCGAACTCGTTGCCGTCCGGGTCGCGGTACACGAACTTGTTCACGCCCTCGGGGTACGTCTCGCGGCGCGACGGCTCCATGCCCCGCTCCGCGATCTGCCCGACCCGCGCCACGACGTCGTCGACGAAGGCGGTGTGCATCGCGTGGCCCGCGTGCTCGGGCAGCAGCTCGATGTACACGTAGCGGTGCTCCGCCAGCTCCCACACCGCCTCCCGCTCGTTCGGCTGGAACGCGGGCGGCGAGCCCAGCAGCCGCTCGTACCAGGCCTGCGAGGCCGCGTAGTCGGTGACCGGGATGCCTGCGAAGAAGTCCAGGGCCATGTCCGCATCCTAGGAGAAGCGGTCGAGCGCCGCCGCCGTGAGCGCCGCGATCGCCGGCCGCAGGGCGGTGCGCACGTCGGGGGCGAAGGACGGGGAATGGTTCGCCGGCGGGGGCGCGTCCGGCGTGGCGCGGCTCCACTCCTCCGGGCCGGTCACGCCCAGCATCCAGTAGACGAGCGGGACCCGGCGCTCGCCGTGGAGCCGCGCGCCCGCGTCCCCGTACAGCGGGAAGTCCTCCGTGGCCAACGAGCCCGGCCAGGGCAGCACCCGCCCCGGGCCGAGGAGCCGGGCATGGGCGCCGCGGACCGAATCCGTCGCCTCCGGGTCGCCGGCCAGTGCCGCGGACCGCGACACGACGGTCACCTCGGGGTCCTTCGGCGCGCCCGAGGCCGCGCACTCGGCGTACACGACACGCCGTACGGCGGCGAGCGCCCGGTCCAGCGACGCCTCGCCCGACGCGCGGACCCCGACGCCGAGTTCGGCGCGGTCAGGGATGACGTTCGCGGCCGTCCCGGCGCGCAGCGTCCCCACGGTCACCGTCACCTGGTCGGCCGGCGCGGTCTCGCGGGCGACGACGCTCTGGAGCCGGGTCACGATCGCCGCCGCCGCGACGACCGGGTCCACCGCCAGGTGCGGCGTGGCGGCGTGGCCGCCGACCCCGTGCACCGTCACGTCGAGCACCGCGCCAGCCCCCGTCATCGGGGCGGCCCCCGTGCTGTGCGCGACGGTTCCGGACGGCAGCGGCGCGGCGTGCTGGGCGAGCACCGCGTCCGGCCGGCCGAACCGCTCGTACAGTCCGTCGCGCAGCATCGCCTCCGCCCCGCTCAGGGTCTCCTCCGCCGGCTGCCCCACCACGACCAGCGTGCCGCGCCACCGGTCGGACAGGCGGGCCAGCAGCTCCGCCGCGCCGGTCGCCGCCGCCAGGTGCAGATCGTGCCCGCAGGCGTGCATGACGCCGTCGGCGCGGCTGGCGTACGCGAGCCCCGTCCGCTCGCGCACCGGCAGCGCGTCCAGCTCCGCCCGCAGCCACACCCGGGGCCCGTCCCCGTTGCGCAGGACCCCGACGACTCCGTGGCCGCCCACCCCGCGCGTCACCGCGCCGCCCGCCTCCGTCAGCCGCGCGGCGAACCGGTCCGCCGTACGGGCCTCCTGCCCGGACAGCTCGGGATGCGCGTGCAGGTCCAGATAGTGGCCGAGCGCCGGCCGCAGGACGTGTCCGGCGAGGACGAGGAGTTCGTGGGGCTGCGCGGGCGCGTTCATCGGCCGGTGCTCCGTGGGCGGGCGGGGCCCGCGCGCGTACGGCGCGGGCCCGGCGGACGGTCGGGGGAAGAGGCGGCGGTCGAAGGGGCCGTCGGGGGCAGGGGCAAGGGGGCCGTCAGGGAAAGGGGTGCGGGGCCAGGCGGAGTTCCGCGTCGGTCAGGTCCCGGTCCCGGTGCCCGCCCCGGCGCAGCGCGGTGCGCAGCCGGGGCATCAGCAGGGCCCGCTGCCGGTTCCAGCCGAAGTCGATCGGCAGCAGCCCCGGCACCACCGTGGCCACCGTGCGCAGCCCCATCCGCTCCTGCTCCGGCGACGTCTGGTCGACGACGATCACGTCGTGGCCCGCCGCGACCAGCTCGTCGCGGACCACGGCGACGTCGTCGCGCAGATCGCCGGTGCGCGGCCGGCCGCCGTGCTCCCAGTCGCGGTACACCTCGGCGAACGGACGGGCCTGCGACGGCTCCAGATAGCCGTCCGCGTACCCGGCCATGCGCGGCAGCCCGTACAGCTGCGGGTGGTCCTTGAGATGGCGCACCAGCGCGAAGTCGTCGGCCATGGCTTCCAGTTCGGTGCGCCGCTCGGCCGTCTGCCGGGACAGGTGCGGGATGTAGCTCAGCACCTCGGACAGCGCCCCCTCGACGGCGGACCGCGGATCGAGCGAGGCGGCCGCCGCGAACGACAGCGTGCCCGGACCCCCGTCCCGGCGCACCCCGACCACCGTCACGGCCGGGATCGCCAGGTCGATCCGGTTGTCGAAGGCGTGCACGTCGTAGCCCTGCAGGGCGGCCCGCTCCACCATGGCGGCGACCGTCCGGCCGCCGACCGTCGCGAGGTCGATGCGGGGCAGCCGGGCCGCGCCGTACCAGCCGTTCAGGAACGAGTCCCGCTCGACCAGTTCCAGCAGTCCGCCCAGCACCGCCTCCTCAAGGCAGCCGCCGATGGCGCAGCCGTTGGAGCACTCGAAGACGAAGTCGTCGTCGGCGAGCGGGATGCTGTAGTAGACGAGCCGCGACGGCACCAGGACCGGCCGCTCGTCCCGCAGCGACCAGCCCCACTCCCACGGAATCGGCCGTGCCGGGTCGAAGGGCCGGACCGACGGGTCGTCCCGGTACGTCTCGGGCGCGTACAGACCGCACTCCGACGGGTCCACGGCCTGCGCCCGCAGCTCCTCGTACGAGCCGACGACCGGCGCCTGCCCGCCGCGCCGGCGGGTGCCGGCGTGCCGCTCCAGGCCCTCGAGGAACGCGAGCCGGCGGCTGGTGGCGAACGAGTTCTCCTGTCCGCTCCATGTCACGTCGTGCAGCCCCGCGTACCCCCGGATGAACACGCTGCCGGCCACCGGCGCGGTCGTGGAGGAGGTGAGGTCCGTCCAGGTGCCGGCCCCCAGCGCCCCGCAGACCGGATTGGCGAGGGCTTCGACGGGCAGCGGGTACGAGAACGCCGAGCACAGCCGGTATGTGTCCGGGTCCGGCTTGGGCCGGGACTCGGGCGCGAGCGGCCGGACCTCGTCCGCGGTGAGGGTGCGCGCGGGCGGGCCGCAGTCCGGGCACTGCGGGTCGGCCAGCAGCGGGTACGTGCGGACCGTCAGGTCCGCCAGGTCGAGCCGGGTCACCTGCGACAGCGCCCGGTCCGCCGGGTGCCCGGCCGGCGGTACGGGGCGGGGCCCGTACAGGAGGGCCTCGCACAGCGCGGTCACCGTGTCGTGGACGTGAGCGGTGAGCAGCGGCCAGGCCCCGGCCGGGCGCGGCCCGTCCGGTCCGCCGGTCTCCAGCGCGTCGCGCTCGCTGCGGCTGCGCAGTCGCTGCCGGCGCAGGGCGAGGCAGCGGCCGCAGGCCGGCGCGCCGCCGTCGCCGCCCCAGGGACCGAGCAGTACCGCCGAGGCGGTGAGGTGGACCAGCGCCGTCGGCCGCTCGGCCGCCCACGGGTCCGCCGTCCGGGTGTCGCCGCCCCGCGCGCCGACCCCGCCGACCGGCACCACGCGCGGGGCGCCGGCGCCGAACCGGCCGTCCAGGACGGCCTGGAGGGCGTCGACGGCCCCCGCCATGGGACGGGGCAGCGGCGGCCGGGTCGCGGTCGTCATGACTTCTTCGTCCAGCGGAAGGTGCGCGCCGCGAGCGCACCGAACACCACGGCGAACACGACGAGCCCGAGGCAGCCCACGCCGATGTCGGAGACATCGCCGCGGCCCGTCAGGGAGCCGGACACCGCGTCGTTCAGGTAGCGCAGCGGCAGCACCAGCGAGACGCGCTGCAGCCATTCCGGCATGGAGTCCAGCGGGAAGAACGAACCGGACAGGAACGCCATCGGCAGCATGATGAAGTTGGCGATGCCGGCGACCGACTCCGGAGTGTCGGCGATGCTTCCGATGACGACGCCGAGCAGCAGGAAGCTCGTGATCCCGAGGACCAGCACGGGGATCAGCAGCGGCCACCGGGACGCGGGCACAAGGTCGAAGCCGGGCAGCATCGCCACCCCGACGAACAGCACCGACTGCACCAGCCCCACGCCGAGGGCGAGGACATAGCGGGAGCCGATCACGGCGGACAGCGGGGCCGGCGACATGCGGATCATCCGCAGGATGTCGTCCGCCCGCCACTGCATCAGCGTGAACCCGATGCCGAAGACGGCGGCGTTGGCGACACCCCAGGACAGCACGCCGGCGGCGGTGTAGGAGAGATACGAGTAGCCGCTCTCCTCGACCTGCTGTCCGCGGAAGATCAGCCCGAACACGACGAGGAAGATCAGCGGGAAGGCGAAGGTGAAGAAGACGGTCGTCAGGTCACGGACCTGGGCCCGGAAGCCCGCCGCGGTCAGGGCGGAGTACGCGCTCATGCCTGCTGCTCCTGGTTCTCCGGGGCGACGGTGGTGCCGGTGGTGCCGGTGGTGCCGGCCGTGTCAGGGGCGCCGGCGGTGTCGGGCTTCTTCCGGGCGGTGAGTTCGAGATAGACGTCCTCGAGGCTGGGGGTGCGGGTCTGCACGCCGTCCAGGCCCGTCAGGGCGTCGAGGGCGGCGAGCACCCGGCCGGTGGCCCGGGTCTCCAGGACGAGGTGCCCGCCCTGCACGGCGACGCCGTCCACGCCCGGCAGCTCCCGCGCCTGCTGCTCGTCGATCCGGCCCAGCGGCACCAGGAGCCGGCTGCCGGCGCCGAAGGTGTGGATCAGGTGTTGCGGCTCGTCGGTGACCACCAGCCGGCCGTCCACGAGGATGCCGACGCGGTCGCAGAGCGCCTCCGCCTCGTCCAGGTGGTGCGTGGTGTACACGATGGTGCGGCCCTCGGCCTTCAGGCCCCGCAGCACGTCCCACAGGTCGCGGCGGCCCTCCGGGTCGAGCGCGGCGGTCGGCTCGTCGAGGAAGATCAGCTCGGGTCCGTGGACCAGCGCGGACGCGATGGCGAGCCGCTGCCGCTGCCCGCCGGACAGGTTGTCGACCCGGACGCCGCGCTGTCCGCCGAGGCCGACGGCGTCGAGGGTGGCGTCGACGGCCGCGCCGTCCGCGCCGAACAGGGCGGCGACGGTGCGCAGATGCTCGTGGACGGTCAGCCGCACGAAGAACGCCGAGGTCTGGGTCTGCACGCCCATCCGCGGCAGCAGGTCGGTGTTGCGCGGCCAGGGCGACGCGCCGAACACGCTCACCGTGCCGGAGTCGGCCTTGCGCAGCCCTTCCATGATCTCCACCAGGGTGGACTTGCCGGCCCCGTTGGGGCCGAGCAGCCCGAAGAACTCGCCGCGCCGGATGGACAGCGAGACCCCGTCGACGGCCCTGCGGTCGCCGTACGTCTTGGTCACGTCGGCGACCGCGACCGCCGGCCGGTCTCCGGAGCCGGTGGTGGGGGAGGTGGAGCTCATACGGGTACCTCATTCATGAGTTGCGGTCTCTCGTGTCGACGTCAGCGGAACAGCAGGAGGACGACGGCCGTGCACGTGCCGCCCACGGCGAGCAGCACGAGGCCGGCCGCCGTCACGGCGTACCACGTGTGGATCCGGCGGGCCCGCGGCGGGTACGCGGCCACCGCGTCCCGACCGGTCCGGCGCAGAAGGAGATAAGTCCGGGTCTCCGGGGCGAGGTTGGCGACGCGGAGGGTGTGGCTGAGGATGCGGTACCCGTCCAGCGGCGGCAGCGGCACCAGATTGCTCAGGGCCTGCACGATGCCGACGAACAGCATCCCGGTCAGCAGCGGCCGCACCGGGTCCGCCGGTTCCAGGAGCGCCCACCACAGCGCGAACGGCAGCAGGAGTACGAGGTTGACGTGGGCGCCGGCGGCGGCCACCACCAGTTTCGCCCGGAGTCCGGGCAGGAACAGGTAGTTGTCGACCGTGCAGTACATCATCATCGCCGGGAACCGCCAGCGCAGCCCGATCTCGGTGACCACCCCGCCGTAGTGCCGGGCGGCCACGCCGTGGGCGAGCTCGTGCAGACAGATGCTGAACCACAGGAACACCGCGAACGGGACCAGCACCAGCGGCCGGCCAAGCAGCTCCAGCGTCCCGTCCGCCAACGCCGCCGGATCCGCGAGCACGGCGACCGTCATCGCCAGCACGGCCGCCAGCAGCGGGAGTTGCACCCAGGGGCGCAGCAGCGGCGCGAGCAGCCTGTGCAGCCGGCCGGCCGTCCGGTGCGCGTCGGCGACGGTCCGCCGGCTGCCCTTCCAGAAGGTGCCGGTGCGGGCGGGCGGCGGCTCGGGCGGCGCCGGATCCGGGGAGCCCTCGAGCAGTCCGCGGGCGCCCAGCAGACCGAGCAACCGGGTCCACTGCTCCTCGGGGAGCCGGCGCCGGTACGCGGACGCGTACGCGGCGACCACGTCGTCCAGGTTCCGCGTGCCGTCGAGCAGGCCGATGACGAAGTGCTCCTTCGGCCCGATCTCGAACGTGCCGCCGCCGACGGGGTGTTTGACGAGATGGACGGTGCGCGGGCCGCGCAGTACCGCCGGTCCGATCAGCACGCCCGGGCGCAGGGCGGGCCGGTAGGCGCGCAGGGCCGCGGCGCCATCCGCGGCGCGGCCCCCGGCACGGTCCGCGGCGGTCACGAGGCGTCCTGGGTGCCGGGCGCGGGCTCGCGCAGCACACGGCCCAGGACGAACGACAGGTACGCCTCGTCCCGGATCGTCACATGCAGCCGGTTGTTGGTCATGTGCATGTACGGCGACAGGAGCCGGGGCAGGACCGCCGGCGCGTGCGTGACCGTGACCAGCGGCGCCGCGTCCGGATCCGCCGTGCGCTGCTGACCGGTGTCCTCACGGGCCGGACCGTCCCAGGCCGGGAACGCCAGCTCGCCCCGACCGGTGAGGTCCACGACCCGCTCGCGCAGCTCCAGGCAGTGCTCGGCCCAGCCGCGCAGGAACGCCGGCAGCCGGCCCGGGTCGCCGCTCCCGACCGCCTGCCGCACCTGCGCGAAGCGCGCCCCCAGCGACGGCGCCATCCGCGCGTACGTCTGCTCGTACTCGGTCGAGCCGATGAAACCGGTCCCCGGGAACAACCGGTGCCAGAACGCGTAGTACGAGTCCAGATAGTCCGCGAGCCGCTCCTCCTCCGGCAGGAAGCAGCTCGCCATCACCATCATCAGCTGCGCGGACGTCCCGAGCAGCACGGTCCGCAGATGCAGGTTCATGCTCCGGTACGCCTCCAGGACCAGGTCGCTGGAGTGCCGGAAGTGCCACTCGGCGAGCTCCACCCCGGCCGGGCCGCCGTACTTCGCGTACTCGGGGGCGTACACCTCGTACGCGTACGAGTTGTTCGGCCGCAGGTTCATCCGGCCGTCCGCGCCCATGTACGCGGCCCGGTCCTCGCCCGGGAACTCGATGTCGAACAGGGCGTTGTAGAAGTCCTTGAGGAAACCGGAGTCGACCTCGTACAGCGCCGGGCGGCGCTTCAGGAAGCCGCCGATCGCCTCCTCGGCGCGCCGGCGCACCTCCGCCTCGGCGTCCGGACGGCTCGGCCGCAGCCGGAGCCGCACATGCGGGCCCTCCAGCCAGTAGTTGATGAAGAAGTACCCCGAGACCAGGCCCTCCTCGGAGAGCCGGTCGACGAGCGGGCGCACGCAGTCGACGAGCAGCGGCTGCGGATTGGCGGCGTAGAAGACGTGCAGCGCCAGCCAGGGCGGGGCGTCCGCGCCCTCCGGAGCCGCCCGGAAGGCGGCGGGCTCGGTCAGTTCGGGCATGACGGGACGACCTCCGGGCGGGACGCGGGGACGGGACGGGTGGTGAAGGTCTCGACGGCGAGCTCGGCGACATGCCGGCCGAGCGGCGAGGCGACGTGCAGGGCGTCCTCGGCGGGGAGCATCTCCTGGAACGCGACCCGCGTGCCGGGCTTCCGCTCCACCAGGGCGTCGAGCGCGGACAGCGACAGCGGGCTGTCGAAGTCGACGTACACCGGCTTCGCGCCGACCGGGCCCCGGCCCGGGTGGGAGACCGTGGCGAAGCAGCGGTCCGGCAGCCCGTGCGCCCGCCGCCAGCGCTGCCAGGCCAGGTAGTACGCCTCCTCGCCCGCGGCCGGGTCGCGCGTCGGCAGGACGTCCGCGCGGGCGGTCCAGGCACGCCGGGCGACCACCACGTTCCCGTGCCGGACCCGTGGCCTGCGGGTCACCCCGTCCTCGGCCGCGCCCTCCGGAACGCCCGCCCACACGTCGAACGGGGCCATGGTGCTGGGGGAGAGCAGGAGCAGGGTGCGCGGGATGGCGGGCAGCGCGATCGGCACCAGATAGCCGAGGTAGACCGGCACCACCTCGCGGCCGAGCCGGCGCGAGCGCAGCACCAGACGGCCGGCCCGCTCGTCGTGCTCGACATACAGGTCGTCCAGGTGGATCCGGGCCTCCTCGGGCACGGTGGTGGTCTCGCCCGGGCAGACGATGTGGTGGTCGGTGAGCCGTCCGTGCAGGTTCAGATTGCTGCTCACCGGCCCGCCGGTGACCTCCGCGAACACCGCGCCCTCCGGGCGGCGCAGCGCCAGCTCCGCCCGCAGCGCCTCGGACAGGCCGCCGGCACCAAGGCCGTCGGGGCCGCCGCCGTCGTACAGGTGGGTGAACCGGCTGAAGGGGAAGGCCAGTCCGCCGTACGACTTGTTCAGCACGACCAGCTCTTCTCCGGTTTCGGGCCGGGAGAGCTGCAGATGGTGGCTCTGCGGGACGAAGCGCGGGGTGAGCGGCACGAGTTCGGCGGCGGTGCCGGACAGCAGCTCCTCCGGCAGTTCGAACTCCTCGGCCTCCGCGGTCCCGTGCACTTCCCACAGTGCCCGCATCCCGTCGTGGAAGCGCCGGCGGGCCGCGTCGAGCACCTTCATCTCGCCCTGCCCGAGCCAGTTCTCCTCGGGCACGTACGCGCCCTGCTCGTCGAAGGGCGCGCGGGTGGCGGTGAAGGACACGTACTGGTCGAAGAAGTCCTCGTGGAAGTCGTGGACGAGGCCCAGCAGGTCGTCGCAGCGGCCGCCGCGGCCGTACCGGGCGAGGAAGAAACCCAGGAGCGTGATGCGCTGGGGAAGCGTCAGGTCGAACAGCGGCAGCACGCCCTCGACGGCCCGCAGCGCCCGCCCGGTCTCCCCGGAAAGCACGCCGGGCCCGCAGACCAGCGCGTCGCCGGAGCTGACGTCCTCGTACACCAGGGTCTGCGGCAGCGACGGCTCCGCGGCCCCCAGTTCGCGCTGCGCGTCCCCGAGCCGGGCGCGCAGGGTGGCCAGGAGCGTGCGCCGCTCGGCGACATCGGCCCGCGGGTAGCGGGCGAGGCAGTCGGCGGGGCCGTCCAGGAGGCCGGCGAGCCGGTCCGCCCAGGGCGCGCCGAGGGAACGCAGGGCGTCCTGGTAGGCGCGCAGCGGGTCGTGGCTGTGCACGTCCGTGCGCAGCACCGGCACCTGCACCATGCCGACGTTGAGCAGCGCCGACGCGTACCGCTCGCAGTCCTCCCGCTCCGTGCGGTGCTCCGTCGCCAGCCAGTCGACGAGGTCCCGGTATCGCACCGCCCCGTCCCGGCCGCCGAGCCACTCCAGGAGCCGGTCCAGGACGCCGCTGCTGCGCAGGAAGAACAGCCGGTCGCGGACCGCGTCGAAGGTGACGGCCGCGCTGTCGTCGCCCGCGGTGGTGACATGCCGGACGTACCGGATGCGGTCGGCGTCGCGCTCCCAGCCGGGGGAGAGGACCACCGGCAGGTCCTGGCGACGGGCGGGGTCGGCGCCGATCAGCTCGGTCAGCCGGGTCAGCGCCACGACGTTCAGCCGGACGTGGCTCATCCCGTCCTCGCCGATGTCCAGGGCGGCCCCGTCGTCCGCGCCACCGGTGAAAGAGGCGAGGCCGATGGAGGTGAAGGTGCTGAAGGGGCTCGTCTTGCACGCCGTGCGGTACAGGTAGGTGAGCGCGGCGCGCTCGATCTTGCGGAGCCGGTTGCCGGTGCGCGCGCTGCTGTCGCGCAGATAGCCGTCGAGCCGGCCGTCCAGGGTCGGCGAGGCCAGCAGCAGTCCGCGGCGCAGCCGCTCGTCGGCCAGCACCCGGCGCAACGCGGCTCGGCTCTCCCCGAGTTCGGCGGCGACCTGCTGCGCCCCCTCGGCCCGCAGCCGGGCGAGCCCGGCGTGGTCCCGCAGCCAGGCGGCGGTCCGCTCGCCGGTCTCCGTGTCCAGCTCCGTCACCAGGCGGACGGCGGCCGTGGGGTCCGCGGGCGGCCGGCCGTTGAACACCCGCCGCCGCAGGTCCAGCAGGCCGCGGCGCACCGCCGCGTCGCCGGGACGCTCGTCCGGCCCGGTGGTCGCCTTCACCAGGGCGTGCAGGAGGTCGCTGAGGGCGGCCCCGGCGGTCGCCAGGCGTTCCTCCTGCTCCAGCACGGCGTCCGCCCAGCGCCGGGCGCCCGGGCAGCGCAGCCCGTGCACCGTCTCGATCGGCAGGCCGGCCGCACGGAGCACGAAGCGCCGGCCGGGCTCCCAGGGGGCTTCGGAGCCCGCGGCGGGCTCTGTCTGTGTCATGGGGGATCCTCCGGGCCCGTCAGGCCAGCTCGTGGCGGAAGTCGGCGGGCGCGGGCCGTTCGTGGCCGAGCGCCATGATGAGCAGGGGCGCCTCGTCGCCGTCCGCGAGCCCGAGCCGCTCGACGTACGAGACGTTGTCGAAGCCCAGCGCCACGCCCGCGCCCAGGTCCAGGGCGGCGGCCGCCAGGTAGAAGCTCTGCGCGACGGCCCCGGCGGTGCCGACGGCGAGCCGGTAGCCGCGCTCGCCGACCGCGTCCAGGACGGCGGTGGTGCGCACGGTCGGCACCAGGACCGCCCCGGCCTGCTCCAGGTTGTAGTTGGCGAGGAAGTAGTTCGCCTGCAGGAAGGCGCCCTGCGGACCGGCCGCGGCCAGGCGCAGGTCGCCCCGGTCGGGGTCGTACGCGTACGCGCCCGGCTCGACGCCCTCCACATGGCCGGCGAACACGTACAGCCGGGCGAGCCGCAGCTCCCCGGAGGGATCGCTGTCGCCGGCCAGCCGGGTCCCGGCGCAGGCCGCGAGCACCGCGGACAGCTCCCCGGCGGTCACCCGGCGGCGGGCGTCGAACCGGCCGAAACTGGACCGGCGTTCGCGCAGGGCCCGGCGCACGCCCGTGCCGGGCAGGACCGGCGCGGGCAGCGCCGTGCGGGCGCCCCCGCCGTCGTCCGGGAGCGCGGCCGCGGCGGCCAGCGCCCCGGGCGCGGGACGGGCGGTCGCGCCGTCCAGGGTCGCCTCGTGCATGCGCTCCAGCGCCGTGAAGTCCAGCAGGGTGCGGGAGCGTTCGACGTCCCGGTGCCGCAGGACCGCGGGCCGGTGGCGCGGGTCGGTGCGCCGTGCGGCATGGTCCGGGCGTGACGGCCCGTCCGGGCGCGGCGGCCCGTCCCACTCCAGCGGAACGACGGCGAACACCGCCTCCTCCTCGCCCGGCACGCCGAGGAGTTCTCCGAGGCCGGGCTCGTCGAACCAGAGCGCGGGGGCGAGCCGCAGCCCCCGGGCCGCCGCCCAGACCCGCCAGGTCTGCACGAGGGTGCCGAGGTCGGTGGAGACCACGTGGAAGGAGAAGCTGTTGTACTTGAACGAGTTCTGCCAGTACTTGACCCCGAGGATCAGGTACTGGTCGGTCTTCAAGGCCTGCGCGGGGGCGTCCGGGCCGAGCGCGGCCCGCACCCGGTCGGTGACGTCGCCCGCGAGCAGCCGCTGCACGGCGTGCCGGTGGACGTCGTAGTAGTGCAGCCCCGGCAGCAGCGGGCCGGAGGGGCCGGACGCCCAGTGGATGCTCACCGGGTAGAGTCCGCCGCCGCCCGCGGTGCCGCGCGACCAGTTGGCGTGGGTGTAGAACGGCAGCCCGGGCAGGTCGGTGTTGGCCTGGACGCCGAGGCGGCGGCCGGTCAGCCCGTACGAGTCCTTGAGCATGGCCGAGAGCAGCGGCAGGGTGAACCCCTCGGAGCCGTCCGGGACTTCGGCCGTCCCCGGGAGCAGGCCCGGGGCGATGGGGACGTCGGGGAGGTCCTCCGTCTCCGGCAGCGCGAACGCCTCCGCATGCGGGTAGTACTTGCCCTTGCGCGGGCCGTCGGCCCAGTTCACGACATGGTCGGTGGGTTCCATCGGGACGCGGCCGCGGTGCAGGACGGCGTGCGCGTACTCATGGGCGTACCCCATGGGATCCCCCTCTCCTCGGTGCTCGGCGCGCTCGCGCCGGTGCGGACGGACGGACGGCCGGTCACGGGAACGGGTGCGGGCCGGGGTTCAGGTCGGCCTCGGTCAGGTCGGCCGGCCGCAGGCCCGCCTCGCGCAGCGCGGTGCGCATCCGGGGCAGGCGCCGGGCGCGCTGCCGCGTCCAGCCGAAGTCGAGCGGCAGCAGCCCCGGAACCAGCACCTTCACCGTGTGCAGGCCCAGCGCCCGCTGCTCGGGCGCGGTCTGGTCGACGACGACCACGTCGAAGCCGGCGGACGTCACCGCGTCCACGGCGGCCAGCAGGTCGTCGCGCACGTCGGCGCCGGAGCCGTCGGCCCGCGACCAGCGCAGCCCGGCCACGCTCACGGGGGCCGGCGGCGCGGCCGGCCGGAGCAGGAAGTCGGCGTAGCGGCCCATCTCCGGCACCGCGTAGACCAGCGGATGGTCGTGGAGGCTGGTGATCCGCTCGTGGTCCGCCGCCATGGCGCGGTACGCGGCCTCGTCGCGTTCGAAGCGGTGCAGGAGCTGGACCGAGTCCGTGGCGATCTCGCACAGCGCCGCGGCCAGGGCCGCCTCCGGGTCCAGGGACGCGCCCGCGCCGAAGCACATCCGGGCCGGGCCGCCGTCGAAGCGCTCGGCGACCGCAGTGACCACGGGCACCGGGAAGGTGATCCGGGTGTCGAAGAACCGGGCGCGGTAGCCGTACATGGCCATGCGCTCGACCATGACCCGGGTGAGCGGGTCGGCACTGGTCGCCGGGTCGATCTCGGGGAGCGGCTGCATGCCGTGCCAGGCCAGCAGGAAGGCGTCCCGTTCCAGGACCTCCATCAGACCGCCGAGCACGGCCTCTTCCAGACTCCCGCCGGAGGCACAGCCGTTGGAGCTCTCCTGCACGAACCGGTGCTCGATCCCCGGCTTGTGGTAGTACGCCAGCACCTCTGGTACGGCGCGCGGCGCCGCGTCCCGCAGCGACCAGCCCCACACCCACGGGACGGCGCGGTCCGGGGCGAACGGCGGCACCCATGGGTTGGCCCGGTGGAACGCGTCCGTGTACAGCCCGGTCTCGCGCGGGTCGACGGCGGTCGGCCCGAGTTCGTCGAGGGTGGCGGTCAGGGTGACCGAGCGGCCCCGGGCCCGCATCCCCGCGAAGCGCTCCAGGCCCTCCAGGACGCCGACCAGGGTGCTCGCCCGGTACGTGTCGGTGTGGCCGCCCCAGAACGTCTCGCGCAGATAGTCCCCGGACCGGCTGGAGAAGCAGCCGACGGTGGCCGAGGTGGTGGGCGAGGTGACGTCGCACACCACCGACGGACCGACCGCGCCCCAGTGCGGGTTGGCGAAGGCGTCCACGGGCAGGCCGTACGCCTCCACCGGTCGGACCCTGCTGACGCCCGGCGTGTGCTTCGGCGCGGGGCGCAGCACGAGCGCGGCCGCCTGCGCGGTCAGCGGCTCGGCGGCGCCGCAGCCCGGGCAGTCCGGCTCGGGCGCCAGCGGATGGTGACGTACCGTCAGTTCGGCCAGGTCCACCAGCCACACGTCCGGGAACGGCGCGCGCTCGCCCCGGCGCTCCTCGGCCAGCCGTGCCACGAGCGCGGCGACGGCCTGCGCGGCGAAGGGGACCCGGTACGGCCACGGCCCCGCCTCCCGCGTGCCGCCGCACAGTTCGAGGCCCTCCCGCAGGGCGACGGAGCGCACGCCCTGCCAGCGGCGGCGCAGACAGTGCGCGCAGCCGGGCCGCTCGCCGTCGGCGGGCCAGGGCCCGACCATGACGTGGCGGCCGTACAGATGCACCGGCAGCGCCGCGCGCGCCGCGCCGTCGACGGATGCGCCCGCGTCGGCGGCGAAGGCGTCCCGTACGCCGAGGGCGTGCACCGCGAGCTCGGGCGACGCCGGGCCCAATTCCGCGAGGGCGGCCCGGAGTTCGTCGGCGAAGCGGCGGCAGTCCTCCTGCCGCGGCGCCGCCGCCCGCTCCGGCGCGGGCGGGGCGACGTCAACAGTCATCGTCGGCCGCCCTGGTGAGCAGGACGCGCACGGTGTGGATCCCGGCGGCGGGCAGGTCGGCGGCGTGCGTCGGCACGACGAACGCGTCCCGCCCGGCGGCGGACAGCCGCTCCAGCACGTCCGTCCAGGTCGTGGCGGTGGGCGCGGCGGTGTCGTCCGCCGTGATCGGGACCAGCAGCGGGTCGAGGTCGGCGAGTAGCGGGTCGCCGGTGTCGGGCGCTCCCGGCGCGCCCTCGGCGGCGAGCTGCACGGCGCCCAGCAGGTCGCGCAGGGCGTCGGTGGCCGCGGCCGTACGGTCCAGGGCGGCGCCGACCGCCCACGGGGCGGGCGCGTCCGCCGCCCCGGCCCGGGCGAGCACCACGGACACGCCCGTGCGCTCCTCCTCGCCGAGGTCGAGCAGTTCGACGTCCAGGCCCAGATGCCCGGCCGAACGCAGCAGGAACGCCGCCTCCGGCGCGTCGTCGAACCCGGCCGGCGGCAGGACCGCCGTGCGTCCGGCCCCGCGCACCGCGCGCCGCAGCGCGTCATGGGCGAGCGCGGACAGCAGCCCGCCCGCCGCCGCCTCCGGCAGACCGCCGCCCGCGCCGGCCCCGGCCCGCGACGGCTCGAACCGGCGGTCCTGGTTGTCCGGCCCGAAGGGCCGTACCGCACCGGCCGGCAGCAGCGCCGGCTCCTTCGTCAGCAGCGAGGTGCCGCGCACCCAGGCGGCCACCGCGTCGCCGCCGGCGCCGGTGGCCGTGGTCAGCGAGCCGGGCGCCACCGTGCGCACGCCGTCCGCCTCCGGTACGGGCGTGGCCGGCACGACGTGCTCGGCGTACACCTCGGCGGCCGCGTTCAGGGCCCGCAGCCGGGCGCCCGCCGTGTGCCGGACGTCGAAGGCGGCGATCGTCCGCACGCCGACCGCGCCCAGGCCCAGTTCGACCGCGCCGACCTTCAGCGGGGTCTGCGTGACCGGCTCGTCCGCGTACCGGGTGAACACCCCGACGGACGGCCGCACCGCGAGCGCGCGGCGGTCGAGCTCGGCGAGCGGCCCCTCCGTCGCGTCGTCGTCCGGGGCGGCCGCGACCACCGGCTCGAAGGCCGGCCGCTCGGGCGCCTCGGTCAGGTCGACGGGCTCGGGCGGACCGGTCCTGGGCGCGCAGAGCGGGCAGCGCGGATGCGGCAGCAGTCGCTCCGCCAGGACGTCGAAGGACGCCATGTCCTGCAGCAGCACCCGGCCCCGGGTCTCGGCCGGCAGCGCCTCGGTGACCAGCCGGAACACCTCGTACCCGAGCAGGTTGCCCAGCATCGCGGCCAGCGGCCCGCGCGGCGCGGCCCCGCCGGGAGCACTCCCGAGGGCGAGCCCGCTCCACAGCTCGGCGGCCATCGCCGGGTCCCCCGTCGCGCCGAGCCGCAGCGCCGTGCATGCGGCACAGCCGGCGGTGTCCGGCGCGCCGACCGGGCCGACCACCGCCCGGCCGCCGAAGGTCCACGCGGGCAGCAGCAGCCGGCCCTCCGGCACTCCTTGGCGCAGCAGGGCGATCGTGGTGCGAAAGGCGTCGCGCCCGCCGGCCGCCACGACCACGTCGTACTCCTCGAACGCCGCCCAGTCGGCCGTCGTGCCGGGCCCTGCGGCCTGCAGCACGGCCACCTCGGCCGGGCTGCCCTGCGCGGTGAGCTCGGCCGCCTCGGCGCGGAGCGCGGCGAAGTCCGCGGCGGTGGCCGGGCCTTCGGCCAGGGAGGGCTCCACGGCGACGGCGGAGCAGCCGTTGCGGATCAGGGAGAGCGCGCACCAGCGGGCGACCGGTCCGTCGCCGAGCACGGCGACCCGGGTGCCGCGGTACGCGGCGAACCTGCGCTCCGCGGCGTCGGCGTAGTGGTCGAGGTACGCGAGCTGCTGCCCGAAGCGGGCGGCGACCGCCGGATCCAACGCCGCGTCAGACTCCGCCGGGTCCGGCACGGGCCGGGCGAAGCCCCGTGCGTACAGGGCCTTCACCAGACTGCCCACCATCGCCTTCTGCGGGTCCTTGAACCCCGCGCAGATCTCGGCGACGGTCCTGCTGCCGTCCAGGTGCGGCACCAGGAGGGTGGCGAACCGGTAGGCGGACGGCGAGCCGACCTGGAAGCCGCCGTCGGCGTTGTGGAAGATCACGCCCTTGGGCGTCTCGGTGAACAGCACGTCGCGGCGCACCCTGGGCCGGGTGCCGGCGGTCTCCTCGTACGGCGTCGGGGGCATGCGGGGGTCGCACCTCCGGGTCGGGGCCTGTCGCGGCCGCTCGGAACGGTCTGGATCGGGACGGTCTGCTCGGGACGTGCTGGATCGGGACGTGCTGGATCTGGACGTGATGCATCGGGACGTACGGAGCCGAGGCGGGGGCGGTGCGTGTAGGACGTGGGCGGGCCGGCGGCGCGGGCGGGCTCAGGTCGCGCCGGAGGGCAGCGCGCGCCGGGCCGTGCCGACGACGGCCGGCGGGACGCCGGCGGTCCGGCCGGTCCTGTGCCGCGCATGGGCGCGGAACAGCGTGTTCATGCGCAGGGTCCCGGGCCGGTCCTCCTCCAGAAGGCCCTGGTCGAGCAGCAGCTCGAGCAGTTCCTCGGCGTCGGTCTCGGAGACGGCCAGCACACCGGCCGCGGCCGGCGCGGTGATCTGTCCGTCCAGCCGGGCCAGGCGCAGATGCGCGTCGGCCAGTGGGGCGGGCAGCCGGCGCAGCGCGCCGTCGAGGGCGAGCGGTACGGACATCCGGGGGTCGTCCGGCAGCGCGAGCCGCGCGGGCAGGTCCCGCCGCAGCCAGTCGGCGCAGTCCGCCAGCCGGGTCCTGGGCCGGGTCAGCAGCCGGGCCCCGACGATGCGCAGGGCGAGCGGCAGATGCCCGCACAGCTCCGCGAGGGTGCGGGCGGCCGCGGTCTCGGCCGCCACCCGTTCCTGCCCGAGCACGGCGGTGAGGAGCGCCCCGGACTCCTGCGGAGTGAGGGGCCCGAGCTGCACCACCGCCGGACCGTGCGTGGCGACCAGGGCGGCCAGCGCCATGCGGCTGGTGACGACGACGGCGGCGCGGCCGGTGACGTCGAGGAGGGCGCGCACCTGGTCGGGGTGCACGACGTCGTCGAGGATCACCAGGGACGTGCCGGGGGCGGCGCCGGAGGGGAGCAGGGCGCGGAGTTCGGCGGCCGCCTCGTCGGACGGCCGCGGCGTGCCGTCGGGACGGCTGAGGGCCAGCAGGACGCCCCCGGCGGGGTACCGGTCGGTCAGCAGGTGCGCGGCGTGGAGGGCCAGCGCGGTCTTGCCGGTGCCGGGACCGCCGGAGATCACGGCGAGCCGGGGCACGGGGAGGGTGGGGAGGGCGGCGGGGCCTTCGCCGCCGAGGTGGCTCAGCAGTTCGGCGGTCTCGCGGGTGCGGCCGGTGAAGCCGGGCACATGGGGTAATCGGGCGACGGGAGCGGTGCGGGTCGGCCGCGCGGCGGGGACGCCGGGCGCGGGGGCGGGCAGCGGCGTCGCGGTCACCGTCTCCGGCACGGCGGCGGGGCCCGTGGGCTCGTCGCCGCGCAGGATGGCGAGTTCCAGCCGCTGGAGTTCGGCGCCCGGGTCGACGCCGAGTTCGTCGCGCAGATGCGCTCTGAGTCTTCGGTACTCCGCCAGCGCCTCGTTCTGCCGGCCCACCCGGTACAGCGCCCGCATCAACTGCGCGGCGAGGCCCTCGTGATGGGGATGCGCCCGGGTGGCGTCCCAGAGATCCACCAGGACCTCGCGGAACCGGCCCTGGGCCAGCTGGATCTCGCAGACGCGCTCCAGGACGCGCAGCCGCTCCTCCACCAGCCGGGGCACCTCGTCGCGGTGCAGCAGTTCGGAGGGGACGTTGGTCAGCAGCGGCCCGCGCCACAGCCCGAGCGCCGTGCGCAGCAGGGGGAGTTCGGCCTCCCCGGCGCCGTCCGCCTCGGCGGTCAGCCGGCGGAAGTGCAGCAGGTCCAGGGTCCGGTCGTCGGCCGGGACGAGATATCCGCCGGCGACCGCGACGACGGCCTGCTCCTCGATGTCGTACTTGGCGAACAGACGGCGCAGCCGCAGGACGCAGCTCTGCAGCGCCGCCTTCGCCGTCGCGGGCTGCTCCTCGCCCCAGACGGCCTGCCGGAGGCGGGCGGTCGTGACCACCTCGCCGGGCCGGACGAGGAGCGCGGCCAGTAACGAGGTCGGCTTGGCCGGCGGAAGGACGACCACGTCGCTCCCGTCGGTGATGCTGAGCGGGCCGAGCAACTGGAAACGCACAGGGATCCCCCGTTGACGTCGAGCACCTGTGGGACCGGCGAGCCGCGCGTGGGTGGGGCGGAGCGCATGTGAAGGCGTCTTCACACAAGATTCGGTCATGTGGCAGGTGTGAGTGTCTACTGGCGTAGAACACCGGTCAAGAGGGACTTCGAACTCACCCGAAAGGGTGGTTTGGTTGCTGATGGTTCGCCAGATAGGACCCGCTTCCGCAGCGTCACTGGTCACGGTGCTGTCGGCGTCCCGTGGCGTATTTCCGTTCCCTGGAGGCGAGTTGGCGGTGGCGCGTCGTTCCCCCGACGTTGGGAGGCTTTTCATGCGGAACGCCCGGCCGGCGCGCGTCCCCGGAGGGGACACGGACGCCGGGCCGGGCGCGGTCGCGCCTGCCGTGAGGTCAGGCGGAGCAGGAGGTGGTGCTGCAGGTGGAGCTGGAGGTCGAGGTGGAGCTGGTGCTCGTGCAGCCGGCCAGCACGACCTCGCTGGCGTCCGAGTAGTCGGAGATCTCGAAGGTCTCGGCCTCGAGCTCGAGGATCTCGTCCGCGAGGGTGCTCAGGTCGTTGTTCATGATGCCTCCCGATGAGTCAGGCCGGGTCGCCGCGAAGGGCGGCCCGTGGGCGCCGGTACGCGGACCATTCCAGCGCCCCCCGCTCACCGCTCGGCCCGCCTCCCGCTGCCGTCCCGCTGGCACATCGCGCCAGCGCCCCGCCGGCGCCGCTACGCGGCCGGGCCGGGCAGGGGTACTGGCGGGATCGCCCAGCGGACGGCCGCGGTGATCGCGTGCCCGCCCGGCCGGGCCAGCGGCAGCAGCAGCCGGGTGGGGCGCGGCGGTCCGACCAGGACCCGGACCCACGGCGGCAGCAGCTCGACCGCCGCGGCGGCCAGGAAGGCGTAGGGGACGCGGGCCGGGGCCGGCAGCGGCGGATCCGAGATGAGGAACCGGGCCGTCGCCCGCGACTCCGGGGTGGCGCGCAGCTCGGGACGGTACGCGGTGATCGCCGCGGTCAGCTCGGCGCGGGTCATCGGCGGCCGCGGCACGCCCAGGCGCCGTGCCACCTCGGCCATGTCGGCCACGTACCCGTCCTGCCCGGCCGCGTCGAGCGGGCGCCGCCCGTACCGCAGGTGCGCGCGCAGGAAGCACTCGGTCTCGACGCTGTGCACCCAGCCGAGCAGATGCGGATCGGAGGCGCGGTACGGCACGCCGTCGGACGTCGTCCCGCTGATGCCCGCGTGCACCCGCCGCACCCGCTCCACCGCGTGGGTCGCGTCGTCGGCGGTGCCGAAGGTCGTCACCGCGAGGAAGGTGCTGGTGCGCTGGAGCCGGCCCCAGGGGTCGCCCTGGAACCCGGAGTGGCCGGCGACCGCGGCCATCGCGAGCGGATGCAGCGACTGGAGCAGCAGGGCGGCGAGCCCGCCCACGTACATCGACGCGTCGGCGTGCACCGCCCGCACGGGCCGCTCGGGCCCGAACCAGCGGGGGCCGGGCGCACCGTGGATGCGGGCCCGCTTCTGGTGGGCCGAGGGACCCGCGACATGCAGCAGCAGCACGTCGCCCGCCCGCTCGCGCAGCTCGCCCGGAGACCGCAGTGACCAGCTCACGTCCCCAGTATGGCGTCGCGATCCCGCCCCGTGGAGTGCGCGGGCGGGCCGGATTCGCCGCGCGGGCGGGAGGGGGGTGTCGCCAGTGGCTCTAGTGGCTGAGGGCCGGTGCCTTCACCGCTTCGACCGCCTCGACCAGCGAGGCCAGCTCCGGGTGCTTCGCGGCTTCGTCGAGCGCCTCCCGGAGGGCGGCGTCGTTGGTGGGCCGCGCCTCTTCCAGGAGCTTGAGGCCGCCCTCGGAGACGTCGGTGTAGATGCCGCGCCGGTCGGTCGGGCACAGGTACCGGGCCAGCAGACCGCGGTCCTCCAGGCGGCTGACGAGCCGGGTGGTGGCGCTCTGGCTGAGTACGACCGCGTCCGCGACCTGCTTCATCTGGAGGTGGCCGCCCTCGCCGTCGTGCTGGCGGCTGAGCACGTCGAGGAGTGAGTACTCCCGCACGCTCAGGCCGTGCCGGGTCTGCAGGGCGCGCTCGACATGCGTCTCGATCTTGCTGTGCAGCAGGGAAAGGGCGCCCCAGCCGTTCGCCAGGGCGGTGAGCGCAGGGTCGGTGGCGGTCATGGGGTCCGGGGCTCCTTCCGATGCGACTGGAACCCAGGATACGCCATCGAGGAAAATAACAGCTGGAGCCGATATAAGGCTCACGCAAGTAAATGTCCCGGCCTCTCCGGGTCGGGTATTCGCGCACCCGGCCTCGTCCCCGACGAGGAGACCGAACTGGAGACCCGGCTCCGCGGAGCCGGCAGCTTCCTGGCCGGCCTGCATGACTGGTGCACCGGGGCACCCCGCTACGCGTCCTCGTGAGAGGCCGCCCGGGCAGCGGGGCGCCCCCGGCCGTCAGGCCCTAACGCCTCCTCAGGAGACGCCCGAGCCGCGTCCACAGGGACCGGCGGGGCGCGGGCACGCGCGCGGGCTCGGGCGCGTTCTGCGGCCATGGCGCCACCGGACGCTCCGGCGGCAGCCCGCCGGTCGGCGGCGGCGGGGCCGGCAGCGGCGCCGCGACCTCCGGGACCCTGGGGGAACGCGCCGCGAACTTCACCGGCAGCGTCGTCAGATGTCGGGTCCAGGTGGAGGAGCGCCAGCTCAGTTCCTGTTCGGGCACCGCCAGGGCGAGGTCGGGAAGCCGGGTGAGCAGGATGTCGATGCCGGTGTCGGCGATGACACGGCCGATGTCCTGGCCGGGGCACTCGTGGCTGCCCGCGCTGAAGGACAGGTGCGCACGACTGTGATGCACCGGAGCCGAGGGGTCCGGGCGGATCGCCTGGTCGACGTTCCCGGCGGCCACGCCGAGCAGGAGCATGTCGCCCGCCTTGATCCGCTGCCCGCCCAAGGTGGTGTCCCCGTTGGCCCAACGCCCCGGGCACACCAACAGCGGCGGCTCGTCCCACAGGACCTGCTCGACCGCCTCCGGCAGGGTCATCTGGCCGCCGGTCAGCGAGCCGCGGAACCGTTCGTCGGTGACCACCATGCGCAGTACGTTCGACATGAGGTTGGCGGTCGTCTCGTAGCCCGCGAGCAGGATGAGACGCAGGTGGTGCTTGACCTCCTCGTCGGTGAGGCCGGCCGGATGGGCAAGCAGCGCGGACGCGATGTCCTGCCCCGGCCGGGCCCGCTTGGTGACGACGAGCCGTTCGAGGCTCTCGAGCACGTACGCGTTGCTGGCGAGCGAGGTCTCGGTGGCCTTGAACAGGTCACGCGCGGCGTGCACCAGCTTCGGGCCGTCCTCCTCCGACATCCCCAGCAGATGCGTGAGCGTGAGCATCGGCAGGTGCTCGGTGAACTGCTCCACCAGCTCTGCCCGGCCGCTCTGGCAGAACGAGTCCACCAACTGGTGGGCGAAGCGCGTGATGTGACGGCGGATGCCGCGGTGGTCGAACTGGTTGAGGCCGGCGGTGACCGCGCCGCGCAGCCGCTGGTGCTCCTCGCCGTCCGCGGATACGCAGTCGGGATTCCAGCCGATCAGCGGCATCAGTGGGGAGGTCTCCGGGTCGATCTCGCCGCTCCGCCAGCCGTGCCAGACGCGGGAGTCGCGGGAGAACTGCGTGGAGCGGGTGGCCACATCGCGGTTCTCGAGGTACCCGAGGACCAGCCAGGCGCGTACGTCGCCGTCGAGCAGCACCGGGGCCACCGGGCCGTGCTCGGCGCGCAGCTTCTCGTACAGGCCCATGGGGTCCGTGGCCGCGGCGTCGCCGTAGAGCCGGGTCGTGCCGTCGGGACCGGTCGGCACGTGGACCGGGCAGCCCGGCGGCGGGGCCGCCGCGGCGCTGTCGGCGGCGGGTCGGGAGTGCTGCGGGGGTGGGACGGTCATGCGGTCTCCTGGGCGGCGAGGGTGCACAGGTAGACCATCAGCGAGAGCAGGGTGTCACGGCAGGACGCACGGTCGCGTGCGTCGCAGGTGACGAGGGGCACGGTATCGCTGAGGGCCAGGGCACTGCGCAGTTCTTCTACGGCGTACTGCGGGGCTTCCGGGAAGGCGTTGACGGCCACGACGAAGGGGACGCGGCGGTCCTCGAGGCGGGTGATGACCTCGAAGCTGACTTCGATGCGGCGGGTGTCGACGAGGACCACGGCGCCGAGCGCACCTTCGAAGATCCCGTTCCACAGGAACCAGAAGCGCTCCTGGCCCGGGGTCCCGAACAGGTAGAGGATCAGCTCCCGGTTGATGCTGATCCGGCCGAAGTCCATCGCCACGGTCGTGGTGTTCTTGCCTTCGGCGCCGGGATTGTGGTCGATCCCGACGCCGGCCTGCGTCATGGTCTCCTCGGTGGTCAGCGGCGGGATCTCGCTCACCGAGCCGACCATCGTCGTCTTGCCGACCCCGAAGCCGCCGACGATGACGACCTTGACGCCCCTGGCACCGTGCGGCAGCAGCATGTCGGTGTCTCGGGGGCCGGCCGTCGGCGCCTCAGAGCTTGCGTAGTCCATGGATCACCGCCTCCAGAAGGCTGCGTTCGGGGTATGCCGCGATGGGCACGGGTGCGATGGCCTCGACCCGCTCGTCCTCGACGAGCTGGGACAGCAGCACCGTGACGACGCTGAACGGAAGGCTCAGGTACGCCGACACCTCGGCCACCGACAGGGGGTAGCGGCACATGGTGAGGATGGCGGCCTGCTCGGGCTGCATCGAGGGTTCGGGCTCGGACCGCGTCGCGATCAGCGTCACGAGGTTGAAGGTCTTCACCGAGGGGCCCGAGCCACCGGTGATGACATAGAGCGGAACGGGAGTTCCCTCGTCCCAGGGGTTCGGGATCTCTGATGTCACATCGCCTGCCCGACGTCATCCCGGGGCGGGCTGGTCATGTGCTGGCCGATCCGGACCACCAGGGTCCGCATGCGGTCGCCGAGCAGCCCGGCGTCCACCTCCTCGTCGGCGAGCACCGCGAGGTAGGCGCCGGGACCGGCCGCCATCAGGGAGAAGTACCCGCCGTCGGCCTCGATGCCGACCATCCGCGTCGAACCGTCCCCGTGCGGGAACATCTGGGCGATGGCCCTCGCGAGGCTCTGGATGCCGGAACAGGCGGCCGCGATCGCGTCGGCGGTGTCGGAGGCCGTGTTCGCCTGCCCGATGCACAGGCCGTCCGACGACAGGACGACCACGTGTCGTACGTACGGCACGCCGCCCACGAGCTCCTTGAGCATCCAGTCGATGTTCGGCAGTGGCTGCATGTTTACTCGACCTCATCTGACGGCTCGGTGGGGGGAGTTGAAGGTCTGGCGACCTGCTTCTTCTCGCCGTTGAACGCCTCCCACATCAGCCCCGGCTGGCGGGTCGTGCCGGAGGTTCCCCGGGAGGCGCCCGGAGTGGCGGGGGGCGTCGGCGCCGCCCGGACGACGGGCGTCGGGACGGGGGACTCCCGGCGCCGCTGGGGGAGCCCGTTGCCGGTCCGACCGCGTGCGTCGGCGCCGATCGGGCCGGCGCCGATCGGGCCGGCGCCGATCGCACCGGAGTCGGACGCGCCGGAACTCCTCCCGGCCTCGTGCGCGAACGCGGGCGCCGGGATCGACGCGGGCGCGATGCGGGTCGGACCGCCCACCCGCCTGCGGGCGGGCTCCGGGACCGCTCGTACGACGGGCTGCGACACCGTGGTGATCAGGCCCCGCGGCACGAGCACGACCGCCCGTACGCCGCCGTAGGCGGAGGTGCGCAGTTCGACCTCGCAGCCGTGCTCGCGGGCCAGCCGGCTCACGACGGGCAGCCCGAGCTGGGTCACCTCGCCCAGACCGGCGAGGATGGCGCCCGACGAGGCCTGGGCCATGACGCGTTCGACGCGCTGGCGGACCTCCTCGGTGAGACCGACGCCGCGGTCCTCGATCTCGATCGTGATGCCGGACGGCACCTCGCTCGCGGTCACCTCCACCGGGGTGTGCGGCGGCGAGAACGTCGTGGCGTTGTCGAGCAGTTCGGCCAGCAGGTGGATCAGCGGTTCGGCACCGGGGCCGACCACCGCCACCTCGGTCACGGACTGGAGCTTCACGCGCGGGTAGTCCACGATGCGCGACATGGCGCCGCGCAGGATGTCGTACAGCGGGATCGCCTTCTGCCACTGGCGTCCCGGCCGGGCGTCGCCCAGGACCGCGATGCTCGCGGCGAGGCGGCCGATCAGGGCGTTGCGGTGGTCGATGTCCTGCAGACCGCGGGAGACCACGATGTCGGTGCCGTGGACGATCTGCATGGTGCGCAGGTCCTTGGCGAGCTGGTGCACGATCGCCTGGACGCGGCGCGCGACCGCGACGAGCGCCCGCTGGGAGGAGTCCCGGGTGTTCTCCTCGGCCTCGACGGCCTCCAGGAGGGTCTGCAGCGAGCCGTGGAGCGCCTCGGTGAACTGGCCGTCGAGATGCTTGCCGAAGGTGACCGAGCGGAGGATCTCCGAGGCGGGGTCGCCCTTGTGCAGCCGGGCGACGGCGGCGGGGAGGAGTTCTTCGGAGAACCACACGGTGGTGGCCCGCTGATCGGCCAGCGCTCCCATCAGCGCGGCCTCGCGCTGAGCGTGGTACGCCTGCGCCTCGGCCCGGGCCCGGGCGTACCGGTCCGCGTCGGCCGAGCGCAGCGTTCGCGCCGTCACGGACGAGGTGACGACCGTCAGGACGACCGCGGCGAGGCAGTACCAGGCGATCTGTGGCCGTATCTGCGCGGGGATGAAGAGCAACCCTATGGCGAGGGCGACGGCCAGGGCTCCTGGGGGGATGAGCCAGACCGGAGCCACTGCGCGCGGCCGGGCTCTGGAAGTCGAACCTGCACGAACCATCAAGGGGTCCCTAAACAGTCTGGAATGAGCGGACTGAGGTGCTGCGTCGCGCCGACAGGAACAAGCTCTTCGCAGTCAGGCGCCAGTCCGCGCCCCTTACTCACCGTGAGCGCGCCGCAACACACCGGGGAGCATAGTCAGTTCAGGTTTGGTGTGTGCCGTTGCTGAAAGGGAGGCTCCGTTCAGTCAATTAGCCTCAAACAAGCGACAGAACTCCGAGCAGAAAATGTCATCGGGTGATCAGATTTCGACTCGACCGGGCTGTGCCATGCGCCGGGCCGTCTCGGGGTCCAGCACGCCCAGCTGGAACGTGAAGTCGCAGTCCAGCTCCCGGCGCTTGCGGCGGATCTCGCGCAGCCGGTACAGGCTCCACCGCCACTGCACCTTGTACACGACCTTCAGGAAGAACCGTCGCCGGAGCCCCTGGGCGCAGTACGCGGCCTCGTCCTCGTACACCTCGAAGCCGTAGTCGTCGGCCAGGACGGCGATGGGGCCGGGCGTGAAGAACATCAACTGCCGCTTGCCGGAGTCGGCGAGGGCGTCCAGGGCGGCGCGCATCAGCCCGCGCCCGTGCCCCTGGCCCTGGTACTCGCTCAGGATGTACATGACGGCGACCTCGCACCAGTTCCCGAGCAGATGGTGGACGAGGAGCGCGCCGACCAGCTCACCGGTGTCGGTGCGCACCAGGGCGAACGTGTCGCGCCCGCCCGACCATTCGGCCGCGCTGTAACCGGTGATCTTCGGCGAGTCCCGGATCTGGGCGACGACGACCCGGGCCTCGTCGCGGGTGAGCGGCCGGCGCTGCACCTCGGTCGGGACCCGGGTCTCACGGGAGGCGTCGGGGCCGGTGACGTAGGCGGTGCGGTCGGTGGGCACGGTGAATCTCCTCAAGAGTGCGCGAAGTGCGATGTGCGAAACGCGAAGGCGTTGTGAGACGAGCGAGGTGAGATGAGTGAGGGTGGGGGCGCGGGTCAGCGGGCGGCCGGCGGGCGCAGCGCCGCCCACGTGTCCTCGACCGTCTCCGCGACCGGCCGGCAGCGCAGGCCCGTCGCCAGCGCGCGGGTCACGTCGGCGCGGTGGACGGCGTCGTGGAGCTCGCCGCCGGGCGGGCACCAGATCGGGAGGTCCTCCCAGCCCGAGACCCCGGCCTCGGCCAGCGCCTCCGGGCCGACCCACACGAGACGCGCCGGCGCGCCGGTCGCGGCGACGCAGGCGTCGAGCAGCGCGCCGATCGTCGTGTGCCCGGGCGGGCCTACCATGTTGTACGGGCCGCTCAGCCCCGTCACCAGGGCGTCCAGGATCCATGCGGCCATGTCCCGCACGTCCACGTACTGCAGCGGGGTGTCCCGGGGGCCGGGCGCCAGGAGCGGGCCGCCGCGCGCGACGCGCTCCAGCCACCACGGCAGCCGGCCCACGTTCTCGCGCGGTCCCAGCAGGAGGCCCGCGCGCACCAGCAGGGACCGCCCCGCGCCGAACTCCCGTACCACGGCCAGTTCGGCGCCCCGCTTGTCGGCCGCGTAGTCCGTGGCCTCCGCGTCCGGATCCCCGTCCACCAGCGGCCCGTCCTCGTCCAGGCCGGCCGGGACCGGCCAGGTGTACACGGAGCGGCTGGACACGAAGGCGTACCGTCCCGCCCGCCCCGACAGCAGCCGCGCGGAGTCCCGGACGATCCGGGGCGCCGCCTTCCAGGTGTCCACCACGGCGTCCCACTCGCCCTCCGCGAGCGCCGCCAGTCCGCCCGGCGCCGTACGGTCGCCGCGCAGCACCGTCACCCCCTCGGGTGCCGGGTGCTCGCCCCGGTGGAACACCGTCACGTCCCAGCCCCGGTCCCGCGCCGCCTCCGCGACCGCGCGGCCCGCGAAGTCGGTGCCGCCGAGCACCAGCAGCCTCATGCCGCGCCCCTTCTCCCCGTCGCCGCCGCGCCCCGCCGCGGTCACGCGGCCGCGCCGGCCGTCGACCGGTACGCGGCGAACCGCTCGGCGAGTTCCAGCGCCCGGTCCTCCGCCTCCGAGAGCTTCATCTCCGTGCAGGCGTAGCCGAGTTCCTCCGTCATGACCGCCATCGACGACGGTTCGAAGACCACCGTGCCGTCCTCCCGGATCTCGCCGATGCCGTCCTGCACCTGCCCGGACCGGACGATCGCGTCGGCCCGCTCCGGGGACATCCCGTCGGGCAGCACGATCTCGAAGGTGCCGTCCGCGCGGAGCGCGACCGGGTGGCCGCCCACGGCGCCGCCCGCGCCGGGCGCGTGGATCAGGGCCGCCCGCCCGTCGGCCAGCGGCTCCAGGACGCTCAGCGCCGACGCCGCCGTCATCGCCTGTCCGGGCAGTCCGCCGGTGCGCCGGTACCGATCCGGCAGCCGCTTCAGCAGCGCCGGCACGTCCAGCTGCGCGGTGACGTCCCGTTCGGCCACCCGGACGCCCAGGCCCAGCTCCGCGGGACCGCTGTCGCCGTGCCGGGACAGGCGGTGCGAGACGTAGTGGTGGGCGACGAGCCGCACCTCCACCGCGTCGGCCGCGAGGCCGAGTTCGTCCGCGACGGCTGCGGTGATGCCGGGCACGTTGTTGGCGACGTTGCCGATCCCGAGGTCGGGGGAGAGACCGATCGCGGAGAGCGCCGGATGCACGGCGTCCGGGTAGGCGGCGTTCACCACCACCGGGTCCACCCCGGACAGCCGGACCGCCTCCATCGCCTTCATCGCCGGCACCAGGTGCATCGGCAGCCAGGGCCCGTAGTCCGCGGCGTACAGCCGCTCGAACGCGGACCGCTCCAGCGTCGATATCACCCACCACGACTGGTAACTCGCCGCCAGGAACAGCACGTCGGGCCGGAACGCGGCGATCTGCTCGGCGGTGCGCGCCACGTCCCGCAGATCGGTCAGGGCGTGATCGACCCGGGGCGTGTACCCGCGCTGGATGGCGCAGAACCGCGTCAGGTTCGCGGCCCGCAGCACCGCCTCCTCGTCCCGGCCGACCAGCCGCAGCTCCCGCGGCCGCTCGCTGTGCGCCAGCTCGTGGAAGACCCGGCGGCCGATGTCGCCGGCGCCCAGGATCATGACCTTGCGTGCCTCGTGGGCGGGGTTGTTCATCGGGTCCTTCCCGTCGGAGTCGCGGCGGTGGGGGCGAGGGCAGGGGCGATGTCGGGTGTGAGGGCAGGGGCGTCTGCGGGGGTGGAGGACGCGGCGGACCGCCGGGCGATCACCGCGGCCACCAGGCCCGGGAGTTCCGCCATGGAGCGGAACACCTCCGCGCCCTCCAGGTGCGCGCCGACCGCCGGGTCGGGCGTGTACTGCAGGACCCGCATCCCGGCGTCGAGCCCGGCGGCCACGCCGACCGGACTGTCCTCGATCACCAGACAGTCCACGACGGCGGCCCCGGACCGCTCGGCCGCCGCCAGGAACAGCTTCGGGTCGGGCTTCCACGCCGCCACCTCGTACGCGGAGTACAGCCGCCCCCCGAATTGATGCAGCAGCCCCGCCTTGGCCAGCCGGCGCTCGATCAGCTCCAGCGGACTGTTGGACGCCACGCACATGCCGGACACGCCCGGCAGGACGCCCAGCCGGTCCAGCGCGTCCGCCACGCCCGCGAGCGGTTCCAGGCGGTCGCCGATCAGCTCCTCGCACCTGGCCCGCGCGATCGGCATGGCGTCCGGCGGCGGTGGGGTGCCGGCCAGCTCCTCCAGCAGGTCCAGGCACTCCTGCATCTTCTTGCCGGAGAACAGTTCGTCCCGCCGCTCCTTGCCGAGCGTCACGCCCATCAGCTCGCCCACGTGGGCGAGTCCGCCGTTCTCGGCGTCCTGGGTGTCGACTAGGACGCCGTCCAGGTCGAACACGAGAAACGTTCCGGCCGGCACCGCCGGCCCGGCGGGCTCATGCCTACGCATACGTGATCCACTCGACGCTCTCGACGGCCGCCACGGCCTCGGCCAGCTCCTCGTGCGAGGCGACGGAACCGACGACCGCCGCCGTGTTGCCGCGCGCCCCGATCCGCCAGTCCACGCAGGCCCCCGGCTCGGTGAGCACCGTGACGCCGTCCACGTACGGCAGGCGGCGCAGCGCGGACACGTTGCGGATCTCCTTCACCCGGCGCGCGCCGGCGGGCGGCACGATCAGGTAGTGGAAGGCGATCGGCCCGTCCCGCTTCACGTCCGGGGTCTCGTAGGGCAGACCGAGGGCCGCCGCCACCGCCACGTACGCCGGGTCGGAGGTGCCGGAGCGGACGGCCAGGTCGTCCACCCACGCGCCGAGCCGGCCGTTGACCTCGATGACCCGCGGTCCTTCGGCCGTCAGCTTGATCTCGACGTCGGCCACGCCGTGGACGTTCAGCGCGCGCACCGCCCGGCAGGCCAGGTCCCGCACGGACAGCTCGTCCTCCTCGGACACCACCGACCATCCGCCGTAGCCGCCCCGCTCGCGGAACGGCTCGGCCAGCGCGAACTTGCTCGTGACGAACACCGGGCGGACGTCGTCGCCGACGGCCACGCAGTCCACCGCGATGTAGTCGCCCCACGGGGCCGGCGTGGGACGCCCCTCAAGTAACTCCTCGATCATCACGGCCGTCTCCACGGGCCCTTCGCCGGAGGCGTCGAACACCTCGGCCACGGCCGCCCGGCACTCCTCGGCCGTCGTCACCGCGCGGGTGTTGCGGCTGGACGCGCCGACGACCGGCTTGATGATGGCCGGCAGCCCGACGTGCGCGAGCGCCTCGTCCACCTGGTCCGGCGCGGTGACGGTACGGAAGCGGACGGCGTCCAGGCCGGCCTCGGCGAACCGTTCCCGCTGGAGGTCCTTGTGCGTGAGGGCGGGCACGTCCGTGGGGGAGTGGTACGGGAGCCCCAGTGCGGCGGCCAGCCGGGCGGTGCGGGCGATCTGGAACTCGCTGAAGGTGACGATCCCCGTCGGAGCGTGCGCCTTCAGCGCCACCACCGTCTCGTCCTCGGTCAGGTCCGCCGTGTCGACGACGGCGCCGAGGGTCTCCAGGGTCGGGATCATCTCCCGGGCGTGCGCGGTGCCGGCCACGGCGAACACCAGGGCGCAGCCCGCGCGCCGGGCGGCCTCGGCCAGCCGGGTCGGCGCGAGGCTGCCCGTGTCGTACACGGTCAGCAGCACCGGTCGGTCAGTCATGGGTTCCACCTCTGTATGGGGGGAGAGCGGGGAAGGGCGGTGCGGTACGGGGCGGTTCAGGCCGCCGGCCAGTCGCCGCCGCGGCGCACGGTCAGCACCGCCCGCGCGAGCGACTCGACCGTCGTGCAGGTGAACAGCACCCGCACCGGGATCTCCAGGCCGAACTCCTCCTGCAGCTTCAGCGCCGCCCGCGTGGCGGTCAGCGAGTCGCCGCCGAGGCCGAAGAAGTCGTCGTGCGCGCCCACTTCGTCCGCCCACAGCGCCTCGGCCCAGACCCGGGCCACGGCGCGCTCGGCGGCGTTCCGCGGCGCCACGAACTCCGCCTCGGGACCGGACCGGTCGCCGCCCGGCGCGGGCAGCGCCGCGCGGTCGGTCTTGCCGCTGCCGGTCAGAGGCAGCGCGTCGAGCAAGACGAATACGGCCGGCACCATGTAGTCGGGCAGGGTCCGCCCGCACCACGCGCGCAGCGCCGTCACGCCCGGGGCGCGTCCGGGCGCCGGGACGCAGTACGCGACGAGCACCCGCTCCCCGGGTATCGCGTCGTCCCGCACGGTCACCGCGCACGCGGACACGTCCACGTGCGCGAGCAACGCCGCCTCGGTCTCGCCCGGTTCGATGCGGAAGCCGCGCAGCTTCACCTGGTGGTCGAGGCGGCCCAGGAAGTCCAGGTTCCCGTCGGGCAGCCAGCGCACCAGGTCCCCGCTCCGGTACACCCCGCCGGCGAACCGTTCCGCCGTCAGCTCCGGACGCCCCAGATACCCGCGGGCCACGCCCTTTCCGCCGATCAGCAGTTCGCCGGGGACGCCGACCGGGACGGGCCGGCCGTGCTCGTCCACGACGGAGACCTCGGTGTTCGGCGTCGGCCGGCCGATCGGGACCGGGCCCGCCGCGTCCCGGATCTCGGCGAGCGTCGCGTACACGGTGGTCTCGGTCGGACCGTAGCCGTTGACGACCCGGCCGCCCGCGCGGAGCATCCGCCCCGCCAGTTCGGCGGGCAGCGCCTCGCCGGCCGTGAAGACCGTCAGTGCGCGCCGCGTGTCCCCGAGGGCGTCGAGCAGCGGCCGCCACGCGGACGGCGTCGCCTGGACCAGCGTCGCGGAGTGCCGGTCGATCAGCCCGGCCAGCGCGCGGGGGCTGCGCACCTGGTCCCGGTCGGCGCCGACGATCCGGCCGCCGGTGATCAGCGGCAGGAAGATCTCGACGGCCGCGATGTCGAAGGTGGCGGAGGTGGTGAAGAGCACTCGGGCGCTCTGAGGCGCCGGGAAGACGTCCCGCATCCCGTGCAGCAGCCCGACCAGCGAACCGACCGTCACGGCCACGCCCTTGGGCGTGCCGGTGGATCCGGAGGTGTACAGCACGTACGCGAGATCGTCCGGGTCCGCGCCGGCGAGTCCGTCCGCGTCCGCCTCTTCGGGCGCGGGATCCTGCGCGTCGACCGTGACCAGCGTCCGCCCCCCGCCGGCCAGCCGCCCGCGCAGCGACTCCTGGGTGACGACGACCGGCGCCGCCGTGTCCGCGAGGACGAACGACAGCCGGTCCACCGGGTGTTCGGGATCCAGCGGCACGTACGCCCCGCCCGCGCGCAGGACGGCGAGCAGCGCCACGACCAGCTCCGTGCCGCGCGCCACGCACACCCCGACCGGTACGTTCCGCTCCACCCCGAGGGCGCGCAGCCGCCGGGCGAGCCGCCCGGTCCGGGCCTCCAGTTCCCGGTAGGCGACCTCCTCGTCGCCGAAGACCACGGCGACCGCGTCCGGCGTCCGCGCCGCTTGCGCGGCGAACAGCCCCCAGACCGTGCGGTCCTGCGGGTACGCGACCGGGTTGCGGCCCCAGGCGCGCAGGACCTCCCGCTCCTCCTCCGTGACGACGTCCAGCTCCCGCACCGGAACGCCCGGCCGGCCGGCGGCCCCGGTGAGGAGGGTCAGCAGGCCGGCCGCGAACCGCTCGGCGGTCGCGGCGGCGAACAGGGCGGCCCGGTACTCCAGGCACAGCCCCAGCCCGCCGTCCTCCTGCTCGGACCAGGACAGCGCCAGATCGGGCGGGCAGACCCCGGCGGGCGCCCGGTAGCCGCCGGCGTCCCCGGGGCGCGGCGCGAACACGGCCTGCACCAGCGGATGGTGACCGCCCGAGCGCTCCGGACCCGCCCCGAGAGCGTCGGCCAGCTCCGGGAACGGCACCGCGTCCCGTGCCCGGGCCTCTTCCAGCGCCGCGTCCACCGTCGCCGTCAGCTCCGCGAACGACGGTGCGGCGTCCCCCAGGTCCGTACGGACGACCAGCAGGTTCCCGTCGAACCCGACGCCCACTGCCACGTCCCGCTTCCGGGCCCACCGGCCGAGCACTGCCTGGTACGCCGCGAGCAGTGCGGCCGGCAGCCCGACGCCGTGCTCCGCCGCGACCTTGCGCAGGGCGTCCGCCGTCGCCGCCGGGACGGCCCACGCGTACTGCGCCGTCTCCGCGCCGGCCTCCGGCCCGGCGGGGCGTGCGCGGTCCACCGGCAGCTCCAGCGGCTCGATCCCGTCCAGCACGGCCCGCCACCGGGCCGTCGTGTCCAGCGCCTGCGTCATGAGGTCTCCCGAGTGCCGAGGATCCGCGCGAGTGCGGTGCGGTCCGTCTTTCCGTTGTCGTTGAGCGGCAGCCCGTCCATCAGCCGGATCCGGGACGGCACCATGTGCAGCGGCACCCGGTCGCGCAGCCAGGCGTCGAACGCCTCCGGCTCCACCTCCCGCCCGGCGTACGCGGCGGCCAGCTCCGTCTCGCCGCCCTCGGCGGGCACCGGCACCACGGCCACGTCCACCACCTGCGGGTGCCGCCGGAACACCGCCTCCACCTCGCCGATCTCCACGCGGTGACCGCGCACCTTGACCTGCTGGTCGAGTCGACCGCGATGGACCAGCACCTCGCCCTCGCGGCGCACCCGGTCTCCGGTGCGGTACCAGTGACGGGCCGTCAGCGGACCGGAGCCGTCGTACACGACCGCGGGGCCCCCGCCCTCCTCGTACGTGAGGAACCGGCCCGTGTTCTCGCCGGGGTCGAGATAGCCGTCGAACCGCTGCGGACCGCGCAGGCACAGCTCGCCGTCGGCGGCGGGCAGCCCGTCCTCGCCGAGCAGTACCGCCTCCATGTGCGGGTACGGCGTGCCGATCGGCACCGCGCCGCCCTCGTACGCCGGCCAGTCCGAACTCGGGCCGGTGAGACGGTGGTTGACACAGCCGATCGACACCTCGGTGGGGCCGTACGCGTTGTGGATCTGCGCGTGCGGGGCCACCTCGCGCCACAGGTCCACGTTCTCCCGGGTCACCGTCTCGGCGCCGAACGAGGTGTGCCGCAGGGTGACCGCGCGGCCCAGCGGCACATGACCGAGGCGCTGCGCCTCGCGCAGCACCGACGGCACCGACGACCAGTGGGTGAGCCCCTTGTCCACGATGAAGTCGACCGGCCGGAACAGCTCCTCGACCGACGGCACGACCAGCGTCGCGCCGCCGCCCCAGGTGACGAACAGGTCGTAGCAGTGGACGTCGAAGGTCAGCCCGTAGACCTGCGGATGCCGGCAGCCGGGCGCCAGCTCGTAGCGGGCGATGTTGTACGCCAGATACGGCGAGACGTGCCGGTGCCGGATCGGCACGCCCTTGGGCTGGCCGGTCGAACCGGACGTGAAGATCAGGTACGCCTCGGCGTCCAGGTCGTCCGGGACCGGCGGCAGGCCCGTGCCGAGCGGCTCGGTCCCGGACAGGTCGTCGTCGGACAGTTCGAGGACGGTCGGCCGGTACCGCTCGGGCAGCAGCCGGAACAGCCCGTCGGAACGGACGTCCACGAGCGCGGCCTCGACGCCGGCCCGCTGGGCCACGTCCAGGTTGCGCGGCTCGGGATGGTCCGGGTTCAGGGGCACCACGCTCGCGCCGAGCCGCTGGACCGCCAGATAGCCCGCGTACGCGGCGACGGTCCGCGAGGCGACCAGAGCGACTCGGCGGGGCACGCCGCCGTGCTTGTGGACGAGACGCTCGGCCAGCGTCAGCGCCATGGCGCGCAGTTGCGCGTACGTGACGACGCGGTCGCCGATCTCCAGGGCCGGGTGGTCCGGCAGGCTCAGGGCCGCGGTCTCGAACCACCGGTACAGCGTGCGCTGGTGCGCGGCGTCGCCGGGGTCGGGTACGGACAGGGGGCGGGCGGTCATCGGTTCCTCTCTCCGGTACGTGTCGCGCGGGCCCGTGCCCGGGTCCGCAGGGCCTGCTGCCGGGCCTGTCCCCGGTCGGCGCCGGTCGGCGCGGCGGGCGCGCCGTCGCGTTCGCGTGCGCCGGCGTCTTCGCCGTGGACGTGGCCGTGGCCCTCGCCTTCGCTCTCGCCGAAGTGCGTGGCCATCGCCCGGACCGTGGAGTGCCGGAACAGGTCGATCACGTCCACCTCGCGGCCCAGCGCCTCGCGCAGCCGGTCCCGGAGCCGGATCAGCAGCAGCGAGTTGCCGCCCGCGTCGAAGAACCCGGTGTCCGGACCGACGCGGCGGCCGAGCACCCGCTCCCAGACGTCCGTAACCAGGTGCTCCGCCGCGTCCTCCGGCCGGTCGGCCGACGCGGCCGCGGCCTGTGCCGCCCGCCGCTCGGCCGCCTCCGCGACCGCCTTGAGCAGCGCCGTACGGTCGGTCCGTCCGCTCGGCAGCAGGGGCAGCCGGTCCAGGACCTCCAGCCGCTCCGGCAGCATGTAGCCCGGCAGCGTCCCCGCCAGGTGCGCGCGCACGGCGGGCACGGTGAGCCCGGCACCGGGCAGGACCACCACGGCCGCGGCCAGGCCGGCCGCACCGCTCCCCGCGGACCCGTCGGCCACGACCACCTCGGCCAGCGCCACCCCAGGTTGCGCCAGCAGCGCGGCCCGGACGTCGACGGCCGCCACCCAAACCCCGCGCACCTGCACGCGGTCGGCGCTCCGTCCCGCGAACACCAGCCGCCCGTCGGGCAGACAGCGCGCCAGGTCGCCGGTCGCGAAGAGCCGGCCGCCGGGCTCGGCCCCGTACGGGTCGGGGCGGAACCGCTCGGCGGTGAGCCCGGCCCGGCCCGCGTAGCCGCGTGCGACGGCGGCGCCGCCGATGTGCAGCTCGCCCACGCCGCCCGGCGGCACGAGGTCGCCGGCGGGGTCGAGGACGTACACCGTGGCGTCCGCCGGGAGGCCCAGCGTCAGCGGCGCGTCCGCGTCGGCCGCCACCGGACCGGCCAGGGCGGGCCCGCCCGTCTCGGCGGCGGCGTACACGTGGTGCACGCCCACGGCCCCGCCGTCGTACACGTCCCGGATCCGCGCCGGCGTCAACGGCTCGCCGGCCGCCAGGACATGGGTCGCGCCGACCCCGACGCCGCCGGGCGCGGCCAGCGCCGAGGGCGTCGCGTACACCGTGCCGGAGGCGGCGCCGGTGGGCACCGTGACCCGGCCGCCGCGCACCAGCGGAGCGAACAGCTCGAAGACCGAGGCGGGCGCGTCCGGAGCACCCAGCGGGATCACGGACTCCAGTGCCTCGGCGGGCAGTTCGCGCCCGGCCCAGCTCAAGCGGGAGGCCAACTGCCGGTGTTCGAGCACCACGGGCAGCGGTTCGCCGGTCGTGCCGGAGGTGCGGAGCACCGCGGCGGCGTTCCGCGGCCCGGCGGCCGCCTCGACGGCACGAGGGCCGGCATCGGGCCCGGGACCGGGATCCGCGTCGGAGAGGTCCGAGGCGAGCACCCGCACCCGCGTGCGGTCGAACAGCGGAGCGGCGACCGGGTCGGCCAGCACCGTCTCCACGCCCGCGTCGTCCGCCGCGATCCGCAGCAGGAACGCGGGCAGCGAGGCGTCCAGGGGAACACACACCCCGCCCGCCCGCCACACCGCCAGCTCCGCGGCGACCAGGTCGAACGACAGCGGGACGCACACCCCGACCCGAACCTCCGGCCCCACCCCCAGCGCCCGCAGTCGCGCCGCCAACTGTGCTGCGGCCGACTCCAGTTCACGGTAGGTCCAGGTGCGTGCGCCGGCCGCCACGGCGACCGCGTCCGGCGTCCGGGCGGCCTGCGCGGCCACCAGGTCGTGCACGCACTCCTCCGCCGGGGAGACGTCCCGCGGCGGGTTCCAGGCGGCGAGCATCCGCCCGCGCTCGGCCGCGTCCGGCCGCAGCAGCGCGGACACCCGCTGTCCCGGATCCGCGCCGACCCGTTCGAGCACCGTCCTCAGCCGGGCGAGGAGCAGCTCCGCCTCGGCGGCGTCGAGCAGGTCCGTCCGGTAGTCGGCCAGGGCGAGCAGCCCGCCGTCGTCCGTCTCCAGGGTGTCGATCGCCAGATCGGCCTTGGTCGTCGGCAGCCGCAGTTCACGGGCCCGGACCCCCAGCTCGCCCGCCCGGAGGACGGGCGCGGCCGGCTGGTGGGTGTACGCCACCTGGTACAGCGGGTGGTGGCCGGGGTCCCGGCCGACGCCGAGCGCGTCGATCACCTCGTCCAACGGCAGGTCCGCGTGGTCCAGGGCGTCGAGCAGGTCGCCGCGCACCCGGGCAAGCAGCTCCGTGAACTCCGGGTCGTCCGACACGTCGGACCGCAGCACCACCGGGCGGGTCAGATAGCCGACCACCCCGGCGGCCTGCGTGGTGTCCCGTCCGGACAGGGCCGTCCCGGTCAGCACGTCGGCCGTCCCGTACGCGGAGAGCACCGCGTCCACCGCGGCCTTCAGCACCATGTACAGGCTGCACCGCCGTGCCCTCGCCAGCTTCTTGAGCGGCTCCACCACGGCGGCGGGCACGAGCGCGGTACGCCGGTCACCGGCGTGGCCGGCGGCCGGACCGCGGGGCGCGGACACCGGCAGCTCCAGGACCTCGGGGGCGCCGGCCAGCCGGCCGGTCCAGTAGCGCAGGTGCTCCGGGCGCTCCCGCTCGTCCTGGGCGGTCCTGGCGGCGAGGAAGTCCCCGTACGCCGCCGGCGGCTCCGCGAGCGGCGACGGCTCGCCGCCGGCTAACGCCCCGTACAGCTCGGCCAGTTCGGAGAGGAACAGTGCGAGCGACACCCCGTCGAAGACGAGGTGGTGGACGCCCACAAGGAGCTGGTGCGTGGTCTCGTCGAGGCGCAGCAGCCGCAGGCGCAGCAGCGCACCGCCGTCCAGCTCGAACGGCTCGGCCGCGAACCTCTCGGCGAGCGCCGCGGCTTCGGCCGCCGTGACCGGCTCGGCCTCGGGCAGGTCCGGTCCGGCGGCCGAGGCCGCCCGTACCGACTGCACGGGCTCGTCGTCCGCGCCGCGGACGACACGGGTGCGCAGTGCGGGGTGGCGGCGTACGAGCTCGGCCAGCGCCCGGCCGAGCGCGTCCCGGTCCAGCGGGCCGTCGAGGTCCACGGCGAACGGGATCGTCAGGAACGGGTCGCGCGGACGCAGCTGGGCCGCCGTCCAGAGTCTCGTCTGGGCGGGGGTGAGGGGCAGCCGGACTTCCTCGGGGCTCGTGGTCACTTCGTCACCTCCGATTCGACGGGCGCCGGGCGGTCCGCCGCGGCGGGACGGGGACGGCCCAGCGGGGTGAGGGCGATGAACAGCGCCGCGGGCAGCAGCAGTGCCCCGGTGAGGACGATCGACTGGGCGACGCCGGCGAGTTCGGCGGTGACCCCGCCGAGGACCACGCCGACGACCGTGAAGTTGACCATCAGGGCGTTGAACAGGCCCACGCCCCGGCCGCGCAGCTCCGCGGGCATGTCGCTGAGCAGCGTGTTGGCCACCGGCACCTGGAACAGACCCGAGCCCAGGCCCGCCACCAGACACCACACCAGCACGACCGTCACGCCCAGCGCGTCCTGCAGCCTGCCCGTCGGGTCGAGCAGCAGCAGGGACGCGCCGAACAGCACGATCGACCAGATCAGCAGCTTCCGGTCGGAGAAGCGGCGCACCAGCGGCGGACCGAGCAGGGCGCCGGCCACCGAACCGGCGCCGAACGCCGCCTGCGCCAGGCCGTAGTCGAACGGGGACAGCCGGAAGACCGTCAGGAGCTGCGAGTTGAGGTTGGTGCTGAACAGGCCGAGCGCCAGCATCACCGGCACCAGGACCACCGCGAGGAAGCGCAGCGACGGCGTGGCCAGCACCCCGTCCAGGCCGGTGCGCAGCGACCGCCAGTACGGCTCCCGGGGGCCGCCGGCCACCGGCACCTCGCGCAGCACCGTCATGCTGCCGAGCAGCACCGCCGAGACCACGAAGGTCGCCGCGTCGATGACGAACACCGCCGAGACGCTGCCGAAGGCGAGCAGCAGCCCGCCCATCGCCGGGCCCACCAGGTTCAGGGTGTGGTTGGTCGACTGGAACAGCGCCACCGCGGTGGGGATGCTGTGGCCGCGCACGATCAGCGGGATCGCGGTGAGTCGGGCGGTCTCGAAGAACGACTTGCCGATGCCGCTCAGCAGGATCAGCACGAGCAGCAGCAGCGGCGAGTCCCGTACGGCGATCATCAGCAGCGCCAGGACGGCGCGGGCCAGGTCCGAGCCGACCATCAGCACCCGCGCCGGTATCCGGTCGGCCAGCGGACCGACGAACGCGCCGAGCACCCCCGACGGCAGCATCTGCGCGATGACCACCAGGGACACGTACAGGACGGGGCTCTCCGTCTCGGTGGCCACCACGTAGATCAGGGTGATCTTCGTGATGGCGTCGCCGAGGAAGGACGCCACCACCGCCAGCCAGTACCGGATGTACATCCGGTCCTTCAACAGCTCAAGCATCGGTGCGGCCTCCCATGGTGTGGTCCTCGTCGCGCAGGATCTCGTCGAGCACCTTCGCGACGCCCTCGATGTGCGGACTGCGCATCATCGAGTAGTGGTTGCCCGTCACCGTACGGACGTCGAGGTCCCGCCCCGTCAGCGCCCGCCACGAGCCGGCCGGGTCGTGAGTCTCCTCGGCCGCCCGGATCAGCGTGACCCGGCCCGCGACCGGGTCCGGGCGGAAGTTCCACAGCAGGCGCAGGTTGGCCTCCCACAGCTCCAGGACGTGCGCGATCTGCTCCCGGCCGGCGTCCGGCGGCAGATAGTCCGAGGCGCGGGCCAGCTCAAGGAGATGGTCCAGGTGCTCCTCGTCGGTCATCCCGCGCAGCTCCGCGGCGGACTTGAGCCGGTCGCCGTAGTCCCACTGCAGGTTGGCTGCGATCGCCTCCACGATGTCGGCCCGGTCCGGCTCCTCGCCCTCCGGGACCACCGCGGGGGCGTGCGCGTCCATCATCACCACGGACACCCGCTCGCCGGCCCGCTCCAGCTCGGCGGCGACCGCGTAGGCGTTGGCGCCGCCGTAGCACCAGCCGACGACGGTGTACGGCCCCCGGGGCTGCACCCCCCGGATCAGCTCCGCGTAGGCGGCGGCGCGTTCGCCGAAGCCGGCGTACGGCAGCCGCCCGTCCACCGGCGGCGGCGAGGCCAGCGCGTACACCGGCCGGCCGCCCTGAAGGAGTTCGGCGAACGGCATGTAGCAGACGACCTCGCTGCCCGCGGGATGGGCGAAGAACACCGGAGCGGCCGCGCCGTCCCCGCCCTCGCCGGAGCCCAGTTCGACGAGGTGGACCGCGTCCTCCTCCTCGTACCCCTCGCGCAGCATCCGCGCGAACCGCTCCACGGTCGCGCCCCGGAAGATGGCCGCCATGGGAAGCTGCCGGCCGAACCGCTTCTCGATCTCCGCCATCAGCCGCAGCACCAGCAGGGAATGCCCGCCCAGGTCGAAGAACCGGTCGTGCAGACCGACCGGCGCGACCCCGAGCACCTCCTCCCAGACGTGCGCGACCTCCAGCTCCAGCGGATCGCGCGGCGGCACGTAACCGCCGGCGGCGCGCTCCACGGCCGGCGCGGGCAGCGCTCGGCGGTCGATCTTGCCGCTGGTGTTCAGCGGGAAGGCGTCCAGCCGCACGAGCGCCGACGGCACCATGTAGTCCGGCAGGAACTCCCGCAGATGCTCCCGCAGTTCCTCCACCGCCGGCCGGGCCTCGCCCTCCGCCGTCACATAGCCCACGAGCCGCCGGTCGCCCGGCCGGTCCTCGCGGACCAGCACCACCGCGCGGCCCACCGCCGGATGCCGCTCCAGGCACGCCTCGATCTCGCCCGGTTCGATCCGGAAACCGCGCAGCTTCACCTGGCCGTCGTCGCGCCCCAGGAAGACCAGCGTGCCGTCCTCGCGCCACCGGGCCCTGTCGCCGGTCGCGTACATCCGCGCCCCCGGGCGGTCCGCGTACGGGTCGGGCACGAAACGCTCCGCCGTCAGACCGGGCCGGCCCCGGTAGCCGCGGGCCACTCCCGTACCGCCCAGATACAGGTCGCCGGGCACCCCGACCGGCACCGGACGCAGCCGCTCGTCGAGCACGTACGCCTGGGTGTTGGCGAGCGGACGGCCGATGGAGATCTGCTCCGTGCCGCTGTCCAGCCGGTGCGCGGTGGACCAGATGGTGGTCTCCGTCGGACCGTAGACGTTCCACGTGCGGCCCGGCCCGCGGACGAGCCGCTCGGCCAGCGACGGCGGCAGCGCCTCGCCGCCCACCAGGGCCCGCAGCGCGCCGTCGTTCTCCCAGCCCGCCTCGACCAGCAGCTGCCAGGTCGCCGGGGTCGCCTGCAGCACGGTCGTCCCGGTCTCGGCCAGCACCTCGGCGAGCCGGCGGCCGTCGACCGCGTCTTCCTTGCGGACGACGTGCACCCGCGCGCCGGCGACCAGTGGCGCGTACAGCTCCAGGCCGGCGATGTCGAAGGTGACCGGGGTGACGGCGCTCAGCACGTCCCCCGGACGCAGTCCCGTCTCGGAGACCATCGCGAGCAGCAGGTTGACCAGATTGCGGTGGGTGACCTCCACGCCCTTGGGGCGGCCCGTGGAGCCGGAGGTGTAGATCACGTACGCGAGCCGGTCCTCGGCCGCCTCCGGCCTCGGCGGCAGCACGGGGGCCGCGGCGACGCCCTGCGCGTCGGCGTCCAGGCAGACCCGCTCGCCCGGGCAGTCCGCGAGCGCGCCGAGCAGCCCGGAGCAGGTCAGCACCAGCCGTACGCCCGCGTCGTGGGTCATGTCCGCGAGCCGGCCGGCCGGATGGGCGGCGTCGAGCGGCAGATAGGCGCCGCCCGCCATCAGCACCCCGAGCAGCCCGACCACCAGGTCCGCCGACCGGTCCAGGCACACGCCGACCACGGACTCCTCGGCGACGCCCCGCCCCCGCAGGTACGAGGCGAGCCGCCCGGCCCGCTCCACCAGCTCCGCGTACGTCAGCGACTCCTCGCCGCAGGTCACCGCCACCGCGTCGGGCGTCTCGGCGGCCCGGCCGCGGACCAGGTCCTCCAGGCACAGACCCGGCTCCCGCTCGGCGCCGGTGCGGTTCCACTCCACCAGCATCCGGTGCGCGTCCTCGGGGCCGACCGGCGACAGGTCCGCCACGGCCACACCCGGGTCCTGGATCGTCTGCTCCACGATCCGGGTGTACTGGCGGGCCATCCGCGCCATCGTGCTCTCGTCGAACAGGTCGGTGTTGTACTCCAGAAGACAGTGGAAGTGGTCCTCGGAGACCGCCGGATCGTCCGCGACGGCCAGCATCACGTCGTCCTTCGCGGTGGCGTTGTCGAGGGTCAGCTCCTCCACCGCCAGGCCCGCCATCGGTGCCTGCTCCTCGTGGTGGAAGTCCACGAGGACGAACGACGACTGGTAGACCGGCGTCCGGCTCGGATCGCGGTCGATGTCCAGCTCGTCCAGGAGCGTGCCGAACGGGATGTCGTTGTGGTCGAACGCGCCCAGCATCGTGCTCCGGGTCGCCTGCAGCAGCTCCCGCATCGTCATCCCGGGCCGCAGCGTGGACCGCAGCGGCAGCATGGTGAGGAAGTAGCCGATCGTGGACTCGATCTCCGGCCGGCCGCGCGTGGACGAGGTGGTGCCGACGACGATGTCGTCCTGGCCGGACAGCCGGTGCAGCAGCACCTCCCACGCCGCGAGCAGCACCACGAAGACGGACACGCCCTCCCGCTTCGCCAGGTCCTTCACCGCCTGCGTCAGCTCCGGGGTGAACGGCCACTGGTGGCGGGCGCCGTCGGCCGTCATCACCGGGGGACGCGGCCGGTCCGTCGGCAGGTCCAGGACGAGATCCGCGCCGTCGAGCTGCCGCTTCCAGAACGGCAGGTGCCGGCGGGCGACCTCCTCCCGCAGCCAGCCGGGCTGCCAGAGCGCGTAGTCCGGGTAGTGGACCTCGACGTCGGGCAGTTCCGGCTCACGGCCGGTGGCGTACGCCGAGTACAGCTCGGCGAACTCGGTGTTGAAGATGCCCATCGAGCCGCGGTCCCAGACCAGGTGGTCCACCGTGCCCACCAGGACGTGCTCGTCCTCGGCGAGCTTCAGCAGGGTCACCCGCAGCAGCGGCCCGGCGACGATGTCGAAGGGCACGCGCAGCTCCTGCGTGGCGAGCCGCAGCATCTCCGCCTCGCGCCGCGCCTGAGGCACCGACCGCAGGTCGACGTGGCGGACCGGCACCTCCATCGTGGGGTGCACCACCTGCACCGGCCGGTCGCCGTCCTGCTCGAACGTGGTGCGCATCGCCTCGTGCCGCCGTACGAAGCCGTCCACGGCGCGCTGCACGGCGACGGTGTCGAGCGCGCCGCGCAGCCGCGACGCGAAGTACACCGTGTAGACCGGGTCCTCCGGGTCGAACTGGTGGATGAGCCAGATCCGTTCCTGGTCCACGGTCAGCGGCGCCCGGTCACCGCCGGTGCGCGCGGCGACCGGCGCGGGCGTGTTCGCCCCTGCGGCCTGCGCGGTCCGCTCGCGCATCTTGCGGTCGAGCAGGGCCCGTTGGGCCGGGGTGAGCCCGGCGAGCCGGGACGAGAGGTCGGTCACGGCTGCCGTCCTTCCTCGGACCGGTAGCGGTCCTTCAGCTCGGTGAGGTGTTCCAGGCCCTTCAGCACCCGCTCCGGCTCGATGCCGAAGTCGACCAGGCAGGCCGCCTCGTCCACGCCCAGGTCCACCAGGTCCTCGACGAGCGACTCGCACTTGTCGGGGGTGCCCAGCAGGGCCAGCGAGTCGAAGTACCGCTCGAAGGCGCGGTCGAGCATGACCTGCCGCTCGTCGTCGCCGAGCTTGGCGAACTCGCTGTCGAAACTGTCCTGTTGCGCCAGGAACGACGTCAGGTAGCCGGTCAGCGGAGCGCGCACCAGCTCCCGCGCCTCGTCGTCGTCCGGCCACACGAAGGCGTGCACCATCGCCGTCACCCGCCCGGCCGCCGGGTCGTGTCCGGCGCGGGCGCGCGCCTCCCGGTACGCGGTGATGTTGTCCTTCAGATGCGCCGGGTACTGCGCCCCCACACCGGTCAGCAGATGGGCGCCGATCTCGCCGGCCCGCACGAACGTCTCCCGGCTGCCCTGCGTGGACACCCACACCGGCAGCTCCGGCTGGATCGGCCGGGGCAGCGAGCGCACGCTCTGCGGGCTGCCGTCGGCACGCGGCAGTTCCACCGCCTCGCCCGCCCACAGCCGCCGGATCGTGGCGATCGCCTCGAACATCTCGTCCTTGCGGCGCGGATAGCGCTGCTGGCCGTCGCCCGGCGCGAGCAGGAAGTCGTCCGGGTGCCAGCCGGAGGCCGCCGAGATCCCGACCCGGCCGCCCGACAGGTTGTCCACGACCGCCCACTCCTCGGCCACCCGCACCGGATGGTGGAGCGGCAGCACCGTGCTGCCGGCGCGGATCCGGATCCGCTCGGTCGCCACCGCGAGCGCCGCCGCCAGGACCGACGGGTTCGGGTACAGGCCGCCGAAGTCCACGAAGTGCCGCTCCGGCACCCAGATCGCGTCGAACCCGTTGCGGTCGGCGAACCGGGCGCTGTCGAGCAGCAGCCGGTACTTGTCCGAGCCCGCCGTCGTGCCGTCGCCCGAGAAGAAGAACAGGCTGAAGTCCATGGTGCTGCCCGGCCGCCGCGACCGGCGCGGCGCGGCCTTCGGCGCGGTGCGCGCCGCGGTCCCGGTCTGGAGACCCGTCGGCGCCTTCAGCTTCCGCTCGCGCAGGGACCGTTCGAGCACGGCACGCTGGCTCGGCGACAGCGAGGCCAGCCGTTCCTGCATCCGGCGGGCTTCGTCCGCTCCGTCCGTTCCCGCGCTCTGCTCCGACACGGTCATCCCTCCTCCTGCAGCTTCGCCTCGGCCTCGTCCGCCGACAGGCCCTCGACCTCGCGCAGCAGCGCCTCGAACTCGTCCAGGCCGATCGCCTCCGCCTGGTGCGCCCGGATCGCCGCGGCGAGCCCCTCGACGGTCGGCGCCTCGAAGACCGCGCTCATCGGGAAGTCGCCGTGCGCCTGGCGCAGCCGGCTCACGATCTGGATCGCGAACAGGGAGTTCCCGCCCAGCTCGTAGAAGTCGTCGTCGGGTCCGATCGGCGAGATCCTGAGCATGTCCCGCCACATCCGGGCCACCGACTGGGCGAGTTCGTCGTCCGGCCACACCGCCGCCGGGTCCCAGGCGTCGTCCGTGCCCGGCCCGTCGCCGCCCAGTGCGTCGGTGAACGCGGTCGCCGACAGGTTCGTCCCGTCGGCCAGCACGTCCTGGAAGTCCGCCCGGGAGACCACGACCTGCGGCAGTCCGCCGTCGAGGGCGGCCCGGGCGAGGGCCAGGCCCTCCGGCACCGGCACACCCTGCTCGCGGCGGAGCCGTTCGTACAGCGCCCGCACCTCCGGCAGGCCCGCCATCTGCTGCTCGAACCAGTCGTCCCACGCCCACTGGGTCACGTCGAACGCGACGGCCCGGCGGCCGCCCGCCGCCGCGGAAGGCGCGTAGGCGTCGAGGAACGCGGCGGCCGCGGTGTTCTCCGACTGCCCGAAGCCGCCCGTGATGCCGGTGGTCGCCGAGCCCAGCAGCAGGAACGCCTGCGGCTCGTCCGCCAGCAGCTCGTCCAGCAGCAGCGTGGAGCGCACCCGCACCGCGAGCACCGTCTCGAAGTCCGCCCGGGACTTCAGCGCCACCAGGCCCGAGCCCCGCGCCTTCGGGAAGTGCAGCACTCCGCGCAGCCCGCCCGGACCGAACAGCTCCCGCGCCTCCCGCACGACCGCCCGCGCCTGCTCCGGGTCGGCGAGGTCCGCCTCCCGGTACGCCGCGCCCTCCGCCCGCAGCGCCGCGAGCCGCGCCGCGTGCTCCTGCGCGGCCGGGCCGGCCGGGTCCCCGGACGGCTCCGGTCCGCCGACCAGCAGCAGCCGGGCGCCGGACGCCGCCAGGTGCTCGGCGAAGCCGAGCCCCGCCTCGCCGGACACCCCGGTCACCAGGTGGCCGCCGCCCTCGGACCACGCCCGCTCCGCCGGCGCGAGCGGGACCGGCGCGTAGGCCCGCCGCAGCCGCAGCCCGCGCCGGTACGCCACCGGCGACTGCGTGTCCGGGCCCGCCAGTTCGGCGAGCAGCGGGCCGACGAGCGACCCCTGCCCCGAACCGAGGCTCACGTCCACGACGCGGCAGGTCAGCCAGGCGTACTCCTGGGGCAGCACCGTCACCGCGCCGTGCACCGTGGCCCGCTCGGGCAGCACGACGGCGGTGCCGTACGCGTCCTGGAGATCGTCGGTGAGGACGTCGATCCGCACCGGGCGGTCCTCGCCGGACGCGTCCAGCGCCTGCACCAGCCCCACCAGGGCGTGGAACCCGCGGTCCAGCGCCTCGGCGTGCCGCGCGGAGACGTCCCGGCCGCGCACCGCGCCGGGGTCGGTGACCGGCCAGGCGTGCAGCACGCGGTCGACCGCCAGGCCGTCGGCGCGCAGCTCGCGCACGACCCTCGGCAGGTCGTCGGCGTGCGCCGGGCCGGCCGTGAACGCGTGGTCGGCGGTACGGGCGTAGCCGGCGCTCCGCGCGACGGTGACGACCGTGTGGCCCTGCTCGCGCAGCCCGGCCGCGAGCGCGTCGGCGAGCCCGCGGGCGTCGGCGAGCACCAGCCAGTTCTGCGGGTCCGTCGTCGCCGGCCCCGGCGGCGGAGCGGGGTGCCACACCGGGGTGTACGTCCAGCGCGCCGGGTCGGTGCGGACACCGGCCGCCGCCGTTGTCTCCACGCGCGGCAGCAGATGGCTCGGCCCCCGGAACGGGTAGGCGGGCAGCGGGACTCGGCGCCGGGCGCGGCCGTGGTGGAGCGCCGCCCAGTCGACGGCCACGCCGTGCCGCCACAGCTCGCCCAGGCCCTCGCGCAGCGTGCGGCCCTCGGCCGGGGCCGCCGCCCCGCGCGGGCGGGGGAGCAGGGTGACCACGGGCCGGGGCTCGGTGTGGCTGCGGACCAGACCGGTGAGCTGACTGCCGGGGCCCGCCTCGACCAGGACGGCCGGGCCGCGCCGGGCCAGCGTGGACACGCCGTCCGCGAACCGGACCGGCTCACGGGTGTGCGCCACCCAGTACGCGGGGTCGGTGGCCTGTTCGTCGGTGATCCAGGTGCCGGTCACATTGGACAGGAACGGGATCGACGGCTTGCGCAGCGTCACCGAGCGCAGCACCTCGGCCAGTCCGGGCAGCGCGGGCTCGACCAGCCGGGTGTGGAAGGCGTGCGAGGTCTCCAGCGCCTTCACGGCCACGCCCCGCTCCCCCAGCGTCCGGCGGGCCGCGGCCACTTCCTGCGCGGTGCCGGCGATCACGCACGAACCGGGCGCGTTGACGGCGGCGATCACGGCGCCCGAGCCCTGCACCGCCTCGGCGGCGGCCGTCTCGTCGAGCAGCACGGACAGCATGCCGCCGGGCGGGGTCTCCTGCATCAGCTCGGCCCGCCGGGCCACCACGCGCAGGGCGTCCTCCAGGCCGAACACCCCGGCCAGGCAGGCCGCGACGAGTTCGCCGAGGCTATGCCCGGTCATCGCATCCGGCCGTACGCCCCACGACTGAAGGAGCCGGGCCACGGCGTAGTCGACGCAGAAGACGGCCGGCTGGGTGTAGCGCGTCTGCCGCAGCCGCTCACCCGCGCCGCCGCCGGCATCCTCGCGCGCGACAGCCTCGCCCGCGCCGCTCTCGTCCGTCGCGAAGACGACCTCGCGCACGTCCCAGCCGGTCAGCGGCGTCAGGATCTCGGCGCAGGCGTCGAACGCCTCGCGGAACACCGGCTCGGTGCGGTACAGCTCCGCGCCCATCCCCGCGTACTGGGCGCCCTGCCCCGGGAAGAGAAAGACCACGGCGGGCGCCTGGCCCTCCGGCGCCGCCGGCTCCGTGGCGGCCGCGGGCCCCCGCAGCGCGGCCACGGCCTCGGCGCGGCCGGAGGCGACGACGGTATGGCGGTGGGGGAGGGCGCCCCGCCCGGCCTGGAGGGTGTACGCGGTGTCCGCGAGCCCCGGACCGGAGCCGGCGTCGAGCGCGTCGGCCAGCCGGTCGGCGGCGGCCCGCAGGTCCTCCGGCGTCCGCGCCGACAGCGGCAGCACCTGCCACCCGCCGGCGTCGTCCGCGGCGGCCCCGGCCCGGGGCGCGGCCTCCAGGACCACATGGGCGTTGGTGCCGCCGATGCCGAAGGCGCTCACCCCGGCGCGGGGCGGTTCGGCCGTCTCCGGCCACGGCAGGCCCTCGGCGTCCACCCGGAACGGGCCCTTGTCGAGTGCGAGTCGCGGGTTCGGCGCGGTGAAGTGCGCGGTCGGCGGGATGTGCCGGTGCTCCAGCGCCAGTGCGGCCTTGATCAGGCCCGTGACCCCGGAAGCCGCGTCCAGATGGCCCACGTTGGACTTCACCGAGCCCAAGTGCACCGACCCGGCGGGCAGTTCCGGTCCGAACACCTCCGTGAGCGCCTGCACCTCGATGGGGTCGCCCAGCGGGGTGGCCGTGCCGTGCGCCTCGACGTACTGGACCGAGCCCGGCTCGACCCCGGCCACCGCGAGGGCCTCGGAGATCACCTCCGCCTGCCCGCGCGCCGAGGGGGCCGTGAAACCGATCTTGTCGGAGCCGTCGTTGTTGACCGCAGAGCCCCGGATCACCGCGTGCACGTGGTCGCCGTCCGCGACCGCGTCCTCCAGCCGCTTCAGCACCACCACGGCCACGCCGTCACCCGACACCGTGCCGCTCGCCCGCACGTCGAACGGGCGGCAGCGCCCGTCCTCGGAGAGGATCGCCCCCTCCTCGTACCGGTAGCCGCGCGGTTCCAGCTCCCGCACCGCCACACCGCCCGCGAGCGCCAGGTCGCACTCCCGCGAGAGCAGCGACTGCACCGCCAGGTGCACGCCCACCAGCGACGACGAACAGGCGGTCTGCACGGTCATACTCGGCCCGGTCAGCCCCAGCTTGTACGAGACGCGCAGCGCCGGCATGCCCGGGTCGTTGCCGATCCCCACCTGGATCTCGTCCGACACCCGGCCGTCCGGTCCGTCCTGCGGGACACGCTCGCGCTGGTAGCCGTTGCCCGCGACGCCCGTGAACACACCGGTCCTGGCGTCGTGGGCGCCCGCCGGGTACCCGGCGCGCTCCAGCGCCTGCCACGCGGTCTCAAGCAGCAGCCGGTGCTGAGGATCCGTCAGCTCCGCCTCGGAGCGGGACATCCCGAAGAACGCCGCGTCGAACCGGTCGTAACCCTCCAGCGGATAGCCCGACTTGACCAGCGCCGGGTCCTCCAGCTGCGCCTGAGGCACCCCGGCGGCGAGCAGTTCCTCGTCGGTGTACCGGGTGGCGCCGTCGGCGCCCGCCACGACCAGCCGCCACAGGGCGTCGACGTCGGGGGCGCCGGGGAAGCGTCCGCTCATCCCGATGATGGCGACGCTCTGCTCCGGCAGCTCCGTCCCGTCCGGCAGCTCCGTCCCCTCCGGCACCGTCACGTCCGTCCGCTCGGTCATGCCTTCCCCCTGTCGGTGTCGTCGTGGCGTGCGGCGAGCAGGTCCTCCAGACCGCTCGCGAGTTCCCGTACGGTCGGGCGGTCGAAGAGCATCCGCAGGGTCACGGGCGCCCCGAGCCGTTCCTTGGCCATGGCCACGGCCTGGGTGGCCAGCATCGAGTGGCCGCCCAGCTCGAAGAAGTCGTCGTCGAGACCCACCCGGTCGACCGACAGCAGCTCGCCCCAGAGGGCGGCGAGGGTCTGCTCCACCGGCGTGGCCGGCGCCGCGAAGTCCGTGCCGAGCTCCGGCCGTACGGCCTCCGGCGCCGGGAGCGCCCGCCGGTCCGCCTTGCCGTTGACGGTCAGCGGCAGCCGCTCCAGGGCCACGAACACGTTCGGCAGCATGTACTCGGGGAGTGTCCGGGCCAGGTGTTCCCGCAGGTGCGAGGTGTCGGCGTCGCCGCCGGGGCCCGCGGCGGCCACCCAGTACGCCACCAGGCGCGGCTCGCCGGCCGTGTCCCGGTCCACGACCGCCACCGCGTCCCGCACCGCCGGATGCCCGGCCAGCGCGTTCTCGATCTCGCCGAGCTCGATCCGGTGACCGCGGATCTTCACCTGGTGGTCGAGCCGCCCCAGGTACGCGTGGTCGCCGCCCTCCGGCGAGCGCCGCGCGCTGTCGCCGGAGCGGTAGCGACGGGCGCCCGGCACGTCCGCGTCGGGATCCGGCAGGAACCTTTCCGCGGTGAGCGCCGGGCGGCCGAGGTAGCCGCGGGCGACGCCCGCCCCGCCCACGTACAGCTCGCCGGGGGTCCCGGCCGGGGCCTCCAGGCCGTCCGCGCCGATCACCCGCAGCGACCAGCCCTCGAACGCCCCGCCGATCACGGACTCGGCGCTCTGAAGATCCGCCGCGGTCATCCGGCGGTACGTGGAATGCACCGTCGTCTCGGTGATCCCGTACATGTTCACCAGCTCGGGGCAGGCGTCGCCGAGCCGCTCCAGCCACGGCCGCAGCGACTCCGGCGGCAGCGCCTCACCGGCGAACACCACCACGCGCAGCGCCAGTTCGGCGGGCTTCTCGCCGCGCTCGACCAGCTCCTCCTCGTACCGCACGAGCTGACGGAAGGCGGCCGGCGTCTGGTTGAGGACCGTGACCCCCTCGCGGTGCAGCAGCGCGTGGAAGTCCTGCGGCGAGCGGCGCGTGTCATCCGGGACCACCACCAGCCGGCCGCCGTGCAGCAGAGCGCCCCACAGCTCCCACACCGACACGTCGAACGCGGCGGACGAGAACATCGACCACACGTCGTCCGCCCCGAACCCGAACCGGTCGCGGGTGCCGGCGAGCAGCGCGGTCACCTGGCGGTGCTCCACCATGACGCCCTTCGGCGCGCCGGTCGAACCGCTCGTGTAGATCACATAGGCGAGGTTCGCCGCGACCGCGCCCCCGTCGGACGGGGCGGAGTCCGGGTACCCGGACAGATCCGTGCCGTCCGGACCGGTCAGCACGGTGACCGCCGTGCCCGCGCCGCCGTCGGCCCGGTCGGTGACCAGGACCCTCGCCTTCGCGTCGGCGAGCATGAACGCCCGGCGCTCCGCGGGGCTCGCCGGGTCCACGGGCAGGTACGCCCCGCCCGCCTTGAGCACCGCCAGCAGCGCCGTGACCAGACCGGTGGTCCGCTCCAGGCAGACCGCCACCGGAACCTCGGGGCCGACGCCCAGCGACCGCAGGTGATGGGCGAGCCGGTTGGCGTCCCGCTCCAGCTCCCGGTAGGTCAGCCGCCCGTCGGGGCCGCTCACGGCGACGGCCTCGCCGCGCAGCGCCGCCTGACGCTCGAACCACCGGTGCAGGGTCGGACGCCCCGGTGCGCCGGCGGCCGGCGTCGGCGCGGGGACGCGTTCGTCAACGGTCAAGGTCGGTCTTCCTCTCGTGGCCGTAGCCGTGGCCGTGGGCGTGGGCGTGGGCGTCAACGGGTGAGCGGAGCGCGGGCAGTTCGGCGACCGGGGCGTCCGGGGCGGCGACGGCCGCCGCGAGGACCCGCTCGTACCCGGTGAGCAGCAGGGCCGCCGTGTCCGGCCCGTACAGATCGGTGTCGTACTCCAGGGACAGCTCCACCGCGTCCCCGCCGCGCTCCTCCACGTACAGGCTCAGGTCGTACTTGGCGGTGTCCTGCGGTCCGGTCAGGTCCAGTTCGCACGGCCCGAGGCCCGCGAACACGGGGGGCCTGCGCTCGCCCAGGTAGCTGAACATCACCCGGAACACCGGCATGAAGTCCCGGCCGCGCCGGGAGACCAGCGCCTCGACGAGCCGGTCGAAGGGCAGCTCCTGGTGCGCGGCGGAATCCAGCACCGCGGCCCGGGTCCGGCCGACCAGCGCCCGGAAGTCCGGGGCCCCGTCGAGCCGGGCCCGTACCGGCACCATGTTGATCAGGCAGCCGACCAGCTCCTGGAGCTCGGCCCGGGTGCGCCCGGCGGCGGGGATGCCCACCGTCATGTCCTCGGCCCCGGACCAGCCGGCGAGGAGCGCGTACAGCGCCGCCAGGTGCGTCATGTTCGCGGTCGCCCGCTCGGTGCGCGCGAAGGTCCGGACGGCGCGCACCAGTTCGGCCGGCAGGAGGCGAGCGGCGACGGCGCCGCGGAAGCTCTTGGAGGCCGGTCTCGGGCGGTCCCTGGGCAGTTCGGTGGGGCGAGGGTCGTCGCCGAGGACGGCGCGCCAGTGCGCCACCAGGGCCTTCAGCGCGTCGCCGTCGAGCCGCTCGCGCTGACCGGCGGCGAAGTCCGCGTACTGCAGGGTCGGTGCGGGCAGTGCGTCCGGCGTGCCGTAGAGGACGCCGAGTTCGTGGAAGAACCGCTCCACCGACGCGCCGTCGACGGCGACATGATGGAACGTCGCGACGAGCCGGTGCTCCTCGGGCCCGAGCCGCACCAGACGGGCGGCCAGCGGCGGCTCGGACGCCAGGTCGAACACCCGCCGGGCCTCCGCCGCGGCGATCCGCCGCGCCTCCGCCTCCGGGGCGCCGGCGTCGGACACGTCGGTGCACGGCAGCGGGACCGGCGCGGGCGGGGCGATCACCTGGTGCGGTACGCCGGAGGGCGCCGCGTACGTGGTGCGCAGCACCTGGTGGCGGGCCACCACCGCGTCGAGCGCCCGCCCGAGCGCCGCGCGGTCGAGGGCGCCGCGCAGCCGCAGCACGGTGGGGATGTTGTAGAGGGTGCTCCCGGGGTCGAGCTGCTGCATGAACCACAGGCGCTGCTGGGCGAAGGACAGCGCGGGCCGCGCGTCCGGCTCGTACGGGACGGTCCGGGGCCCCGGACCGGAGGAGGGCGCGGCGACGGGTCCCTTCATGGCGGCGTGGACCACCGCGGCCATGCCCTCCAGTGTTGCCGCGGCGAGGAGTTCGGCGGCGGGGACCCGGACACCCAGCTCCTCGTCGAGCAGTTCGGCGAGCCGCTGTGCGGTCCGCTCATCGCCGCCGAGCGCGGCGAATTCGGCGCCGGGCGCCGGCTCGGGCGTGCCGAGCAGCTCCGACCAGAGCCGGGCCAGTTCCTCCACGACGAATCCACTGGAGGTCATGCGAACGCGATCCCTTTCCGGGCGGTGCGGACGGTCTGCTGCAGCCGGTCGAGGAAGGGCCGGGGGAGGGACCCGAAGTAGAAGTGGCCGCCCTCGAAGCGGTGCACCTCGACGGTGCCGCCGGCAGCGTGACGGCCCCAGAGGGCCGCGTCCGCCGCCGGGACGTCCGGATCGTCGTCCGCCGCGTACACCGAGACCGGGCACGGCACGGTCGCGTCGGGAGCGGCCCGGTAGCGGGTCAGGGCGGCGAGGTCGGCGCGGAGCGCGGGCAGGACCAGCTCGATCAGTTCCGCGTGCTGCGCCACGTCGGCGTCGGTGCCGCCCAGCCCCAGCAGCCGGGTGAGGACCTCCGTGTCGCTCTGCCCGGCGAGTCCGTCCCCCAGGGCCCGGCGGGCCTCCGGGTGGGAGGGCGCGGCGCAGGCCGACGCGACGAGGGCGGCGGGCTGCCCGGCGGTGCGGTGCAGGCGCCGCGCCGTCTCGAAAGCGACGATCGCCCCCCTGCTGTGCCCGAAGAGCACGGGCCGCTGCACGCCGCGGGCGACCAGCGCCCGGGCCACCGCGTCGGCCAGCCACTCGACGGACGGCGCCGGTTCCTCGAAGAGACGTTTCTCGCGCCCCGGGTACTGGACGACGAGCGTCTCGACATCGGGGGCGAGCGCCGCCGAAATGCCGTGGTAGTAGCTGGCCGCGCCGCCGGCGTGCGGAAAGCAGACGAGGGTGTGTTCCGCGGAGACACGGGGATGAAAGCAGCGGAGCCAGCGATCCGCTTCCCGTTCCCCCGGGTGCGTCACGGCGATTCCCCGGGAATGCCGTCGGTGCCCGATTCGTGGTGTACGCTGCCGCCCAACATGCGTACAGGCAGCCCTGGTTGCCCGAGCGTCCGCCGCATCATGCCCCCGAATGTGTGTGCGGTAAATCGCCGATCTTGGGATCGCTCACAGCCTTGATCATGATGATCGGCAGGGTCAATCGATCACGGAACGGCGTTTCCGATCACAGGCATCGAAGAATTCGATCGGTCCGCTTTCTCCTCTGTGAAGCCGGAGCCGCGGCGGGTGCCGAGGTCGGACACAGAGCGGACGCCGCGGTCGTCTGTTCCACGAACGCCCGCATGGAGCGGCTGACCTGCCGACTGCGCCGCCAGGCGATCTGGGTACGGACCGTGAACGGCACGGGCCAGTCCAGCGCCACGAGACTTCCCGCCGCCAGCCCGTCCGCCACGGCGAACTCCGGCACGACGCTGACGCCCAGGCCCGCGGCGACCCCGCGCTTGATGGCCTCGACGGTCCCGAACTCCAACAGCGTGGACGCGGACCGGCCCGCGGAGCCCGCCAACTCGGCCTCCAGCAGCCCCCGGTAGCAGGCCCCCGGCTCCGGGACCAGGATCGGGGACGACACCAGATCTTCGGTGGCCAGCCCGCACGCCCCGGCGAGCGGATGTCCGGGCGCGGCGATCGCGACGAGCGGCTCGTCCCGCAGGACCTCGGTGCGCAGTCCGGAGTGCTCGGTCCGCGCGTCCATGAACACCCCCAGGTCCAGCGTGCCCTGCCGCAGCGCCTCGCGGATCTGCCCGCCCGGCGCGGCCCGCAGCGAGAGCCGCAGCAGCGGGAACTGGTGGTGGAAGTACTCCAGGACCGGCGGCATCCGGTACGAGACGAGGCTCTCGATCGCGCCGACGCTCAGCAGTCCGGCGGGCTCGGCCCACCCGGCCGTCCGCTCCCTGGCCTCGTCGACGAGCGCGAGGATGCGCTCGGCGTAGGGCGCGAGCTGCTCGCCGGCCGGAGTGAGCCGCACCTGTCCCCGCGAACGTTCGAAAAGATCGACGCCCAGGGACGCTTCGAGATTCTTGATCTGACTGGTCACGCTGGACTGGGCGTAATTCAACTCGGCGGCCGCCTTCGTGAAACTGCGCAGTGTGGCGACGCGGTGGAATGCGGCGAGCTGGCGCAGGTCCAAAGACCCGGCGGCCCGGCCGGGCCGATTCAAGGGCAAAGCCACCGGCTTGTTCCCTTCACGGCGGGGCGGGCAAAACGAACACGGAACATGACGAATCCTCGGAACGTAGAAGTGGCCGAAAACAGTGGGGGCGCAGCGCAACGAAAAGCGGGTGCGCCCGATTTCGGCACACCCGCATGCGTCCTGTCTGCCGCCGCGCGGTTCGTCAGCCGGCGGAGCTCCGCCGCACGCTCAGCGGCCGCTGGTCGGTCCAGACCTCCTCGACAAGGGCCAGGCACTCCTCCCTGGCCCCTGCGAACCCGGCCTCCCGCCAGCCCGCGGGCAGCTCGCGCCCTTCGCTCCAGATGGAGTACTGCTCCTCGTCGTTCACCACGACCACGTACCGGCCGTCCACATCCGTGCCCTGCACTGTGCTTCCCCCTATGCGACGGACTCGCTTGCGAAACCCCTTCAGCCTGTGTGCCCCGCACCACGGCGGACAAGATCCTTTTCGGCAAAGCCGCACGGCGCGCCTCGGTCGCCCCGGCGTGGACCGGTGGAAGATCGGTGGAGACCGGTGGGGCGGGCGTCGCACGCCCGCCCCGTACCCCCCGCCGCCTGAGAGGTTCGCCCATGGTTACTGCGCACGGAGCGGCGGCATGACGGCGGCGCCGGGCTCCGGCCGCTACGGCGAGGCCGTGTTCCGCCCCGGGCAGGCGGGCGAGGGCGAGCGCATCGACTACGGCGCCCTCGTGTACGACGACCTCACCATGGCACGGCTCCGGGCCCTCGGGCCCGGAACGGGCTGGCACTGCCTGGACGTCGGCGCCGGCACCGGCACGATCTCCCGCCGGCTCCTGGAGGAGGCCGGAGCGGCGAGCGTCCTCGCCGTGGACCGCGACGTCCGCTTCCTCGCCGCACGCCCGGTCCCCGGGCTCGACGTGCTGGAGGCCGACCTCACCGCCCCGGACTTCGCCCCCGGCCGCTTCCGCCTCGTCCACGCCCGCTTCGTCCTCATGCACCTGCCCGAGCGCGAGCGCCTGATCGCCCGGCTGGCCGACCTCGTCGAACCCGGCGGGATCCTGGTGCTCGGCGACGCGGTGGACCTCACGAGCGACCGCGCGCCGGCCACGCCGTACACCGTGGTGATGCGGGCCATGTGGCAGGGACTGCGGACCGCCATCGGCACGGACGTCTCCTGGGTTCCCTCGTACCCGAGCCTGCTGCGCGAGGCCGGGCTCACGGACGTCGCCGCCGAGATCCACGTGCCCCCGCTGCAGCCGGGCAGCCCCCTCAGCCGCTTCTGGGCCGACACCTGGCAGCGCAGCCGCGAACCCATGCTCGCCACCGGCCTGGTCGACGACGCCGCCGTCGACGCCGCCCTGCGCTACCTGGACTCCGACGCCTGCGCCGCCCTCTCGGCAGGGCTGCTGACCGCCTGGGGCCGCCGGCCCCGACAGCCCGCCCCCGCGCGCCCGTAGCCCCTCGTACGGCGGGTTCGCGTCAAGGACGTGTACGGAGCGGGCCGCGCGGCGTCAAGGGCGCGTGAGGGCGAGCGGCGCGGGGCGGACGCCACCCCACCATGGGCGGACCAGCCTGAAAGGGAACACGTACATGGCCGTCCTCACTGCCGCCAACGGCACCGCACCCAGCTCCGAAGAGCCTCCTGATACCGGCGCCCGCCACAAGCTGACGACGGTCACGGGACTCGCCGCGCTCTCGCTGGACGCCATGGCCTCCGTGGCGTACGGACCCGAGGCCATCGTCCTCGTCCTCGCCGCGGCCGGCGGCTACGGGCTCGGGTTCACCCTCCCCGTCACGCTCGCGATCGCCGCGCTGCTGGCCGTGCTCGTCGCCTCGTACCGCCAGGTCATCAGGGCCTTCCCGGACGGCGGCGGCTCGTACGCCGTCGCCAAGGCGCACCTCGGGCGCCGGACGAGTCTGGTGGCGGCGGGCTCCCTCGTCCTCGACTACGTGCTCAACGTCGCCGTCGCCGTCACGGCCGGCGTCGCCGCGCTCACCTCCGCGTTCCCGGCCCTCTACGACGACCGGCTGTGGATATGCCTGGGCGTCCTCGTGCTCATCACGGCCGTCAACCTGCGCGGCATCGTCGACTCGGCCCGCGCCTTCATCGTCCCGACCGCCGTCTTCATCGGCGCGATCCTCGTCCTCATCGCCGTCGGCCTCTTCCGGGACGCGCCCGTGTCCACCGCGGCCTCCGCGGGGCACGCCTCCGTCCTCGCCGACAACGCCACGACCGTCGGCGCCCTGCTGCTGCTCAAGGCGTTCGCCTCCGGCTGCTCCGCCCTGACCGGCGTCGAGGCCATCGCCAACGCGGTGCCGTCGTTCCGCGCCCCGGCCGCCCGCCGCGCGATGCGCGCCGAGGTCGCCCTCGGCGCCCTGCTCGGCGTGATGCTGATCGGCCTGTCCGTGCTGATCTCCCGCTTCGGGCTGCAGCCGGTCGAGGGCGTCACCGTCCTCGCCCAGCTCGCCGACGCCTCGCTCGGCCACAACTGGGCCTTCTACGTGATCCAGTTCGCGACGATGGTGCTGCTGGCGCTCTCCGCGAACACCTCCTTCGGCGGCCTGCCCGTCCTGCTGAAGCTGCTCGCCCGCGACGACTACGTCCCGCACGTCTTCGGCCTCAAGGCCGACCGGCAGGTGCACCGGCACGGCGTCGTCTGGCTCGCCGTCGTCTCCGCCGCGCTGCTGGTGTTCTCCGGCGGCGACACCAACACGCTCGTCCCGCTCTTCGCGATCGGCGTGTTCATCGGCTTCACCATCGCCCAGGCCGGCATGGTCCTGCACTGGCGCGCCACCCGGGAGTGGGGCAAGGCCACGCTCAACGGCCTCGGCGCGCTGCTCACCGGCGTCTCGGCGATCGTCGTGACCGCCACCAAGTTCCACGACGGCGCCTGGCTCGTCGTGATCGCCCTGCCGCTGCTCGTCGCCGTCTTCGAGGTCGTGCACCGGGCGTACGGCCTGATCGGCGAGCACCTCGGCCGCGGCCGCATCCCCGAGCCCCCGCACCGCGAGCGCTCCCTCGTCCTCGTGCCGGTCTCCTCCCTGACCCGGCTCACCAGTGAGGCCCTGACCGCCGCCGTCTCCCTCGGCGACGAGGTCCGCGCGGTCACCGTCTGCCACGCGGACGCGGAGGACCGCGCCGAGACCGAGGCCCTGGAACGCGACTGGGCCCTGTGGAACCCCGGCGTCGAACTGGTCCGCCTCCCCTCGGAGCGCCGCTCCCTCGGCCGGCCGATCACCGCGTACGTACGGAAACTGGCCGCCGACGACCCGGGCGCCCGGATCACCGTGCTCATCCCCGAGACGGAGCCCGAACGGCTCTGGCAGCGGCTCCTGCAGAACCAGCGCGGCGCGGTCGTCGCCCACGCCGTCCGCCGCGACACCGACGCGGCCGTGTGCCGGCTGAGGCTGCGGCTCGCACCCTGAGGCACCGCGGTGGGGGGGGGGGGCCGCCCCCCCCCCCCCCCCGCCGGCGGGAGGCCGCCAAGAGGGTCCGAGAGCCCCGGCGGGCGGCCGAGTACGGTGAGAATAACCCCCCCCCAAAAAGCGCAACCAGCCAAC
>NZ_JBICVX010000006.1:216208-467220 GCF_043199435.1 Streptomyces sp. NPDC048604
GCCCCCCCCCCCCCGCGGGGCGGGGGCGGCGGGGGGGGGCGCGCCCCCCCGCGGGCCCCGGGGGGGGGGGCGCCCCCCCCCCCCCCCCCCCCCCCCCCCCACGCCTGCGTCAGGCCGCCAAGTGCGTCAGAGAGCCACGGAGCGCGTCAGAGTCGCGTCAGAATCTCCCCTCCGCATATCGCGATCCCTGCATCCGGCGCAGCCTTGAAGCACAGGATCGGAGGTGCGCGATGAGGATTCCGCTTCGGGACACGGCCGCCCTGGCGGCCGGGCTCCTCGCACCGTTCCTGGCGGCACTCGCGGAACGGACCGCGGACCGGCCCGCGGCCTGACCTCAGACGTCGTCCCTCAGACGTCGTCGAGACCGGAGACCCGGAACACCGAGCGCGCGGCCTCCTTGTCGATCCGCCGCGCCAGCCGCTCCAGCGCGCCCGCGCCGTGACGGAGGATGCCGCGGTTCCGGGACGTACGGGCGTCCGCCTCCAGGAGCAGCCACAGCCGCGGCTGGGCGACGAGGACGCGGGGATCGAGCTCGGCCCGGCCTCCGTCGGCGTCCCGCAGCACCAGCCGCTCGGACACCCCGTCGACCCAGCGGACCGAGACGAGCCGGTCCGTACGGACCCAGCGGCGGACGAACAGCCCTCGCACGGTGAGCAGCCCGGGCCCCGCCGCGATCCGCGGCGGCAGCAGGACGACGAACAGGAGCACGGCGAGGCCGATCCACAGCACCGCGTGCAGCAGGTTCAGGGTTCCGTGCGCGCCGTCCACGGTCAGCGACAGCACGAGCAGCAGCCCCGAGCAGCCGACCGCCGCACGGAACTCGCCCGCCCAGCTGCTGTCGTGCACCAGGCCGTCCGTCCGCGGTCCGGGAACGGAAACAGGAGGTCGTCGCATATCGGCACGGTAGAACGCCGGCCCCTCGCCGACCGGCACCCTGACGAGCCGCTGACGCCGCCCCGGCGAACCATGACGCCCCTCTGACACAGGGAGCGCAGGAACGGGCGGAACGGCGAAGGGGCGGCCACTCCGGGGGCTGTCACCCCGGGTGTGGCCGCCCCTTCGGCGGGACGTCAGCGCTGGCCGGCCCTGCGGCCGTGGTTGGCCTTCTTCTTGCGGCGGGCCTTCTTCTTGCGTGCGCGCTTCGACATGGGGGGTCGCTCCTTCAGGCGGTGTGGCCGACGAGGACGTCGGCGAGCTTGTTGAGACGCTTGACCGTGCGCGGCTCGGTGGCCGCGGGGGCGGGGGTGACCCGCTGGTCGCGGTCGTAGTACGCGCCGTTGACGATCTCGGTGTCCGGGGCGCAGAGCCGTACGACGTGGGCCGCGCCCTCGGCCGGCGCGACGCCCTGGTGCGCGTACAGCGGCAGCAGGCTGGTGGCGCAGATGCCGGGGTGCACGGAGACGGCGGTGACCCGCGGGTCGGCGGCGAAGACGGTCAGCGCCAGCTGCGACTGCGCGTACGCGGCGAGCCGGGAGTAGCGGCGGGCGCGGTTGGGGTCGGCCCACTGGATGGAGCCGGTGCGGTGCAGCGAGGACGAGACGTTGACCACCCGGCCGCCGGGCTCGGTGGTCAGGGCCGGCTCCAGCAGGCTGGTCAGCAGGTAGTGCGCCAGGAAGTTGACCTGGAAGGCGATCTCGTTGCCGTCGACGGTGACCGTGTGCCGCTCCGGGGCCGCCATGCCCGCGTTGTTCACCAGCACGTCCAGGTGCGGGTGCTCCGCGAGGACGCGGGCGGCGAGCTGCTCGACCTCCTCCAGCCGGGCGAAGTCGGCGCCGAACGGGCACAGCCGGTCGGCCTGCACGCCCGCGAGGGAGACCAGGCGGTCGACGGCGGCGTGCGCCTCTTCGGTGGTACGGCCGTGCACGAGCACGGTCGCGCCGCTCTCGGCGAGCAGCCGGGCGGTCTGGTAGCCGATGCCGGAGGTGGCGCCGGTGACCAGCACGGTGTGTCCGGGCAGGGAAGGAGACATGGTTCTTCCAGGGGTTGGTGGAGGGATGGATCGGAGTGGAGAAACGAGAAGGGCGCCGCGACCGGTGTGGTCGTGGCGCCCCGGGGGGAACGGGAGTGCGTCAGCGCGAGGCGGACGGAGCGGATCCCGGTTCCGGACAGCGGGGCATCACAACGAGCGGCGACGCCTGATGAGGCGGCCGGTCGATGAGGAGCCACGCGCTGTTCACGGAGTTGATTCAACCCCCGCGCGACGGGGACCTCAAGGAGTCCGGTGATTTCCTGACATCTCCCTGACGGTCCCGTGCAGTTGGGAGTGGCGGTGCGTCAGGAGATGCCGGGGATCGTCGAGACGACGAGGTCGATGGCCTTGATTCCGACGAAGGGCAGGATCAGGCCCCCGAGCCCGTACACCGCGAGGTTCCGCCGCAGCAGCTCGTGCGCCGAGGCCGGCACGTAGCGGACGCCGCGCAGCGCCAGCGGGATCAGGGCCACGATGATCAGGGCGTTGAACATGATGGCGGAGGTGATCGCCGAGGTCGGGCTGTGCAGCCCCATGATGTTCAGCTTCTCCAGGCCCGGGTACGCCCCGGCGAACATCGCAGGGATGATCGCGAAGTACTTGGCGACGTCGTTGGTGATCGAGAAGGTCGTCAACGCGCCGCGGGTGATGAGGAGTTGCTTGCCGATCCGGACGATGTCGATCAGCTTGGTCGGATCGGAGTCGAGGTCGACCATGTTGCCGGCTTCCTTGGCGGCCGACGTGCCGGTGTTCATCGCGACGCCGACGTCGGCCTGGGCGAGGGCCGGGGCGTCGTTGGTGCCGTCGCCGGTCATCGCGACGAGTTTGCCGCCCTCCTGTTCGCGCTTGATGAGGGCGAGTTTGTCCTCCGGCTTGGCCTCCGCGAGGAAGTCGTCCACCCCGGCCTCGGCGGCGATGGCGCGCGCGGTCAGCGGATTGTCGCCGGTCACCATCACGGTACGGATGCCCATCGTGCGCAGTTCGGCGAACCGCTCCCGGATGCCGTCCTTGACCACGTCCTTGAGGTGCACGATGCCGAGCAGCCGCGCCCCGTCGGCGTCGTGGACCGCGACCAGGAGGGGAGTGCCGCCGCCCTCCGCCACGGCGTCCGTCCACGTACGGGCCGCCTCGGGCACCGCGCCGCCGCGCAGCCGCACCCAGTCGATCACCTGCGTGGCCGCGCCCTTGCGGACCACGCAGCCGCCGGCCTCCCCGCGCACATTGATGCCGCTCATCCGGGTCTGCGCCGAGAACGGGACGAACGTGACGTCCCCCAGTTCCCCCGGCGCCGGCGGGCGCAGTCCGAACCGTGCGGTGGCCAGGGCCACCACGGACCGCCCCTCCGGGGTCTCGTCGGAGAGCGAGGAGAGCTGCGCGGCGTCGGCCAGGGATCCCGCGTCGACGCCAGGGAAGGGGATGAAGTCGGCGGCCGCGCGGTTGCCGTGCGTGATGGTGCCGGTCTTGTCCAGCAGCAGCGTGGACACGTCGCCCGCGGCCTCGACCGCGCGGCCCGACATCGCCAGCACATTGCGCTGCACCAGCCGGTCCATGCCCGCGATGCCGATGGCGGAGAGCAGCGCGCCGATCGTGGTCGGGATGAGGGTGACGAGCAGGGCGACGAGCACCGTGGTGGACTGCGCGGCCCCCGCGTACCCGGCCATCGGCTGCAGCGCGAGCACGACCAGGACGAACACGACCGTCAGGGCGGCGAGCAGGATGTTCAGCGCGATCTCGTTCGGGGTCTTCTGCCGCTTCGCGCCCTCGATGAGGGCGATCATCCGGTCCATGAACGAGTGGCCGGGACGGGAGGTGACACGGACGACGATGCGGTCCGACAGGACGGTCGTGCCTCCGGTCACCCCTGACCGGTCGCCGCCGGCCTCGCGGATCACGGGCGCCGACTCGCCGGTCACGGCGGACTCGTCGACCGCGGCGACCCCGTCGACCACGTCGCCGTCCGCGGGGATCAGCTCGCCGGCCTCCACCAGGACGAAGTCGAACTGCTTCAGGTCGGTGGCGGCGACGGCCTCCGTCGCGGCGTGGTCGACGTCCGTCCCGTACCGCCAGTACCGCAGCCGCAGCGCCACCGTGTCCGTACGCGCCCGGCGCAGCGACTCCGCCTGGGCGCGGCCGCGTCCCTCGGCGACCGCCTCGGCCAGGTTGGCGAAGATCACGGTCAGCCACAGCCAGACACTGATCACCCAGGTGAAGACGGACGGGTGGACGACGGCCGAGAGCGTGGTGAGCACCGACCCTACGGCCACCACGAACAGCACCGGATTGCGGACCAGGACCCGGGGATGCAGTTTGCGTACGGCCTCGGGGAACGAGCGCAGCAGCTGTACGGGCTCGATCAGTCCGCCGTCCACCTTGCGCCGGCGGCGCCGGGGCGGCCGCGTCGGCCGGGGCTTGGGCGGGACGGACGGCGCCTGACGGACGGCGGCAGGGTGCATGCGAAGCGGCGACCTTCATGACGGAGCCGCCGCCCGGCACGGCGGGCGGCGGCTGGACTGGAGGGGCGGATGGGGCGCCCGGTGATATGAGGTGCGTCCGGGGATGGGAGGGCGGTGGAGACACGAGCCAGCGGCCTGCCGATCCGGGCCGTGGAACACGTACGGTCGGCAGGCCGCTGCTCGGTGCGGCGCATATGCGGATGGGAGGCACGGCGCCGCGTGGCGGCCGCCGAGTCGTCGAGCCACTGACGTCGTCGGCGGTGAGCGGCCGAGCAAGAACGTAGCCGCCGGGCAGGCGTCATCCGGGCCCGTTGACACCCCCCTGATGCCCGTCCGGCCCGTTCTGACGGCTCCTTGGCGCCGGCCGGACCCGGCCCGTCAAGGGCCTGACAGGAACGCGCGCCGAAGCGTCAGGGCAGCGTCAACGGTGGACGGCGGCCTCGTTCCCTTGGTCGAGACTGAGCGCCGCGGGGGTGCCCCGAGAAGCCGAAACACGCCGAGCGACGGCCGTCAGGCCCGGGGGCATGCCCGGCCGCGACCCAGAGGGGGGTCGCGGCCGGGCGACCCGAAGAACGAGCCGCTGTACCCCGAGACCGGGGTGCGGCGGCTCTTTCGTATGCCCTGCGTCACCCTTCCCCGGCCCGTCGCCCGGCCCGGCGTACAGGACGTGTCAAGACGGGCGCAGGAGGCGTTAGGGGACCGTCAACGTCGGCCGTGGCATGGCTGAAAAGCGGTTTCCTCATACAGGTCCGATGGACCGTTCATCTCCAAACCACTCACATCCAGGAGCTCACGATGGCCGACGTGGCCTTCGTCGTCACCACGATCGCGATCTTCGCGCTGGTGGCCGTCATCGCCAAGGGGGTGGCCAAGCTGTGACTGCCGAAAACATCATCGGCCTGGTCGTGGCCGTCGCCCTTGTGGGGTACCTCGTCCTCGCCCTCGTCAAGCCGGAGAGGTTCTGAGCCCGGATGAGTCCCGTTCTTGCTGGTGTCCTCCAGCTTCTGGCGCTTGTCGTCGCCCTCGGCCTCGCCTACCGGCCGCTGGGTGACTACATGGCGCGTGTGTACTCCTCGGAGAAGCACTACAAGCCCGAGAAGTGGATCTACAAGGCGATCGGCGCCAACCCGAACGTCGAGATGCGCTGGCCCGCGTATCTGCGGGGTGTGCTCGCGTTCTCCGCGGTGAGCGTGCTCTTCCTCTACCTGTTGCAGCGTGTGCAGGGCTCCCTGCCGGGTTCGCTCGGGTTCGCGTCGATCGACCCGGACCAGGCGTTCAACACGGCGGCGTCGTTCGTGGCGAACACGAACTGGCAGTCGTACTACGGCGAGCAGGCCATGGGCCACGTGGTGCAGACCGGTGGCCTGGCGGTGCAGAACTTCGTGTCCGCGGCGGTGGGTATCGCGGTCGCGGTGGCGCTGGTGCGTGGTTTCGCCCGGTCGCGTACCGGTGAGCTGGGCAACTTCTGGGCGGACCTGGTCCGCGGCGTCGTGCGGATCCTGCTGCCGATCTCCGTGGTCGGCGCGCTGGTGCTGGTCGCGACGGGTGCGATCCAGAACTTCGCCGGTATCCACGAGGTCGGCCAGTTCATGGGCGGCACGCAGGACTGGAACGGTGGCGCGGTGGCCTCGCAGGAGGTCATCAAGGAGCTGGGTACGAACGGCGGCGGTTACTTCAACGCCAACAGTGCCCACCCGTTCGAGAACCCCAACGGTCTGTCGAACCTGTTCGAGATCTGGCTGATCCTGGTCATTCCGTTCGCGTTGACGCGGACGTTCGGCCGGATGGTCGGTTCGCTGAAGCAGGGCTACGCGATCCTGGCGACCATGGCCACGATCTGGCTGGTTTTCACCGGTCTGATGCTGTGGACGGAGTTCGCGGGCAAGGGTCCGGCGTTCGAGCTGGCCGGCGGGGCGATGGAGGGCAAGGAGACCCGTTTCGGGATCAGCACGTCGGCGATCTTCTCGGTCGCCACGACGCTGACGTCCACCGGCGCGGTCAACTCCTTCCACTCCTCGAACACCGGCTTCGGCGGCGGGATCAACCTGCTGGGCATGCAGCTCGGCGAGATCGCGCCCGGCGGTGTCGGATCGGGCCTGTACGGCATGCTGATCATGGCCGTGATCGCGGTGTTCATCGCGGGTCTGATGGTCGGCCGCACCCCGGAGTACCTGGGCAAGAAGATCGGCACGCGCGAGATCAAGTTCGCCGCCTGCTACATCCTCGTCACCCCCGCGCTGGTGCTCTGCTTCACGGCTGCGGCGATGGCGCTGGACACCCCGGCGAACTCGATGACCAACAGTGGCGCGCACGGCTTCTCCGAGATCCTCTACGCCTACACCTCCGGTGCGAACAACAACGGCTCCGCCTTTGCGGGTCTGAACGCGGACACGCAGTGGTTCAACTCGACGATCGGCATCGCGATGCTGCTCGGCCGGTTCCTGCCGATGGTGTTCGTTCTGGCGCTGGCGGGCTCGCTGGCCGAGCAGACGCCCGTCCCGGAGACTGCGGGCACCCTGCGGACCGAGAAGCCGCTGTTCACCGGGCTTCTGGTCGGCACGATCATGATCATCACCGGTCTCACCTACTTCCCGGCCCTCGCGCTGGGCCCGCTCGCCGAAGGGCTCGCGGCATGACCATCGACGTAAAGAAGCACGAGGACGCCATGTCCACCTCCGTGACGCCGGAGAAGGCGCCGCACGGCGACCTGTCCGCCGGTCATAAGTCGGCCGGTCGGGTCGGCGGGGGTCTGTTCGACCCGAAGCAGCTGGTCAAGTCCTTCCCGGACGCGATCAAGAAGCTCGACCCGCGCGTGATGATCAAGTCACCCGTGATGTTCGTGGTGCTGGTCGGCTCGGTGGTCACCACCGTGCTGGCGCTGAAGGACCCGGGGGACTGGTTCGGCTGGGCGATCACCGCCTGGCTGTGGCTGACCACGATCTTCGCCAACCTGGCGGAGGCGGTGGCCGAGGGCCGCGGCAAGGCGCAGGCGGACACGCTGCGCAAGGCCAAGACGGACACCATCGCCCGCCGGATCGTCGGCAAGAACGAGGAGCGGGTCCCGGGCACCGAGTTGAAGATCGGTGACCTGGTGGTCTGCGAGGCCGGCGACGTGATCCCCGGCGACGGCGACGTCGTCGAGGGTGTGGCGTCGGTGGACGAGTCGGCGATCACGGGTGAGTCCGCGCCGGTGATCCGCGAGTCCGGCGGTGACCGTTCGGCGGTCACCGGTGGTACGAAGGTGCTGTCCGACCGGATCGTCATCAAGATCACGACGAAGCCCGGTGAGACGTTCATCGACCGGATGATCAACCTGGTCGAGGGCGCCGCCCGGCAGAAGACGCCCAACGAGATCGCCCTGAACATCCTGCTGGCGTCCCTCACGATCGTCTTCCTGCTGGCCGTGGTCACGCTGAAGCCGTTCGCGATCTACGCCGGCGCGAACGACCAGACCTCCCTGATCGTGCTCACGGCCCTGCTCGTCTGTCTGATTCCGACGACGATCGGCGCGCTGCTGTCCGCGATCGGCATCGCCGGCATGGACCGACTCGTGCAGCGCAACGTGCTGGCGATGTCGGGCCGCGCCGTCGAGGCCGCCGGCGACGTCTCCACCCTGCTCCTGGACAAGACCGGCACCATCACGCTCGGTAACCGTCAGGCGTCGGAGTTCGTCCCCGTGAAGGGCACCACCGAGGCCGAACTCGCCGACGCAGCCCAGCTGTCGTCGCTGGCGGATGAGACGCCCGAGGGGCGTTCGATCGTGGTGCTGGCGAAGGAGAAGTACGGGCTGCGGGAGCGGCACCAGGGCGAGCTGGCCCACGCGGAGTGGATCGCGTTCACCGCCCAGACCCGCATGTCGGGCGTGGACGTGGACGGCAGGCAGACCCGCAAGGGCGCGGCCGGCTCGGTCATCGCCTGGGTGAACGAGCAGGGCGGCCAGGTCGCCGAGGACGCCGACACGCTGGCCAACGCGATCTCCGAGGCCGGCGGCACGCCGCTGCTGGTCGCGGTCAAGGACGACAAGGGCGCCCGGGTCCTGGGTGTCATCCACCTGAAGGACGTCGTCAAGGAGGGCATGCGGGAGCGGTTCGAGGAACTGCGCCGGATGGGCATCAAGACGGTCATGATCACGGGTGACAACCCGCTGACCGCGCGGGCGATCGCCCAGGAGGCGGGGGTCGACGACTTCCTCGCCGAGGCCACGCCCGAGGACAAGATGGCGCTGATCAAGCGCGAGCAGGCCGGTGGCAAGCTCGTGGCGATGACCGGTGACGGCACCAACGACGCCCCCGCGCTCGCGCAGGCGGACGTGGGTGTGGCGATGAACACGGGCACGTCGGCCGCGAAGGAGGCCGGCAACATGGTCGACCTCGACTCCAACCCGACCAAGCTCATCGAGATCGTCGAGATCGGCAAGCAGCTCCTGATCACCCGTGGCGCGCTGACGACGTTCTCCATCGCCAACGACGTGGCGAAGTACTTCGCGATCATCCCGGCGATGTTCGCGGTGGCCTACCCGTCGCTGGACAAGCTCAACATCATGGGCCTGTCCTCGCCCGAGTCCGCGATCCTCTCGGCCGTCATCTTCAACGCGCTGATCATCATCGCGCTGGTCCCGCTCGCCCTGAAGGGCGTGCGCTACCGGCCGACCAGCGCGGACAAGATGCTCCGCCGCAACCTCGGGATCTACGGACTGGGCGGCCTGATCGCGCCGTTCATCGGCATCAAGCTCATCGACCTGCTCATCTCCCTCATCCCCGGAATCGGCTGATCCACGATGAACACTTCCGTAGGAAACACCGGGCGGGTGCTGTGGGCGGGCCTGCGTGCCCTCCTGGTCCTGACCGTCATCACCGGCGTCCTCTACCCGCTGGCCGTCACCGGCATCGCCCAGGTCGCGTTCCACGACAAGGCCAACGGTTCCGAGATCAAGGACGCGGACGGCAAGGTCGTCGGCTCCGAACTCATCGGCCAGACCTACAACCTGCCGAAGAAGAACCCCGACGACCCGGAGGAGGCGGCTGTCCCGGACCTGAAGTGGTTCCAGCCGCGTCCGTCGAACGGTCTGGGCAGCAACAGCGTGAACACCCAGTACTCGCTGATCCTGTCCGGCGCCACGAACCGCTCCGGTGACAACGCGGACCTGATCCAGTGGGTCAAGGACGCGAAGGCTGCGGTGGTCAAGGACAACTCGACCGCGAAGTACAAGGTCAAGCCGTCCGATGTCCCCGCCGACGCCGTCACCTCCTCCGGTTCCGGCCTGGACCCGCACATCTCGCCGGAGTACGCGAAGCTCCAGGTCCACCGGGTCGCGGAGAAGAACAACCTGACGGTGGCTCAGGTCGACAAGCTGGTCGCCGAGCACACCGACGACCGCATCCTCGGCTTCATCGGCGAACCGCGGGTCAACGTCCTGCAACTCAACATCGCGCTCAAGGAACTGGCCAAGGGCTGATGTCCTTACGCCCCCACCCTGGGAGCCGGCGGTCCGGGAACGATCCGGCCGCCGGCTCCCGGCGCGTACCCGAACGCACACGACGAAAGGCGGCACGCCGATGACACGGGTGCTGGTCGTCGAGGACGACGCGCAGCTCGCGCGCGCTCTCGTCATCAACCTCAAGGCCCGTACGTACGAGGTGGACGCGGCCCCCGACGGCACCTCCGCGCTGCGCCTCGCGGCCGCCGGACCCCCCGACGCGATCGTGCTCGACCTCGGACTCCCGGACATGGACGGCATCGACCTCATCCGCGCCCTGCGCGACCGGCTGCGTGCGCCGGTTCTGGTGCTCTCGGCCCGCAGCGGCTCCGAGGACAAGATCCGGGCGCTGGACGCGGGTGCGGACGACTACATGACCAAGCCGTTCAGCATGGACGAGCTGCTCGCCCGGCTGCGCGCGGCCACCCGTCGCATGGAGGAGTCCCCGGGCCGGGACCGTCCGAGCGCCGAGACGCCGTCCGCGGTGGTCGTGACCGACGGGTTCACGGTCGATCTCCTGGCGAAGAAGGTGCGGCGCGGCGACCGCGACGTCCGTCTGACCCCGACCGAGTGGCACCTGCTCGAGATCCTCATCTGCAACCCGGGGCGGCTGATCAGCCAGCGCCGGCTGCTGGAGGAGGTGTGGGGGCCGACGTACGGGAGCAAGACCAACTATCTGCGGGTCTACATGGCCCAGCTCCGGCGCAAACTGGAAGCGGACCCGTCGCATCCCCGCCATCTCATCACCGAGCCGGGCATGGGCTACCGCTTCGAGTCATGACGCCCGATCCCGCCCCCTGAAGGCTCTCCCGACCGAACGCTCTGACCGACCTCTGAACGCTCTGTCCGACCTCGACGAGAAACGACACCATGGGACGCGGAAAACTACGTATCTACCTCGGCGCGGCGCCGGGCGTGGGCAAGACCTACGCGATGCTCTCGGAGGCCCACCGCCGGGTTGAACGCGGCACGGACTGCGTCGTCGCCTTCGTCGAGCACCACGACCGGCCGCGTACCGAGGTGATGCTGCACGGCCTGGAACAGCTGCCGCGCGCGGAGATCCCGTACCGGAACACGGTCTTCACCGAGATGGACGTGGACGCGGTCCTCGCCCGCAAGCCCGCCGTCGCCCTGGTGGACGAGCTGGCCCACACCAATGTCCCCGGCTCGCGGAACGCCAAGCGGTGGCAGGACGTGGAGGAGCTGCTCGCGGCCGGGATCGACGTCATATCCACGGTCAACATCCAGCACCTGGAGTCGCTCGGCGACGTCGTCGAGGCGATCACCGGCGTGCGGCAGCAGGAGACCGTGCCGGACGAGGTCGTCCGGCGCGCCGACCAGATAGAGCTGGTCGACATGTCGCCCCAGGCGCTGCGCCGGCGCATGGCCCACGGCAACGTCTACAAGCCGGACAAGCTCGACGCGGCCCTGTCCAACTACTTCCGTCCCGGCAACCTCACCGCCCTGCGCGAGCTGGCGCTGCTGTGGACCGCCGACCGCGTCGACGAGTACCTGCAGGAGTACCGGACCGAGCACCGCGTCTCGAAGATCTGGGGCTCCCGCGAGCGGATCGTCGTCGGCCTGACCGGCGGTCCCGAGGGCCGGACCCTGATACGCAGGGCCGCGCGGCTCGCGGAGAAGGGCGCCGGCGGCGAGGTCCTGGCCGTCTACATCGCCCGCAGCGACGGCCTCACCGCGGCCTCGCCGAAGGAGCTGGCCGTCCAGCGCACCCTCGTCGAGGACCTGGGCGGCACCTTCCACCACGTCATCGGCGACGACATCCCCTCCGCGCTGCTCGAGTTCGCCCGCGGCGTCAACGCCACCCAGATCGTCCTCGGCGTGAGCCGGCGGCGCTCCTGGCAGTACGTCTTCGGGCCGGGCGTCAGCGCCACGGTCGCGCGCGAGTCCGGCCCGGACCTCGACGTCCACATCGTGACGCACGACCAGGCGGCGAAGGGCGGGGGACTGCCGGCGGCCGGCCGGCCGGGGCTCGGACGCTCCCGCACCGTCTGGGGCTGGGTCGTCGGACTCGTCGGCCCGGTGCTGCTCACCCTGCTGCTGAGCGGCGCGCTGCCGGACCTCGGCCTCGCCAACGACGTCCTGCTCTTCCTGACGCTCACCGTGGCCGCCGCCCTGCTCGGCGGACTCCGGCCAGCCCTGGCGTCGGCGGCCTTCGGCACACTGCTGCTCAACTGGTTCTTCACCCCACCGATCCACAAGCTCACGATCGCCGACCCGCTCAACATCGTGGCCCTGGTGATCTTCGTGGGTGTCGCGATCGCGGTCGCCTCCGTCGTGGACCTCGCCGCCCGCCGCACCCACCAAGCCGCCCGGCTGCGCGCCGAGGCGGAGACCCTCTCCTTCCTCGCCGGCAGCGTCCTGCGCGGCGAGACGAGTCTGGAGGCCCTGCTGGAGCGGGTCAGGGAGACCTTCTCCGTGGACTCGGTCGCGCTCCTGGAGCGCCGGGACGAGAACGAACCGTGGACGTGCGTCGTCGCCCAGGGAGACCGTCCGGCCGACCGGCCCGAGGACGCCGACGTCGACATCCCCGTGGGCGACCATCTGGCGCTGGCCCTCAGGGGCCGCGTCCTGCCGGCCGAGGACCGGCGCGTGCTCGGCGCGTTCGCCGCCCAGGCCGCCGTCGTACTGGACCGGCAGCGGCTGGTCGGCGAGGCCGAGGAGGCCCGCAGGCTCGCCGAGGGCAACAAGATCCGCACCTCGCTGCTGGCCGCCGTCAGCCACGACCTGCGCACCCCGCTCGCCGGCATCAAGGCGTCCGTCTCCTCGCTGCGCGCGGAGGACGTGGACTGGTCGGTCGAGGACCAGGCGGAGCTGCTGGCCAACATCGAGGAGGGCGCGGACCGTCTGGACCACCTGGTGGGCAACCTCCTGGACGTGTCCCGGCTGGAGACCGGCACCGTCACCGCCGTACTCCGCGAGACCGACCTCGACGAGGTCGTGCCCATGGCGCTCGTCGGCGTCCCCGACGACAGCGTGGAACTCGACATCCCCGAGACCCTGCCGATGGCCGTCGTCGACCGCGGCCTGCTGGAGCGCGCGGTGGCCAACATCGTCGAGAACGCGGTGAAGTACAGCCCCGACGGCGCACCCGTCCTGGTCGCCGCCAGCGCCGTCGCCGACCGCGTCGAACTCCGTGTGGTGGACCGCGGCCCCGGCGTCCCCGACGAGGCCAAGGACCGTATCTTCGGCGCCTTCCAGCGCTACGGCGACGCGCCCAGGGGCGCCGGCGTCGGCCTCGGACTGGCGGTCGCCCGCGGCTTCGTCGAGGCGATGGGCGGCACGGTGACCGCCGAGGACACCCCGGGCGGCGGCCTGACCATGTCGATCAGCCTTCCCAGGAAGACGGCAGCCGTCCCGGGGACAGGTGATCACCCCGGGCCGGGCGACCGCTGAGCCCGCGGCCCGGCCCGGCGGCCCGGCCCTGCCCTGGCAGCGGCGGTCGGCCGGTGGTTTCCTGAGAGTGAGGAGGGACCCGCCCACCGACGCGGGGAAGCGGCTTCGAGCCGCGCACCGCGCAATCAGGATCCGCGAGAAGCGGATGGGTCCCTCCTCCCGCCGTGCCGACGGCCGGGCCCGGCCGGATCCGGCCGGGCTGCACCCCGCGGACGGGCCCGGCGGTGCGGGTTCCGGGCCGAACGGCCCTCGCGAACGGCGTCGCGCGGGGCCACTGTGGAAGGTGTCGGCCCCTGGGGACGCGCCCCCTGTCCCCGGGCGTACTGCCGAGGAGGAGCCATGAACCGTCAGACCCCCGCCCTGCCGGTGCTCGGCAACGTCGTCGCCGGCATCGACGCATCCCCCGCCGCGCGGACGGCGGCGCTCTGGGCCGCAGCCGAGGCGGACCGGCGGGGCCGCCCGTTGCACCTCGTCCACGCCGCCGACACCGACCGGCGCGCCCTGTGGTCCTCCGCGGAGTCGATCGAGGCGGTGCGCCAGGCGGGCAACGAACTGCTGCTCGACACGGTGAGCGCCGTCCGGGAGCGCTTCCCCGACCTCACCGTGACCAGGGAGCTCGGCCGGCAGGAACCGGTCGCCGGTCTCCTGGCAGCCGGCGGCCGCCGCGGGACGATCGTCGTCGGCAGCCGGGGCCTCGGCGGCTTCTCCTCCCTGATGCTCGGCTCCATCGGCCTGGGCGTGGCCGCCCGCGCGGAGGTGCCCGTGATCGTGGTGCGCGGCGAGGGCGAGCGCCCCGAGACGGGCACGGTGACCGCGGCCGTCCACGGCGTGGAGGATCTGAGCTGGCTGCTGCTCGCCGCGGCCGAGGCCCATGCGCGCAAGGCGACCCTGCGGCTGGTGAGCGTCTGGAACGTGCTCACCCATGTCGGCAGCGTCGCCACCATGCTCGACGACCTCGACGAGATCGCGCGGCGCCGCGTCCAGAAGCTGAAGGAGCTCGCCGACCGGGTCCGCGGGGCTTACCCGGACCTGATCGTCGGACACAACGTCGAGACCGGCACCAGCACCTCCGGCATCCTGATCGAGGCGAGCGCGCACACCGATCTCGTGGTGATGGGCCGCGGGGGCCGCCCGCTGGGCGTGGGACCGGCCCTCGGCCGCGTCGCGCACGCCCTGATCCACCACGCCCAGTGCCCCGTGCAGATCGTCCCCTCCGCGTTCACGGACGGGGACGGGACGGCATGACGCCCCGGTAGGGCGCTCGCCGCGCTAGGGGGCCACATCAGGGCAGCGACCGTCGCCCCGGCCGGCCCGTGCGCGCCTCGATCCGGTGCCGGACGACGGTCGTCAGCGCGGTCAGCCGTGTCGACGGCGTGGGGGTCGGCGGCGTCGGGCCGTCGATGCGCCGGGCCTCGTCCGGCAGCAGGGCGAGGTCCGCCTGGAAGCGGGCGCGGGCGGCGGCCAGGGTGTCGGGCGGCTCCGTGCGCAGCCCGCCGCGCATCATCGTCCGCAGCAGCGGCTCCGAGCCCTCCGGCGGCTCCTCGTTCGCAAGCCCGATCACGTCCCGCAGCCCCGGACCGCGGAAGACCTGCTTGGGGCCCGGCGCCGTCTCCTTCGCCGACGACAGCTTCATCACCGGCCGCCCGTCGTACTCGACGAGCTTGTACGCCATGTCCAGATACGGGGCGTCGGCGGCCGTGCCGACCTTCGTGCCCACGGCGTACGCGTCGATCGGCGCCCCCTCCCGTACGAGCCGGTCGACGGCGTACTCGTCCAGGCCGCCGCTGGCGATGATCTGCACGTCCGTGAGCCCCGCCGCGTCGAGGGCGGCCCGGGCCCGCCCCGCCTGCGCGCCCAGGTCGCCGCTGTCCAGCCGGATCGCGCAGCCGGGGCCCAGCTTGAGGTCCGCGAGCACGCGTGCGGCCGTCGCCACCCCGCCGTCGGTGTCGTAGGTGTCGACCAGGAGGGTCACCGGTCCGGGATGGGTGCGGGCGAAGGCCCGGAACGCGGCCTCCTCCGAGGGGAACGCCTCGATGTACGAGTGGGCCATCGTGCCGGCCACCGGGATGCCGTAGCGGCGTGCGGCGGCGACGTTGCTGGTGCCGGCGAAGCCGACCAGGGCGCCGAGGCGCGCCGCCTGTATGCCGGCCGCCGGGCCGTGGCTGCGGCGCAGCGAGAAGTCCACGAGGGTCCGTCCGGCGGCCGCGAGCACGCAGCGCGCAGACTTGGAGGCGACCGCCGTCTGGTGGCAGACGAGGGACAGCAGGTACGTCTCCACGAGCTGGGCCTGCGGCAGCGGCGCGGTGACCTCCAGGAGCGGCTCCCCGGGGAGGACGAGCCGGCCCTCGGGCACGGCGCGGACCTCGCCGTCGAAGGACAGACCGTGCAGTGGTTCGAGGTCCTCGACGGGCCGGCGCAGCGCGTCGGCGAACTCCTGCACGTCCGAGCGGCCCACGCGGAAGCGGGCGAGGTGGTCGAGGGCCGGTTCGAGCCCCGCGGCGACGAGGAAGCCGCGCCCCGGCGGCAGCGCGCGCACGAAGAGACTGAAGGTCGCCGGCGCCCGCATGTCCTCCCGCAGGTACGAGAGCGCCATCGTCACCTCGTACAGGTCGGTGGTCGTGACCTCGGACATGCTTCGAGCATGCGCGGCCGGCCGGCGCCCCGCACGGGGACGGGCCCGCCGGGGCCCCGCGTCTCAGCCGCGGAGGGCTTCGCGCCTCAGCGGCGGAGATGGGCCAGGACCGCCAGGACCCGGCGGTTGTCGTCGGCGGACGGCTCGATCCCGAGCTTCCCGAAGATGCCCGCCGTGTGCTTGGCGACCGCGCTCTCGCTGATGTGCAGGGCGTGCGCGATCGCCGCGTTCGACCGGCCCTCGGCCATCAGCTTCAGGACCTCGTGCTCGCGCGGCGTCAGCGGCGCGGTGTTCCCGCGGGCGTCGCCGCGGGCCAGCAGCCGGGCCACGACCTGCGGGTCGAGGACCGTGCCCCCGGCGGCGACGGTGCGTACCGCGTCGACGAACTGGGCGGTGTGCGTCACCCGGTCCTTCAGGAGGTAGCCGACCGCCCCCTCGCCGCCGGCCAGCAGCTCCTGCGCGTACAGCTGGTCGACGTACTGGGACAGGATCAGCACCGGCAGGCCCGGCCGCTCGCGGCGGGCGTCGAGTGCGGCGCGCAGGCCCTCGTCGGTGAAGCCCGGCGGCAGCCGGACGTCGATCACGGCGACGTCCGGCCGTTCCTCGCGCAGCGCCCGCACCAGCGCCGGATGGTTGTCCACGGCGGCGACCACCTCGCAGCCGTGCTCCTGGAGGGTCCGGGTCAGCCCGTCCCGGAGCAGGAAGAGGTCTTCGGCGAGGACGACGCGCACGGTATCTCCAGGGTCGCGAGGGTGGGGCCGCCCGGCGGACTGTCCAGGGCGAGGGTTCCGTCGAAGGCGCGCAGCCGGCGTCGTACGCCCGCGAGCCCGCCGCCGCCCGGGGCGGCCTCCGCCCCGCCCCGGCCGTCGTCGGCGACGCCGATCCGGAGCACATCGGCGCGGTGGCCGAGTGCGACGTGGACCTCCCGGGCGCCGGAGTGCTTGGCCGCGTTGGCGAGCAGCTCGGCGACCGCGAAGTACGCGGCGGACTCCACGGCCGCCGGGAGCCGCCCGGCCGGCAGCGCGACCTCCACGTGGACGTCCAGGAAGCTGTCGAGCGCCAGCGAGCGCACGGCGTCGCCGAGCCCCCGGTCGGCGAGGACCGGCGGCAGGATGCCGTGCACCAGCTCCCGCAGGTCCTGAAGGGCCCGCTCCGAGGCCGCCCGCACCTCGACGAGCAGCGTGCGGGCGGCGTCCGGATCGCTGTCAAGCAGCCGGGTCGCCTCCTCCAGGGTCATTCCGAGGGCCACCAGCCGGGCCTGCGCCCCGTCGTGCAAGTCCCTTTCGATGCGCTGCAGTTCGGCCGCCTGCGCGTCGAGCGCGTCGGCCCGGGTGCCGGTGAGGTGGTCGATCCGGCGGACGAGTTCCGTCGTGTACGGGGCGGCGAGTGTCCACCGGCTCCAGCGGGCGTGCGCGGCCAGCGTCCGGGGCGCGAGGGCCGCCGCGCCGGCGACGAACCCGAGGCCGAGGAGTAGGGCGGCGAGCATCGTCGTGGGGGACCGGACGGGCACGAAGGCGTACCAGTTGCCGTCCCCGAGGAGCCGCCACACGAAGGGCTGCACCAGCGCGCCGAACACCCCGTACCAGAACAGCGCCAGGGGTACCGCGACGAGCAGCCCGCCCGTCAGCGGCTCGCACCACGCCCAGCGCAGGTCGCGCCAGAACCCCTCGTCGCCGAGGACCGCCCGGGCGGTGCGGGGGAGCGGCGCGGGCGGGCTGACGGCCACGCCCGACCAGCCGCCGGCCCGGGCGCGCTGCCGGTCGGAGCACCGGCGCAGGGCCGCCGCGGCGGGCGGCAGGAGCGGGAGGCCGAGGCCTACCGGCAGCAGGAGCAGCGCGCCCACCACGAGTCCGCCGTACAGGGGGAGAACGAGGGCGCTCAGCGAGTGCAGCTGGCACCGCCCGAGGGCCGTCCAGGCCTCCCGTGCTCTCCCCACCGGTCGTTCCCCCATGTCAGAACGTGCTCCGTCGCGCCACGGGGATCGTAACCTCCGGGCCGTGTACGCCTGTTCGCGCCTTCCGCGCCGCGAACACCCACGGCACGGCCACGATCAGGCACGCGCCCGCGAACAGGAGCATCGGCGCCACCGTGCCGGACTCCTCGTCCATGAAGAGCAGCATCCCCAGGTTGACCAGGGCGTGGAAGCCGCCCGCGAGCAGCAGCCGGCCGCTGCGGATCCGCTCCAGGGCGAGCCCGAGGACCACGGACATCGAGACGGTCGCCACCAGGAATCCCGCCGCGTACGCCGGGGCCTGCGCGAACACCCCCACGTGCCACACGCCCCACACCGCGCCCACCAGCACCGACGCGGTCAGCGGACCGAACCGGCCGCGCAGCAGCGGCTGCAGCAGACAGCGCCAGCCGATCTCCTCCCCGCAGGCGCCCACGAACTGCGCCACCACGACGAGGGCGAAGGGATGGGCGAGGGAGCGCGGGTCGGTGACGACGGCGCTGCCGTGCAGCCCGCCGTACGCGCCCGCCGACAGCGCGATGATCAGCGGCGCCGACAGCAGCAGCCGCCACGCGGCCCGCGCCGGGCGCTTCCCCGGCGCGTCGTCCGCAGCCCCCGGCCCGTCGGCCGGCGCCCCCGGCTGCTCGTCCGCCGCTCCCCGCAGCGCCCCGGCCAGGCGTCGCCGGATCCGCGACGGCCGGAGCAGCGCCACCGCGAGGACCCCCGCCGCGGGTCCGAACTGGGTCAGCTGGACCACCTCGGGCGGTATCCCCGTCGCCGGCTGCACGGCCCCCAGGAGCCCCGCCGCCACGAACGCGACAACGAGGAACACCGCCGCCTCCGCCTTCCAACCCCACACTCGCATGCCCCGGCCTCCCGGTCGCTCGGCTCCGTCTTCCGTCGTCGACGACTCTGCCGCCCGGCGCGGGCCCGCTCCCTGGAGCCGGCTGCCCGACCAGGGTGTATCCAGGTACACCCTCAGGGCTTGACCGATGAGCCGGGGCATCGTAGTTTCAACCAAACGACCAGTGAGTTATCGAAAGGAGGCGATTCGGATGTCGATGTTCTCCGACCTGAGTCGCCTCGCTCACCGGGCCGCCTGGGTCCCGGGTCGTGTAGCGCACGGCTGCTAGCAGCCCTCCCTCCGGCGTGCCCTCTTGCGGCCCCGGATTTTCTTGGTTTTCCTTCTCCGCCCGGCGCACGTCGTGGACGCCGACGTGCGCCCCGCCCCGGTTTCTCGCACCGCGCCCCCCTGAAACAGAAAGCTCCTGACATGGCAAGTGGGACAATGACATCGACAATGCACCGAAATGGGGAAATGTCATGGTAGGGGCGCGACTGACGGTCAACGGGCAGGACGCCCCGATCGCACCGTGCGCACCCCAGGCCACGGTGCTGGACTTCCTGCGCGAGCGCGGTCTCACCGGCACCAAGGAGGGCTGCGCCGAGGGTGAGTGCGGCGCCTGTTCGATCCTGGTGGCCCGTCCCGGGGTGGAGAAGCCCACCGACTGGGTGGCGGTCAACGCCTGCCTGGTCCCGGTCGCCTCGCTCGACGGCCAGGAGGTCATCACCGCCGAGGGTCTCGCCACCCCCGGCGCGGACGGCACGCCGCCCACGCTGCACCCGGTGCAGGAGGAGATGGCGGTCCGCGGCGGCTCCCAGTGCGGCTACTGCACGCCCGGATTCATCTGCAGCATGGCGGCCGAGTACTACCGTCCCGACCGCTGCGAGCACGCGGACCAGGACGTGGACGCGGGCGAGCACACCGACGCCGAGCACGGCCCGAACGGCTTCGACCTGCACTCGCTGAGCGGAAACCTGTGCCGCTGCACCGGCTACCGCCCGATCCGCGACGCCGCGTACGCCGTCGGCGAGCCGGCCGAGGACGACCCCCTGGCGCAGCGCCGCGAGGAGTCCGCGCCCGCGCCGGTCGCCACCGAGTACACCCAGGACGGCAGCACGTTCCTGCGGAGGAACACCCTCGCCGAAACGCTGGAGCTGCTGCGCGAGCGGCCCGACGCGGTCGTGGTCGCCGGTTCCACCGACTGGGGCGTGGAGGTGAACATCCGTTCCCGGCGCGCCGGTTGCGTGGTCGCCATCGACCGCCTGGCCGAACTGCGGGAGCTGCGCGTCGAGTCCGACCACATCGAGATCGGCGCGGCGCTGACGCTCACCGAGATCGAGCGCCGCCTCGACGGCGAAGTCCCGCTGCTGGCCGAGCTGTTCCCGCAGTTCGCGTCCCGGCTCATCCGCAACGGCGCCACCCTCGGCGGCAACCTGGGCACCGGCTCCCCGATCGGCGACAGCCCGCCGACGCTGCTCGCGCTTGAGGCGTCGCTGGTGCTCGCCGACGCCGACGGCGAGCGCGTCGTCCCGCTGGCGGAGTACTTCACCGGCTACCGGCAGACGGTCCGCCGTCCCGGCGAGCTGATCCGCGCGGTGCGCATCCCGCTGCCGCTGTCGCGCGTCACGGCCTTCCACAAGATCGCCAAGCGGCGTTTCGACGACATCTCCAGCGTGGCGATCGCGTTCGCGCTGGACATCGAGGACGGCATCGTCCGCAAGGCGCGCATCGGTCTCGGCGGCGTGGCCGCCACCCCGATCCGCGCCCTCGCCACCGAGGCCGCCCTGGAGGGCAGGGCCTGGGTCCCGGAGACCGTCGAGGCCGCGGCCCGGGTGCTGCGCGGTGAGGGCACGCCGATGGACGACCATCGCGCCAGCTCCCTCTACCGTTCCGCGATGCTCGGCCAGAGCCTGCTGAAGCTGCACGCACAGACCACCGAGGCGGTGTCGTCATGAGTCATCTGTCCGAGCGTCCCGAGAAGCCCGTCGTCGGTGTGTCGATGCCGCACGAGAGTGCCTTCCAACACGTCACCGGCACCGCGCTCTACACCGACGACCTGGTCCAGCGCACCAAGGACGTGCTGCACGCGTACCCGGTCCAGGTCATGAAGGCCCGGGGCCGGATCACCGCGCTGCGCACCGAGCCCGCGCTCGCCGTGCCCGGCGTGGTCCGCGTGCTGACCGGGGCCGACGTGCCCGGCGTCAACGACGCCGGCATGAAGCACGACGAGCCGCTCTTCCCCGACGAGGTCATGTTCCACGGCCACGCGGTGGCCTGGGTGCTCGGCGAGACCCTGGAGGCGGCCCGTCTCGGCGCCGCGGCCGTCGAGGTCGAACTCGACGAGCAGCCGTCCCTGATCGCGCTGCAGGACGCGATCGCGGCGGAGAGCTACCACGGCGCCCGGCCGCTGATGGAGCAGGGCGACATCGCCGCCGGCTTCGCCGAATCCGCGCACGTGTTCACCGGCGAGTTCCAGTTCTCCGGCCAGGAGCACTTCTACCTGGAGACGCACGCGGCGCTGGCCCTGGTCGACGAGAACGAGCAGATCTTCATCCAGAGCAGCACCCAGCACCCGTCGGAGACCCAGGAGATCGTCTCCCACGTGCTCGGCGTGCCGGCTCACGAAGTGACCGTGCAGTGCCTGCGGATGGGCGGCGGCTTCGGCGGCAAGGAGATGCAGCCGCACGGGTTCGCGGCCGTCGCCGCGCTCGGCGCTAAGCTCACCGGCCGGCCGGTCCGGTTCCGGCTCAACCGGACCCAGGACCTGACCATGTCCGGCAAGCGGCACGGGTTCCACGCCACGTGGAAGATCGGCTTCGACGCCGACGGCCGCATCCAGGCCCTCGACGCCACCCTGGTCGCCGACGGCGGCTGGAGCCTGGACCTGTCCGAGCCGGTCCTGGCCCGCGCGCTGTGCCACATCGACAACACGTACTGGATCCCCAACGCGCGCGTCGCCGGCCTCATCGCCAAGACCAACACGGTCTCCAACACCGCCTTCCGCGGCTTCGGCGGACCCCAGGGCATGCTGGTGATCGAGGACATCCTGGGCCGCTGCGCGCCGCAGCTGGGCCTGGACCCCATGGAGCTGCGCGAGCGCAACTTCTACCAGCCGGGCCAGGGCCAGACGACGCCGTACGGGCAGCCCGTGACGCAGCCCGAGCGGATCTCCACCGTCTGGCAGCAGGTGAAGGACGAGGCCGGCCTCGCCGACCGCAAGCGCGAGATCGCCGCCTTCAACGCCGCGCACCCGCACACCAAGCGGGCCCTCGCGGTCACCGGCATCAAGTTCGGCATCTCGTTCAACCTCACCGCCTTCAACCAGGGCGGCGCGCTGGTGCTGATCTACAAGGACGGCTCGGTCCTGATCAACCACGGCGGCACCGAGATGGGCCAGGGCCTGCACACCAAGATGATGCAGGTCGCCGCGACCACGCTGGGCATCCCGCTGCACAAGGTCCGCCTCGCCCCGACGCGTACCGACAAGGTGCCCAACACCTCCGCCACCGCCGCCAGTTCCGGCGCGGACCTGAACGGCGGGGCGATCAAGAACGCCTGTGAGCAGCTGCGCGACCGGCTGCTGCAGGTGGCCGCCTCCCAGCTGGGCGGGAACGCCTCGGACGTGCGCATCGTCGAGGGCGTCGCGCGCGTCCTGGGCAGCGACAAGGAGCTGGCCTGGGACGACCTGGTGCACACCGCGTACTTCCAGCGGGTCCAGCTGTCCGCGTCCGGCTTCTACCGGACCGAGGGCCTGCACTGGGACGCGAAGTCGTTCCGGGGCACGCCGTTCAAGTACTTCGCCTACGGCGCCGCGGCGACCGAGGTCGAGGTCGACGGCTTCACCGGCGCGTACCGCATCCGTCGGGTCGACATCGTGCACGACGTCGGCGAGAGCCTCTCCCCGATGATCGACATCGGTCAGGTCGAGGGCGGTTTCGTGCAGGGCGCGGGCTGGCTGACGCTCGAGGACCTGCGCTGGGACACCAGCGACGGCCCCAACCGCGGCCGGCTGCTGACCCAGGCGGCGAGCACGTACAAGCTGCCGAGCTTCTCGGAGATGCCCGAGGAGTTCAACGTCACGCTGCTGGAGAACGCCACCGAGGAGGGCGCGGTCTACGGTTCCAAGGCGGTCGGCGAGCCTCCGCTGATGCTGGCGTTCTCGGTGCGCGAGGCGCTGCGGCAGGCCGCCGCCGCGTTCGGGCCCAGCGGGGTCAGCGTCGATCTGGCGTCGCCCGCGACGCCGGAGGCCGTGTACTGGGCGATCCAGGCCGCGAGCAGCAGCGACGTGCAGGGTGAGGGTGGCGAGACCGCCGCCGAGGCAAGTGTTCTGAGCCATGCCTGACATGACGTGGGTCGCCGCGGTCGCGCGGTTGCGAGCTCGCCGGGAGACCGGCGTGCTCGTGACCGTCGCGACCGTGCGCGGCCACGCGCCCCGCAAGGCCGGTGCCAAGCTCGTCGTGGGACGCACCGAGACCTGGGGTTCCATCGGCGGCGGCAACATCGAGGCCGTCGCCGTCGACCGGGCCCGCGAACTGATCGGCTCGCCCGATCCCGAGCCGGAGCTGATGGACTTCGCCCTCAACGACAAGGTCACCGCTCGGCACGGCGTGCAATGCTGCGGCGGGGCCGTCAGCGTGCTGCTCGAACCGCTGCCGGTGGTCCCGGCGGTGGCGATCTTCGGCATCGGGCACGTCGGACTGGAGCTGGCCCGTATCCTGGCCCGCCTCGAACTCGATCTGCACCTGGTCGACAGCCGGCCCGACATGCTCACCGACGAACGGCTCGGCGTGCTCTCCGAGGACGCGGTGGCGCAGATCCACGTGCACCACACACCGCTGCTGCCGGAAGAGGTGCTCGAGGAGCTGGCGCCCGGCACCCACGTCCTGATCATGACCCACGACCACGCCGAGGACGCCGCCCTGTGCGACGCCGCTCTGCGCACCGACGGTCTGGGCTCGATCGGGCTGATCGGCTCGGCCGCCAAGTGGACGCGGTTCCGGCACCGCCTGTCCACCGAGGGCGGCCACGACACCGCCACCATCGACCGGATCAAGACCCCGATCGGTATCCCCGAGATCGCGGGCAAGGAACCCGCCGTGATCGCGGTGAGCGTCGCGGCCGACCTGCTGCGGACCTTCGAAGCCGACGCGGCCGAGCGGCGCGCCGGGGGCCGGCCGGGACTAGCAGCCTGAGTCGGCGATCACGTAGTAGCCGGGCGACGTCTCCTTCAGGGTGTGGGTCTCGTACACGTTGTACAGGCCCATGGACTGGCCGGAGCCCAGGGCGTACACCTGGCCCAGCGAGTGACGGGCCCGGCCGGCGGCGACGTGCTGGTAGTTGTTGTCGGTGTAGCACTGCGGGGTCGCACCGGTCGTGGTCGCCCGCACCGCGGCGGAGGGTGCGCCCACCGCGCCCGCGCCGTCGACGGCGGCGACGGTGTAGCCGTACTCCGTGCCGGGCGCGAGGCCGGTGTCCGTGAAGGACGCGGCGGACGGCGAACCGACCTGGGAGCCGTCGCGGTACACGCGGTACGAGACCGCCCCCTCGACGGCGTTCCAGGCCAGGGAGACCGAGGATCCGCCGGTCGCCGTGACGGCGAGCCCGGACGGCGCGGGCAGGCCCTCGCCGCCGTCCGGCGCCGACAGGCCCCAGAACTGCCCGATGGCGTACGAGGCGCAGATGTTCGTGTCCGGCAGGTACTGGCTCGCGGTGCCGCACTGCGCGGCGCCGGCGCCGGGGTCGACCGGCTGACCGTGCGCCATGCCGGTGATCGTGTACGACTCGACCACGTCCTTGCCCGAGCCGTCGCGGTAGACCTGGTGCGGGTAGCCCTGCACCGTGTCGCTGACGTCGGCGGTGGTGTCGGCGCCGTGCACGTTCGTCCACTGCTCGACGAGCTCGGTCTGGTTCATCGGCTTGACGGTGGTGTCACCGGTGCCGTGCCACACCGACACCGTGGGATACCGGCCGGTGTAGGAGGGGTACGCGGCGCGGACCTTGTCGCCCCACTGCTGCGGGGTGCGATCCGTGCCGGGGCTCATGCAGCTCAGTCCCGCGCTCACGTCCCGCGCACAGTCGAAGGGGATGCCGGCGACCACCGCGGCGCCCGCGAAGACGTCCGGGTACGAGGCCGCCATGACGGACGTCATGGCGCCGCCCGCGGACAGGCCGGTGACATAGACCTGCGAGGGATCCGTGCCGTGGTCGGCCGCCATCCGGTCGACCATCTGCCTGACGGACAGCGCCTCGCCCTGACCGCGCGAGAAGTCCGCGGCCTGGAACCAGTTGAAGCAGGAGTTGGCGTTGTTGGCCGACCGCTGCTGCGGCAGCAGCAGCGCGAACTTCCAGGTGTCGGCCCACTTCGTCCAGCCGGTCTCGGAGTCGAAGGCCGCCGCGTTCTGGGTGCAGCCGTGCAGCGCGACCACCAGCGGCCGGCCGGACGGCAGCCCGTCGGGCACATAGCGGAACATCTGCAGATTGCCGGGGTTGGAGCCGAAGCCGGTGACCTCGGTCAGGCTCGCGGCCCGGGCCGGCGCCCCGGCGAAGCCCGCGAGCACGGTCATCAGGGTCAGCGCGAACGCCGCCACGGACGCCCGCAGGGAACGCCGTACGCGCACGGCGGTTCGTCGGGACGGGGAAGTGCGAAAGTGCATGAAGTCGCCTCGTCACTAGCGCGGGTGGGGGACGGGGCCCCGGCGTCCGGTGGGGACGGACACCACATGCGCGGCCCCGAGTTGACCGGGAAGTTACGGCGACCCCGACCCCGGGGGACATGGCGACGCACACCACTGCGCTGACGCGCCCATGTCGTCCGCAGCCGTTGCCCGGCTGCGGGCGGTGTGACGAGACGCTTCAGGAGGGCATGTTCTGCTCGGCCCAGACCACCTTGCCGGTGACGGTGCGACAGGAACCCCATCTACGGCACATCATGTTGATGAGCTGAAGCCCCCGCCCGCCCTCGTCGCTGAGGTCCGCGTGCTGGATCTGGGGCAGATCGGGCCCCCGGTCCGAGACCTCCACGACGAGGCGTTCCCCGCGCAGCAGACGCAGCTCGCCGGGACCGTTCCCGTAGCGCAAGGCGTTGCCGACGAGCTCGGAGACGACCAGCTCGGAGACGTCGGCCAGCTCCGACAGTCCCCAGGCGCCGAGCTGTTCGGTGACCAGGCCCCGGGCTACGGAGGCGGCCCGTCCGTCCTTCGGAAGCTCCCACACCCGCAGATCTCCGGCCGGGAGCGAGGCGCTCGTGTTGACGAGGAGCACGGCCTCGTCGAAGCGGGCGGCGGCGGCCGGAGCGTGCTCCACGAGGCCGCCCTTCTCCAGCACGCCCGGGGGCAGGCTCAGCGCCGCCGAACGGAGCCGGTCCAGCTGCGTGTCGACGTCCTCCTCCCGGGACTTGACCAGGCCATCCGTGTACATGACCAGGTGGGCGCCGTCCGGGACGTGCAGCCGCAGCGGGTCGTACGGGATCACCCCCGCCCCCAGCGGCGCTCCGGTCGGCACGGGGACGAACTCGGCGCCGCCCCGCCCGTCGAGCAGCAGCGGCGGCAGGTGCCCGGCGCTCGCCAGCGTGTACGTGGAGTCGGCGGGGTCGTAGACCGCGCAGAGGCAGGTGGCGACCTGCTCGTCCTCGAGGTCGCGGGTGGCCAGGTCGAGCCGCGCCAGGATCCGCTCGGGGGACGTGTCCAGGGTCATCAGGGTGCGCGCGACGGTCCGCAGGCGTCCCATGGTGGCGGCGGCCGGCAGCCCGTGCCCCATCACGTCGCCCACCATGAGCGCCGTCCGCCCGCCGGGCAGGGCCATCACGTCGTACCAGTCCCCGCCCACGCCGTGACGGGCCGCCGAGGGCGCGTACTCGGAGTGCACCAGCAGGCCCGGCGTCGCCGGATTCACCCGCGGCAGCAGGGAGCGCTGCAACGAGACGACGTGCTCGCGCTCGCGCCCGTACAGACGGGCGTTGTCGATGAAGACGGCCGCCTTGGAGGCGAGCTGCTCCGCCAGGGCCAGGTCGGTGGAGGAGAACGGCGGCGTGCCGGGGCCGCGGACGAAGTCGGCGCTGCCGAGGAGCAGCCCACGGGCGATGAGGGGAACGGCCAGGTAGCTGTGCACGCCGGCGGCCCGCATCTTCGCGGCCGCGCTCGCGGTGGGGGCGACGCGGTCGAAGTCGTCGCTCCGCATTCTGCTCAGCAGCACCGGCTTGCCCTGCCGCAGGCAGTACCGGTGGAGCAGCGTCTCGTGCGCCAGCTCGGAGTGCAGAAAGGTCTCGCCCACCGGAGTCGGCTCCAGGGACGACATCTCGTCGATGGCGCACAGCGCCGCGGCCCGCATGGGCGGGATGCCGGGCTCCGTCCACCGGGAGCCCTCGTCGCCCCGCAGCACGCTCTCGAGGATGTCCACGGCCGCCCCGTCGGCGAAGCGGGGCACGGTGAACTCGGCGAGCTCCTGGGCGGTGCGCTCCAGGTCCAGGGTCGTGCCGATCCGGGAGGTCGCGGAATTCAGCCAGGCGAGCCTGCCGCGCGTGGTGAACCGGTCCGGCGGCAGGACGCCCCGGCTGCGGCGGAACCGTACGTTCGAAGCGGCCGAGCGGTGGGCCGCGCGGTCCCGTCCGGCCGAGCCCCGACTGGGCAGGCGCCGTCTGCCGCTGCCGCCGTTCACTCGTTCGGCTCCCCACAGGACTCGACGCCTCTTGGTGCCCAGTGTGCACCGGAAACCGCCGTCGTGCCTCCAGGTCTGTCCTCTTGATCCGCGACGGGACGACGCCGGCACGCCGTAGGTTTGCAGCCGGAGAAGGCGCAGAAGGCACTAAGAAGGCCAAAGAAGGCACGGAGAGGAGCCGCGGGCATGAGCAGTCGTGGACGGGACGACGAACCGAGCGTCCCTGAGCCGGCCGTGGTCCTGCTGGACCCGGAGACGACGGCGGTCGTGCGCGGCGTCGTCCCGATGGACGGGCTGCGGGACTTCTTCGACACGTCGTTCGGCGCGCTGGCCAGGACCGTCGCGGCCCAGGAGGTCGACGTGCTCGGCCCCGCCTTCGGGCTCTACCACGGTGCGTTCGGCGACCCGGTGGACCTGGAGGTCGGGTTCGTCACGGGCCGGGCGGTGCGGCCGGAGGCCGGGGTCGTGCCCGGCTCGCTGCCCGGCGGCCGGGCCGCCCGGCTGACGCACGTCGGGTCGTTCGACGGCCTCGGGGCCTCCTGGGAACGCCTGGGCTCCTGGATGCGGGCGCGCGGACTGACCGCCGGCGAGGACAGGTGGGAAACGTACGTCACCCAGCCCTCCCCGGACATGGACCCGGACGACCTGCGCACCGAGCTCACCTGGCCGTTGGTGGACTGACCGCGGCGGCCCGGGTGCGGGTCGCCGGACGATCACTCCTTCAGGGACTGTGCCCGGGCGCGCGTTCCTGGCTCCATGGGAGGAAGGCGTCGGCCGTCGCGGCGCCGATCCGATGGCAGGGCTCTCGTGACGAGGTGATCAGCGTTGGCGACCGACCGGTACGGTCACGACTTGTACAACGGCACATCAGAGGCGGCAGCGCATCTGGACCGTGCAGTGGAGCACCTGCTCTTCTTTCGCCCGGACGTGGTCGAGGCGGTCGACGACCTCCTGGCGGCCGCGCCTGCCGCACCGGTCGCGCAGGCGTTCGCGGCGTACCTGGGCGTGCTCGGCACCGAGCCGGCCGACGCCGCCGCGGCACGGCGGCGGTTCGACGGTTTCGCCGCCGGCCTCGACGCGACCGCTCTGCCCCTGCGGGAGCGCCTGCACACGGCCGCCGCGCAGAGCCTGCTCGCGGGCGATCTGCGGCGCGCGAGCGCGCTCCTGGAGGAGCTGACCGTGGCCTGCCCGCGCGACGCGCTCGCGCTGTTCGTCGGGCACCAGCTCGACTTCCTCACCGGCGACGCCCTGCGCCTGCGGGACAGGATCGGCGGAGCCCTGTCGGCCTGGGAGGAGGACGACCCCCACCGGGGCCCGCTCCTGGGCATGTACGCCTTCGGCCTGGAGGAGTCCGGGCACTACACCCACGCCCGGGAGACGGGAACGGCCGCGGTCGAGCGCAATCCCCAGGACGTGTGGGCCATCCACGCCGTCGTGCACACCTACGAGATGCAGGGGCGCTTCGCCGAGGGCATCGCGTATCTCGACGCGCGCACCGGAGACTGGTCCGCGGGCAACTTCCTGACGGTCCACAACTGGTGGCACTACGCGCTCTACGCCTTGGAGGCGGGCCGGACGGACACCGCGCTCGGCATCTACGACGCGGCGCTGCACAACGAGGAGTCCAGGGGCCTGGCGATGGAACTCCTCGACGCGGCGGCCATGTTGTGGCGGTTCCACCTCGCCGGATCCGACCAGACCCGCCGGTGGGAGGCGCTCGCGGACGCGTGGTCCGCACGGGCCGATCCGCCGTTCTACGCCTTCAACGACGTGCACGCGGTCATGTCCTACGTCGGCGCCGGCCGGGTCGCCCGGGCGCAGCGGCTGATCGACGACCGCAGGCGCTGGCTGGCGGAGCCGGGTACGGAGGCGGTCACCAACCACGCGATGACCGCGCAGGTGGGCCTGCCCGTGTGCGAGGCGCTCGTCGCCCACGCCGCGGGGGACCACGGTGCCGTCATGGAACTGCTGTGGCCGCTGCGCCGGCGGCTGCACGAGTTCGGAGGCAGCCACGCCCAGCGTGACGCGGTCCAGAAGACCCTCCTGGAGGCGGCGTTGAGGTCCGGGCGGCACGACATGGCGCGCGTACTGATCAGCGAGCGGACCGCGCTGCGGCCGGCCAGCCCGTACAACTGGCTGAGCCGGGCCCGTCTGGCGGACTCGCTGGGCGACGCCGCCCGCGCCGCCGTCGCCCGGGACCGGGCGGGCCGGCTGGGCCGGACCGGAGACCTCACGGCCGCCCGCTTCTGACGGCCGCCCGCTTCTGACGTCCGCCCGCTTCTGACGGCCGCCCGCTTCTGACGGTCGCCCGGCCCGTCCTCGGAACCGCCCCCGCAGCTGCACATCATGCATAGGTGGCATGTTTTGCCACCTGCCTTCGTGGGGGCGGTATCCAGCCATGCCGCGTTCATGCGACGTTCGCCCCGTCCGCCCACGCTCACGGCCATGAACAAGGCAACCCTGTCCACCACCGCCCTCGTCTCCGCTCTCGCGCTCGGCCTGCCCCTGGCGCCGTCCGCCACCGCCTCCGTGTGGGACCTGCCGCGAAACCCGGGCCGGCACCATTCAGGCCAGGCCATCCCGTTCACGGAGGCCACCGTCACCGCCGGCGCCGACGGTTCGTACTCCCTCAGCTGGAAGGCGGAAGGCGTCAAGCACGTAGAGATCCGCGCGAACGGCAGAGTCGTCGCGAAGGGCGGCGCCACCGGCCGGGCCGTCGTCACCGGACTGCCCGCCGCCGACCGCCAGTGGTTCTGGTTCCAGGCCGACCGCGGCCAGGGCCTGCGGCTGGCCGACCGGCTCGTCAAGCTCTCGGGAACCGTCAACCTCCGTGACGCGGGCGGCTACCGCACCGAGAACGGCCAGTGGGTCAAGATGGGCGAGGTCTACCGTTCGGACGCCCTCGACAAGCTGACCGCCGAGGACCAGGCCACGCTCCGCCGCCTGCGCATCGACACCGTCTTCGACCTGCGCATGGCGGACGAGCGGGCCAAGGACCCCGACAAGGTCCCCGCCGGCGCCGACTACGTCGTCGCCGACGTCTTCGCGGGCTCGGGCGCCTTCCAGAGCATGCCGAGGACCCCCGCCGAGGCCGAGCGGATGATGATCGCCGCCGAGAAGGCCATGGTCGGCGGCGACGGCGGCAAGAAGGCGTACACCCAGGTGCTCGACGGCATCGGCGACGACGACGCGCGCGCCGTGCTCTTCCACTGCACCGCCGGCAAGGACCGCACCGGCTGGTCCAACGCCGCCCTGCTGACCGCCCTCGGCGTGCCGCGGGACACGGTCATGGCCGACTACCTCGCCAGCAACGCCTACCGCAAGGCCGCCAACGACGCGATCCTCGGCCACCTCCCGCCCCAGCAGGCCGCCGTCTACAAGCCGCTGCTCGACGTCCGCCCCGAGTACCTCAACTCCGGCTACGACGAGGTCGAGGCGACGTACGGCTCCTTCGACCGCTACCTCAAGGACGCCCTCGGCATCGACCACCGCGAGCTGAAGCGCCTCAGGAAGGACCTCCTCGTCGGCTGAACCCCGTCCGGCCGCCCGCCGACGAGCGCGCCGCTCAAGCGGCTCCGGTGAGACCCGGTGCGCCCCAGACGGGGAACCAGCGTTCCATGTCCGGCTCCAGGGCGAGATCGTCCGCGAGCAGGGACCTGACCTGGAGTTCCAGGGCGTTGTCCCGCGTCTCGGCACGGTCGGCACGCGGCGCGAAGGGATAGAAGGTGCCGCGCTTGTAGAGGTAGACCAGCGCGAGGTCGCGAGCTCGGTGGCCGTCCCCGCCGCGCCCTGCCGCCGCCGGCGCGCGGAAGTTCGTCAGGGAGCACAGCAGGTTGGGGCCGAAGCCGGACTCCTCGAGCAACGAGTTGACCGCGTGCAGCTCGTTGACCAGGGTGACGGGGTCGTCGGCGGGCCGGCGGACGGTCAGCCAGGTGTATCCGTACGCGTCCGAGGCGTATGTCACGGGGGATGCCGCCGCACCGGCGTCCCCGCCCCGGCCCTCCTCCGCGCCCTCCTCCGCGCCGATGTCGAGCAGGTCCCGCACCTCCTCCTTCAGGCGCGCGAACGCCCCGCCCTCCACCGCCGCGAAGCAGACCGACCCGACCCCGGTCGGCACGAAGCCCGTACCCGCCTGAAGCGTGACCGCGGCGCCGGGCAGCCCGAAGAGACGGTCCAGATCGGGCCGTACGGGGCGGCTGCGTCCGAGGATGCTGTCGAGGAGCCCCACCGCCGTCACGCCCCGCCGAGCTGCGCCGAGATCCGGCCGAGCTGCTCCAGCCGCTGCTCCAGGGTGGGGTGGGTGGACAGCAGGCGGCCCAGGCTCTCCTTCGAGGAGAAGGCGGGCGCGAACCAGAAGGCGTTGTACGGCTCCGCCTTGCGCAGGTCCCTCGTCGGGATCCGGGCCATCTCGCCGCTCACCTTGGTGAGCGCGGAGGCCAGGGCCGAGGGGCGGCCGGTGAGCAGCGCGGCGGCCCGGTCGGCGGCGAGTTCGCGGTAGCGGGAGAGCACCCGGGTCAGCAGGAAGCTGATCACGTAGACGGCACCGCTGACGACCGGTATCAGGATGGCGGCGGCGCCCAGGGTGCTGTCCCGGCTGCGGCCGAGGCCGCTGTAGAGCGCGACGCGGGTCATCACCCCGGCGAGCACGCCGAGGAACGAGGCGATGGTCATGACCGCGACGTCCCGATGCGCCACATGGGACATCTCGTGGGCGAGGACCCCCTCCAGCTCCTCCGGCTCCAGCCGCCGCAGCAGACCCGTGGTGACGCAGACCAGCGCGGTGCGCTCGCCGCGGCCCGTGGCGAAGGCGTTGGGCACGTCGCTGTCGGCGACGGCCACCTTCGGTTTCGGCATGTCGGCCAGCGCGCAGATCCGGTCCACCGTGCCGTGCAGTTCGGGCGCCTGCTCGCGGGTCACCTCGCGGGCCCCCATCCCCAGGGCGGCGATCTTGTCGCTGAACCAGAACTGCCCGACGAACAGCACGCCCGCGACCAGCAGGATGATCGGCCAGGACCCCTGCAGCAGCACCAGCAGGACGCCGACGAAGACCACGTACAGCAGTCCGATCAGGAACATCGTCGTCGCCATACGGGCCGAGAGCCCCCGGTCGGGGGCGTAGCGCGAGCGGGACGAGGAACGGGTTCCGGCCATCCGCGCACCCTCTTCCAGCACCGTGCGGGACGGGCCGGGCACCGGGCCGGGACCGGCGTTCCATCCCTTTCCTGCCAGTGTGCTCCCCGGTACGCCGGAACGGACCACGGCGGGCGTCTTGGTGCCGTGACCGTGCTCGGGCGCTACGGCGTGAGCCAGCCGCGCAGGAGTCTGCTCACGGCGGGCATCGCCACGTACGTCATGAGCACGTTGAAGACACAGGCGATGACCGCGCTGTTGAGCAGGAGGGGGAGTGCGGCGAGGTGGGGGACGAGGAAGAGGCTGCCGAACACGGAGATCGGGTAGATGGCCAGGGTGGCGCTGATCGCCATCTTCCACCGGGGCGGCGCGGGCCGTGTGGAGCCGGGCTTGGCGAACCAGGTCTCCATGCCGGTGAGTTCGCGCCGGGCGATCTCGGTGTGGTGGTGTCCCTCGCAGTCGGCGAACCAGGCCGCCCGCTCAGGCGACTCCTGCCAGGCGCGGCAGGCTTCCGCGTCCCGGAAGCGGTGGACGAGGAACCAGGGCGCGTCGCCGCCGGAGGAGCGGAAGAGCCCGTATCCGAGGTGGCCGGGGAAGGCCGCCGCGCTCTCGAGGATGCCCCTCGCCCACCGCTCGAAGGCGGCTTCGTAGCCGGGCTCCACCCGGCGGGCTATCAGGAGCGTCACCTCGCCCGCGTCGGCGGGGACGGTGGCGTGCTCAAGGCTGACCGCGGTCACACATACTCCTCATGATCACACCGCGCCCGCCCGTACTCTACGCCCTACCGGCCCGCCCGAGGACCGGGAACGGCCCGGTGGGGGCCGGCCGACGACAGGGGAGGAACCGGGGTGGCGGAGAAGGACACGGCCGGCCGGCGGGCGGCGGACGGGCCCGAAGGCCGGCGGGGGACGGAGGGACGGCCGCGGCGCGTCTCCATGGCGGACGTGGCTCGGCTCGCGGGCGTCTCCTCGCAGACCGTCTCCCGTGTCTCCAACGGCGACCCGGCCGTCGTCGAGACCACCCGCCAGAAGGTCCTCGACGCCATGAAGGAACTCGGCTACCGGCCCAACAGCGCCGCCCGCGCCCTCAAGCGCGGCGACTTCCGCGCCATCGGCGTCATCACGACGGGGCTGTCGAGCACCGGCAACGTGCGCACCCTGGAGGCCATCGCGGGAGCCGCCTCCCGCGCCGGGTACGCGGTCACCCTCATCCCGCTCGACGCCCCGACCCAGGACCACGTGCGCGGGGCCTTCACCAGGCTCGACGAACTCGCCGTCGACGCGGTGATCCTCATCATGGAGGTACGCCTCCTCGACACGGCCGCGCTCAGGCTCCCGCCGCACGTCAAGGCGGTCGTGGTGGACTCCGACGCGACCGGGCGCCTCCCCGTCGTGGACACCGACCAGCGGCAGGGCGCGCGCAGCGCCGTACGGCATCTGCTCGACCTCGGGCACGAGACGGTGTGGCACCTGGCCGGCCCCGAGGAGTCCTTCGCCGCGGGGCGCCGTGCGGAGGCCTGGGAGGCGGCGCTGCGCGAGGAGGGGCGGAAGGCGCCCCCAGTGCTGCGGGGGGACTGGACGCCCGAGTCCGGTTACGCGGCGGGGCTCGCGCTCGCCGAGGAGGCCGGCTGCACGGCGGTCTTCGTCGCCAACGACCAGATGGCCCTCGGCGTGCTGCGGGCCTTCCACGAGCGGGGCGTACGGGTGCCCGAGGACGTGAGCGTGGTCGGCTTCGACGACATCGCCGAGGCGTCCTCCTTCATCCCGCCCCTGACGACGGTCCGTCAGGACTTCGGCCAGGTCGGCGAACTGTGCGTCGACGCCGTGCTCAGGGAGCTGCGCGGCGAGACGGTGACGGGCGTACCTCTCGTGCCGACGACCCTGGTGGAACGGGCCAGCACGGCGGCCCCGCGAGAGGGCCGCTACGCGTCCGTGCGCGACGGCGGGGCGCCGGTGCCGAAGGCGCGGCGGTAGGCGGCGGGGGAGATGCCGAACGCGGTCCTCATGTGGGCGCGCAGCGAGTTCCCGGAACCGATTCCGGCCCGGTGCGCGACCAGGTCGATCGGGAGGTCGGTCGTCTCCAGGAGCTGCTTGGCGAGTTCCAGCCGCTGCGCGGTGAGCCACTGCACGGGCGTCATGCCGACCTCTTCGCGGAACCGGCGGGTGAACGACCGCAGGCTCATGCGGGCGTGCTCGGAGAGCCGGGCGAGAGTGAGGGGTTCCGCGAGGTGCTCGAGGGCCCAGGCGCGGGTGGCGGAGGTGCCGGCCAGGGTGGGCTCCGGGACCGGGCGGTCGATGAACTGGGCCTGCCCGCCGTCCCGCCAGGGCGGCACGACGCACATGCGGGCGGCGCGGTTGGCGGCCGCGGCGCCGTGGTCGCGCCGGATCATGTGCAGGCACAGGTCGACGCCCGCGGCCACGCCCGCGGAGGTCAGGACGTCGCCGTCGTCGACGAAGAGCACCTCGTCGTCGACCTTGACCTCGGGGTAGGCCCGGCGGAACTCCGGTGCGAGATTCCAGTGCGTGGTGGCCGGCCGGCCGTCGAGCAGCCCGGCGGCGGCCAGCACGTACGACCCAGTGCAGATCGACACCAGCCGGGTGCCCGGCCGGATCCCGGCGATGGCGGCGCGCACCTCGGGCGGCAGCGGGCCTCCCCGGCCCAGCTCGGGCATGGCGTGCGTGGGCGGGACGATCACCGTGTCGGCATGGGCGAGCGCCTCCGGGCCGGCGGCGGGCTGCACGATGAACCCGGCGTCGCTGAGCACGGGGGCACCGTCGGCCGTGCAGACGATGACCTCGTACAGGGGCCGGCCCTCGGCGTCCGCGACGCTGCCGAAGACCCGGGAGGGGATGCCGAGCTCGAACGGGGGCACTCCCGGCAGGGCGAGCACGGCGATGCGGTGGGGTACCGCGGCGCCCGCCTCGCTTCCCGCGCTCGTGTCCTCCGCGGTCGTTCCCGGAATGGTGCTCATGGCCAGATCCTGTCACATGGTGTCTGGATGGCCAACACCATGAGGGCCTGGACTGTCCGATCGTGGAGCCGTCGCCGCCGGAAGAGATCCGGTGGCATGCCGATGAGAGACGGAAACGAGGCGGACAGCATGCGTGCGATGGTCGTGGAGCAGTGGGGCGGACCCGAGAACCTGGTCGAGCGCGAGGTGGAGCGCCCCGAGCCGGGCCTGAACGAGGTCCTGGTCCGGGTGCACGCCGCCGGGGTGAACCCGGTGGACTGGAAGACCCGCGCCAGCGGGGCCCTCATCGCCTGGGGCGACGTCCCCGTCGTCGGCTGGGACGTGTCCGGCACGGTGGAGGCCGTCGGCCCCGGCGTGGGGATCTTCCGCCCCGGTGACGAGGTGTTCGGGATGCCGCTGTTCCCGCGCCAGGCGGGCGCGTACGCGGAGTACGTGGTGGCGCCGGCCCGCCACCTAGCGCCGAAGCCGGCGTCCCTGACGCACGTGGAGGCCGCGGCGCTGCCGCTCGCCGCCCTGACCGCCTGGCAGGCCCTCGTCGACGCGGCGGGCGTCCGCCCCGGCGAGCGGGTGCTGGTGCACGCCGCGGCCGGAGGGGTCGGCCACCTCGCCGTGCAGATCGCCAAGGCCCGCGGGGCGTACGTCATCGGCACCGCGAGCGCGGCCAAGCACGACCTGGTGCGGGAGCTGGGCGCGGACGAGGTGGTCGACTACCGCACTGCCCGTTTCGAGGACGTCGTCTCCGACGTGGACGTCGTCCTTGACGGCCTCGGCGGGGAGACGGCCGAGCGCTCCCTGAAGGTGCTCCGCGACGGGGGCAGGCTCATCACCCTGCCGGGGCCGGACGACGTCCCGGCCGCCGGGGACGGGGTGCGCGCCGACTGGGTCCTGGTCGAGCCCGACCACCTGGGCCTGCGCGAGGTCGCGGCCCTGGTGGAGCGCGGGGAGCTGAGGCCGGTGGTCGACACCGTGCTGCCGCTCGGCGAGGCCGCGCAGGCCCATGCGATCGGCGAGCGGGGCCGCACCACGGGCAAGATCGTCCTCACGGTCGCCTGAGTCTCGGCGACCCCGGTCACGGCCGGTCGTCGCCGTCGGCGAGTCCGATGTGGCGGGCGGCGGCGAAGATCCGGGCGCAGCGCCTTGTCATGGCCTCGGGGGACTGGTCGGGGTGGTTGATCCACCAGCGGACCAGGGCGGTGCACAGGCCGCGCCAGGCGTACTTGAGGGCGTCGGCGTCGAGCGGGTCGTCGGATCCGGCCGTGTGCAGAAGGTCGGCGGCGCCGCTCGCGGCGAGGTCGTCGATGGCGTCGCGGTAGTGCGCCGCGCGGTGGGCGGCGTCGCTGCCGGGAGGCAGCGTGGCGTCGTACAGGACGAACCATGCCTCGCGCTGCCCTTCCAGGGCGGTGAACAGGGCGTCCATCACGCGCAGGGGGGTGGGCGGCGCGCCGGCGGCGGGTTCGGTCATCGCGGTACGGACGGCGCCGAGCAGCCGGTCGCCGATGGGGTTCAGGCATGCGAGGTAGAGGTCCTGCTTGCCGCCGAAGTACTGGTGCAGCAGCGGCTTGGTGACGCCCACGCGCGAGGCGATGGCGGCCATCGTCGTGGCCTCGTAGCCGTGGCGGCCGAACTCCTCGGTGGCCGCGGCCAGGGCCTGTCGTTCGCGGGCGGCCCTCGGCATGCCCTTGGTGCCGGCCTTGGCGGGGACTGTTGTCATGACAGCGAATCTTACCCTACGGTAATTTTCCATCGGGTAAGTTCACTGGAGACCCCGCTGGGAGCACACTCATGCCTGCCACCGCGACCGACCCCGGCACCGCCCGCCCCCGCTCCTGGTGGGGCTGGGGCCATGCCGACGCCCACCCCGACGACGCCGAATGCATCGCACTGGGCGCCCTGCTGCCGGGCACCCTGGCCCGCCCGCTGCCGCCGCCGCGCATCGCCGACCTCCCCATCGGCCGCCCGGGAGCGGCACCCCCGTCCTCCCTGGCGCACCTGGTCACCGCCGATCCCGAAGAGCGTGCCGCCCACGCCATGGGCAAGGCCTACCGCGACGTCATCCGCGCCCTGCGCGGCCGGCCCGGCCGCATCCCCGACCTGGTCGCCCGCCCCACCGACGACCTGGAGGTGGCCGACCTGCTCGACTGGGCCGGCGAACACGCCGTGGCCGTCATCCCCTTCGGCGGCGGTTCCTCCGTGGTCGGCGGAGTGGAGTACCGCGGCGACGCCCACCGGGCCGTGCTGTCCCTCGACCTGACCGCGATGGACCGGGTCCTGGAGATCGACACCACCAGCCGCTCCGCCCTCATCCAGGCCGGAGCCCTCGGCCCCGTACTGGAAGGACAGCTGCGGCCACACGGTCTGACCCTGCGTCACTTCCCGCAGAGCTTCGAGTTCTCCACCCTCGGCGGCTGGCTCGCCACCCGGGCCGGCGGCCACTACGCCACCGTCCACACCCACATCGACGACTTCGTGCAGTCCCTGCGCGTCGTCACCCCCGCCGGCGCAGGCACGTCGTGGCGGCTCCCCGGTTCCGGCGCCGGACCGTCGCCCGACCGGCTGTTCCTCGGCTCCGAAGGCTCGCTCGGCGTCATCACCGAGGCGTGGATGCGCCTGCAGGAACGCCCCCGGCACAAAGCCTCGGCGTCCGTGGCCTTCGCCGACTTCCACCGCGCACTGGACGCGGTACGGGCCATCGCCCAGTCGGACCTCGTCCCGGCCAACTGCCGTCTGCTCGACCCCGGCGAGGCACTGCTGTCCGGGGCCTCGCACGACGGCTCGACCGTCCTCGTCCTGGGCTTCGAATCCGCCACCGGCCCTGTCGAGGACCGTCTCGAAACGGCCCTGGACCTCGCCCGGGCCCACGGCGGACGCGGCGAGGCGCCGCAGGCCGACAGCGGCGCGGGAGCGGACTCGGCCGTCGGCGCCTGGCGCTCGGCATTCCTCCGCATGCCCTACCTGCGTGACGGCCTGGCCCGGATGGGCGCGGTCGTCGACACCTTCGAGACCGCCGCCACCTGGGACCGCGTCCCCGCGCTGATCGACGCCGTACGCACCGAGGTCGGCGCGGCCGCCCTGAAGGCCACCGGCCACCAGGCGACCGTCAACTGCCGCCTGACGCACGTCTACCCCGACGGCGCCGCCCCCTACTTCACCGTGGCGGTGGCCGGCCGCCCCGGCGACGAGGTCCAGATCTGGGACGACATCAAGGCCGCCGCCACCGACGTCCTCAACCGCCACCGCGCCACGATCACCCACCACCACGCGGTCGGCCGCGACCACCGCCCCGGCTACGACCTCCAGCGCCCGGAACCCTTCGCCCTGGCGCTCCGAGCCGCCAAGCACGCCCTCGACCCGCACCACATCCTCAACCCGGGAGTCCTCCTCGACTGACCCCGGGCATTCGCGGTCCGGGTACCGGGCGCGTCACTTGGGGGTGGGCTTCAGGACCACGAAGTCGGCGTTCGACGGGTCGAGGCAGACGGCGAGGCGGCCCACGTCCTCGGCGTCGTCCGGGCCCATCTGGACGCTGCCGCCGTTCTCGGTGACCTTGGCGATCGCGGCGTCGCAGTCGACGACGTCGAAGACCGGGTGCCAGTACGGGTGGCCGCCCGCGAGGGCGAGGTTCTCCTTGGGCAGTTCCATCAGGCCGCCCTGCATGCGCTCCTGAGGCAGGCCGGCGGGGGTGATGAGGGTGTACGTGCCGCCCCCGCCCGGCAGCTCCATGTCGGAGTACTGCCAGCCGAAGACGCTGCCGTAGAACTCCCGGGCGGCCGCGGCGTCGCTCGTGTAGAGCTCCGTCCACGACAGCGACCCCGGTGCGTCGACCAGGTCGACGCCCTTGCTCGTACCCGGCTGCCAGACGGCGAACTGACCTCCCAGCGGATCGCTGTACTGGGCCATCCGCCCCCACTCCTCGAGGTCCATCGGCGGGACGCGCACCGTGCCGCCCGCGCGTTCGACGGCCTCGGTCGTGGCATCCGCGTCGGCGACGCTGTAGTAGATCATCCAGGCGGAGCGGGCGCCCTTCTCGGTGAGCTTGCCCAGGCCGGCCACGATCTTGCCGTCCTTGCGGAACATGCCGCCCTCCATGTCCTCCCCGCCGCCGGTCATCGGCTCGTATTCCCAGTCGAGGACGTTGCCGTAGAAGCTCGCGGCGGCCGGGACGTCGGGGGCGCCGAGGTCGAGCCAGCAGGGGGAACCGGGGGCGAAGTCAGTGGTGATCATGGGTATTCCCTTTCGCAGATCCCGTACGTTGCTCAGCCTGCCATCGGCCACTGACAGCCGCCCCTCGGCCGCACCGCCACGCCCGGGACGAACCGGGGCCCGAAGTTGCCCGGGTCGGGCCCTTGCCGAGATGCTGTCGGTCAACCGACCTACCGGCGCTGCGTCCGGCGGACCGCGGCCCCCTGCGGGAAGGTGGACGCATGGCGTACGACGAGGGGCTGGCCCAGCGGATCAGGGAGCAGCTCGGCGAACGGTCGGACATCACCGAGAAGCGGATGTTCGGCGGGCTGTCCTTCCTGCTGGGCGGCAACATGAGCGTGGGCGTGGTCGGCGACGAGCTCATCGCCCGGGTGGGCACGGACAGGGCCGAGGAGGCGCTCGCCCGCCCCGAGGCCCGGCCCATGGACTTCACCGGCCGGCCGATGCGTGGCTGGGTCACGGTCTCGGGCCCCGCGCTTGCGGAGGACTCCGTCCTGCGGCACTGGGTGACGGAGTCGGTGGCCTTCGCCGCCACGCTCCCGCCGAAGTAGCCCGTGCCGCCCGCGGCGCTCGGTGATCGGCCCGTCGGGCCCGGGATCACCCCGAAGCCGGGGCCCGCTCCTCCATCAGGGCCTTGAGCCGTGCGAGGTCCTTGCGCTGGGCGCGGCGCATGGCGGCCGCCATGACGGGCGCGGCGAGCGAGGCGAAGCCGCTGGGCTCGCCCCGGTTGCGCAGGGTCATGCGGGTGTGGTCGCCGGCCTGCCCGTACGGCTCCCAGGTGTACGTGGTCTCCATGGGGAACGGGCCCTCTGCGGTCCGCATCACCAGCCGGCGCCCCGGCTCGTACGCCGTGATCTCGTACGTGTAGGCCAGCCGCCGGCCGAGGAAGCGGGCCACGAACGCCATCCGCGAGCCGATCGCGGCGGGCGGCCGGGTCCGCCATTCGACCGAGGCGATGTTCTCGTACCACTCCGGCGCGTGCGAAGGGTCGGCCGCGTAGGCCGCGACCCGCTCGCACGGGACGGCGATCACCGTCTCGGTCAGGACGTCGACGTGCATCGGGGGCCCGCCTCAGACGGTGAAGAAGGGGTTCGGGGTACCCGTCTCGGCGTAGTCCTTCAGCCGGGTCATCAGGATGCCCCAGGTCTCGCTGATCATCGGGAGCTCGGCCTCGCCTTCCGGGAACCCGGAGTGGGAGAAGGCCACGCGCGTGCCGTCCGCCGTCTCGGTCAGCTCCCAGGTGATGGTGGTGCCGGCCCAGTGGGGCGGGAAGGCGCCGACGTTCACCCACACGACGCGGTCCTCGTCGGCCCGGTCGCGGCGGAGCCGGAACGGCTCGGGGACGCCGGGGAAGTTGAAGTACAGGACCTCGTCCTTGCGGTTGACGTCGTCGGTCCACCAGCCGGTGAGCCCGTCGTGGGTGTTGAGCGCATCGAGGACGCGGGCGCGGTCGGTGGCGATGTCGGTCTCGTAGGTGATCGCGGTCATGGCGTGCTCCAGGTGGTGCGGGGATGTTCCTGCGGTCTTACTTCAGTCGAGACTAAAATAAGCCCGCCGGAGCGGCAAGCTGAAGCCTGGACTAAAATTCGGAGCGTGGACGCGGTACAGGTGATAGCCGAACCCAGGCGGCGCGAGATCCTCCGGCTGATCTGGGAGGACGAGCTGTCCGCGGGCGACATCGCGGCGCGCTTCGAGGTCACCTTCGGCGCCGTCTCCCAGCACCTCAAGGTGCTGCGCGACACCGGACTGGTGACGCTGCGCAAGGACGGGACCAAGCGGTTCTACCGGGCCGACCGGCAGGCGCTGGGCCCGCTCGCCGAGTACCTCCAGGCCATGTGGGCCACCAAGCTCGACACCCTCGCCCGCCTCGCCGAAGCAGCCGAAGAAGCCGAACGGAACGAGCCCCCTTCATGACGCCCCCTTCGACCCCCTCGACGCCCTCGACCTCCTCCACCCCCGCCGGCACCGTGATCGTGGAGCGGCACATCGAAGCCCGCCCCGAGACCGTCTTCGGGTTCTTCACCGACCGCGAGAAATGGCTGTCCTGGATGGGCGCCGACGGCGTCTTCTCCTTCGAGCCCGGCGGCTCGTACCGCACCCGCGTCACCGGCGAGAACACCGCCTCCGGCCGCTTCATCACCGTCGACCCGCCCAAGAGGCTCGTCTTCAGCTGGGGTTGGGAGAACGGCGCCATGCCCGTCCCGCCCGGCTCCAGCACCGTGGAGATCACCCTGAAACCCGTCGCCGGCGGCACGCTGCTGCGGCTGGTCCACAGCGGACTCCCGTCCCCCGAGGCCTGCGCCGCGCACGCCGAGGGCTGGGAGCACTACGTCGGCCGGCTGGCGGTACAGGCCGAGGGCGGCGACCCCGGCCCGGACGCCTGGATGCAGCCCCCCACGACCTGACAGTCGGAGACCTGACAGCAGGAGAGCCGGCCGGACGGCACGGCATGCCTTTGGCCCGTAGCATGCCTTTGCCCGTACGGGGTCGGCAAAATCGTTTGAGCTTGTGCCGCGGCACCGACAGGATCGGGGGGATACCGATGAGTTCTTCCCGGCGACGCGGTCTGTCAGCGTGACCCGCCCACATGCGGAGGACACTCACCTGACGGAAGGCGCCATGCTCGCACCACACGCAACACCCACCCTCCCGCCCGCTCGCGTCACCACCGTGCTGCGGATTCTCGTGCTGTCCACGTTCGTCGTCCTTCTCAACGAGACGATCATGGTCAACGCGATCCCGCGGCTCATGCGCGAGTTCGAGGTCACCGCGTCAGCCGCGGGGTGGCTGTCCACGGCCTTCATGCTCACCATGGCCGTCGTCATCCCGGTGACGGGGTGGTTCCTCCAGCGCGTGACGACCCGGACCGCCTTCGGCCTGGCCATGGCACTGTTCCTCGCCGGCACGGCTCTCGCCGCGGCAGCGCCCGCCTTCCCCGTGCTGCTGGCCGCCCGTGTCATCCAGGCCAGCGGCACCGCCGTCATGATGCCGCTGCTCATGACGACGCTGATGACCCTCGTGCCCCCGCAGGACCGCGGCCGTGTCATGGGCAACATCACCCTCGTCATCTCCGTCGCACCCGCCCTCGGCCCCGCGGCCTCCGGCGTGCTGCTGCAGCTGGGGACCTGGCGCCTGCTGTTCCTGGCCGTGCTGCCCATCGCCGGAGCCATGGCCATATTCGGTCGGAGCAAGCTGGTCAACATCGGCGAGCCGCAGGCCGGCCCGATCGACTGGCTGTCCGTCCCTCTGGCGGCGGCGGGCTTCGGCGCTCTGGTCTACGGCCTGAGCGGGCTCGGCGCCGGGAACGAGGCCCAGGCCCCCTTGTCCCCGGAGGTCATGACCCTGGCCGGCGCCGTGCTGGTCGGCCTCTTCGTATGGCGGCAGCTGGCGCTTCAGCGCTCGTCCACGCCGCTCCTTGACCTGCGCGCACTGACCTTCCGCCACTTCTCGGTGGCGCTCGGCCTGATGTGCCTGTCCTTCATGGCCCTCATGGGCGCCTTCATCCTGCTGCCGATCTATCTGCAGGAGGTGTGCGGCCTGAGCTCGCTGCACACCGGGCTGCTCCTCATCCCCGGCGGCCTCACCATGGGCCTGCTCGGTCCACAGGTCGGCAAGCTCTACGACCGACTCGGCGCACCGCGCCTGGTCGTGCCCGGAGCCGCACTCACCGCGCTCTGCCTCGCGCTGTTCGCCTTCGTGGGCGAACAGACCTCGCCGTGGCTGGTGCTCGCCCTTCACGTGGCCCTGAGCGCCGGTATGGCGTTCGTCTTCACCCCCGTCTTCACCTCCGGCCTGTCCGTACTGCCGCCGCACCTGTACCCCCACGGCTCCGCCATCCTGGGCTCGCTCCAGCAGGTCTCGGCCGCCGCCGGCACCGCCCTGGTCATCAGCGTCATGTCGGGACGCGCCGCCACGGCGGCAGCCGACGGCGCCGACGCCACCGGCGCCCTGGCCATGGGCGTCCGGTGGGGCTTCGGCATCGGCGCCGCGCTCGGCGCCCTGGCCGTGCTGGTAGCCCTGCTGGTCCGCACCCCGCCCGCGCCGGAAGCGCCTGCCGCGGCGGAGGCCCAGGACGAAGACGGCACCACCACGCCGACCAAGACCGCCCCCACGTCCACCTGAGGCGCCCTGGCCGATCGGCCCGGTGCTCGCTCCTACGAAGTCCCTGATGCCGCGTCATCGTGGCCCGTGGATTCGGAGGAAGAGCACCGGGCCGTCCGTGTGCCGGGGCCGTCTACTCGTACCGCAGCCCGTCGGTCAGAGGGCCACGACCGTCGCCTCGGTCGCCTTGACGCTGGTCCAGACGGACACCCCGTCCGCGAGACCGAGTTCGGCGACGGCCTGCGGCGTGATCTCGGCGACGAGGTCGGGCGCGCGTTCGGAGGTGATCAGCACCCGCAGCCGGCTTCCCGAGGCAGTGATCTCCCGTACGGTGCCGGGCCACACATTGCGGGGGCTCCCGCCGGGCTTCTCGCGGTGGACGGACACGGCCTCGGGCGCGACGATCGCGAGCGCCGCCGTACCTGCCGGCGGCGGGTCGGCCGCGATCAGGACGCCGCCGCCGTCGAGCGCGAGGCCCTCCGACGTGGCCGTACCGGACAGCGCGTTGCGGCCGAGCATCCGCGCGACCCAGGGAGAGCGGGGGTGGCGGGTGACCTCGGCGGGGGAGGCGTCCTGGATCGCGCGGCCCTCGTCGAGGACGAGGACGCGGTCGGCGAGGGAGACGGCCTCGACCGGGTCGTGGGTGACGATCAGGCAGACGCCGCCGAAGCCGGCGAGGTGGGTGCGCAGGGTGTGCCGTACGTGGGCCCGCGTGGTCTGGTCGAGCGCGGCCAGCGGCTCGTCGAGGACGAGCAGCCGGGGACGGGCCGCGAGCGCCCTGGCCAGGGCGACCCGCTGCGCCTGGCCGCCGGACAACTGGCCGGGCCTGCGGTGTGCGAGGTGGCCGACGCCGAGCCGGTCGAGCCAACCGGCCGCCGTGCGGCGGGACTCGGCGCGCGGGACGCCCTGGGCGCGGAGCCCGTACGCCGTGTTGGCGAGGGCGGTCATGTGCGGGAAGAGCGCGCCGTCCTGCGGCACCCACGCGACGTGCCGACGGTGCGGGGGCAGGGTGGTGACGTCGGTGTCGCCGAGGACGAGGTCCGCGTGGGCCCGGGGAGTGAGTCCGAGCAGGGCGCGGAGCAGGGTGGTCTTGCCTGCGCCGTTCGGGCCGACGACGGCGATCGTGGTGCCGGGATCGGCATCGAGGCCGAGTCGGGTGAAGCCGGTGACCTCGGCATGCAGGGACCAGCGTTCGTCGGGCGGGGGAGTGGCGGCCGCGGTGACCTGCGGCTCCGCAGCGCTCGGCTCCGCGGCGTCCTCGGGGACGGCGCGGTGCGCGCGGTCGGCCGGTGTTCCCGTCCAGCGTCCCCGCAGGGCGATCAGTACGGCCATGGCGATGGCGAGCAGCAGCAGCGAGACGGACGTCGCGGCCTCGGGCTCGTCCTGGAGCAGCAGGTAGACCTGGAGCGGCAGGGTCTGGGTGGCGCCGGGCAGGTTGCCGGCGAAGGTGATCGTGGCGCCGAACTCGCCGAGCGCCCGGGCCCAGGTCAGGGCCGCGCCCGCGATGACGCCGGGCGCCACCATGGGAAGCGTGACGGTGAAGAAGACCCGTACGGGCGAGGCGCCGAGAGAGGCGGCCGTCTCCTCGTAGCGCGGCCGCAGTCCGCCGAGCGCGCCCTCCAGGCTGATGACCAGGAAGGGCATGGCGACGAAGGTCGCGGCGAGCACGGCTCCCGAGGTGTGGAACGGCAGCGTGATGCCGAAGGTGTTCTCCAGCCACGGTCCGAGGAGCCCGCGCCGGCCGAAGGCGAGGAGCAGCGCGACGCCGCCGACGGTGGGCGGCAGCACCATGGGGAGCAGGACGAGCGAGCGCACGAACGCCTTGCCAGGGAACGGAACCCGGGCGAGCAGCCACGCCAGCGGGACGCCGAGCAGCAGAGAGAGGCCGAGGGACCAGAAGGAGACGAGGAGCGACAGCTTCAGCGCCTCGACGGTCCCCGGCGAGCTGAGGTGGTCGGCCAGCTCGCCCCATTCGGTCCGTACGAGGATGCCGACCAGCGGGAGGGCCAGGAAGGCCACGGCCGCCAGCGCGGGCAGCGCCAGCGTCAGGGGCGGACGGGCGCGCGGCGTACGGACGGCTGCTCGTTGCATCGATGATCCCGAAGACATGACGACATAGGGCGGAAAGGAGAAGGGGCTGTCCGTTCCCCCGAGTACGGACAGCCCCTCCGATCTGTGCGATCCCGGTCCGCTACGGCTTCTGGAAGCCGGCGTCCTGGAGGATCTTCTGGCCCTCGGGCGAGGACAGCCAGGCGACGAACGCGGCCGCGGCCTCGGCGTTCTTCGAGTCCTTCAGCGTGGCCGCCGGGTACTGTGCGACCGCATTCTGCGCGTCGGGGATCTCGACGGCGTCGACCTTGTCCTTCGCGCTCTCGGCGTCCGTCTTGTACACGAGACCGGCATCCGCCTCGCCGAGCTCGACCTTGCTCAGCACGGCGCGCACGTTCGGCTCCTGGGAGACCGGCTTCACCGTGATCTTCTGGGCGTCGAGGATCTGCTTGCTGTACTTGCCGGCCGGCACCTGCGGCGCGGCGAGCACGACCTTCAGCTTGGTGTCCCCGAGGTCCTTGAGCTCGTCGACCTTGTGCGGGTTGCCCTCGTTGGTGGCGATGACGAGACGGTTCCTGGCGATGATCGCCGGGGCACCGGTGTCGGCCTTCACCTTGTCCATGCTCTTGGTGTCGGCGGTGACCAGGACATCGGCCGGGGAGCCCTGGGACACCTGGGCGACGAGCTCCTGCGAGCCGGCGAACGAGAAGGTGATCTTCGTGCCGGGGTGCGCCTTCTCGTACGCGGCGCCGGCGGTCTTGAAGACGTCGGTGAGGGACGCCGCGGCGAGGACCGTGAGGTTGGCCGCGGGTGCGGCGCTCGCGGAGCCGGAGGGCGCCGACCCGGCGGTGTCCTTCTTGGCGTCGTCGTTGCCGCAGGCGGTGAGCGGGACGAGCAGGGCCGCGGTGAGGGCGGCAGCGACGGTACGACGTCTGGTGACGGTGAGCGACATGAGGATCTGAACTCCTGGGGACGAACGGAAAGTGCAGCGGGAGGCCGGCCGCGCCGACGGCCGATTTCTTTCGGTACTGCGTGAGGGAGTGTCAGGTGCGGTCGATGTGCACGCTGGTCGACTTCACGCGGGCGGTGGCCTGCATGCCGACTTCCAGTCCCAGTTCCTCCACGGCCTCACGGGTGAGGAGGGAGACCAGCCGGTGCGGCCCGGCCTGGATCTCGACCTGGGCCGCGATGTCGCCGAGCTTGATCGCGGTGACGATGCCGGGGAAGGCGTTGCGCGCCGAGGTGTACGACGCGTCGTCGTCATCGCCCTGCGCGATCTCGACGGAGAACGCGGCCAGGGACTTGCCGTCGATCACCCGACGGCCGCTCTCGTCGCGGTGGGTCGCGACCCTCCCCGCGTCCGCCCAGCGCCGCGCCGTGTCGGGGCTGACGCCCAGCAGACGCGCGGCCTGACCGATGGTGTAGGACTGCATATGCGACACCGTAGGCCGGAACTACTCCCATCTGCAAGAAGGTCGTGCGACCCTCCATCGCGAATAAGAGAGGGCTTGGAGGAAAGGATGAGCGGGACGTCCGGCGGTCTCAGTCCCCGGACGGTGCGAGCTCCGGGAGCCGGCAGGTGCCGACCCAGATCCCGGTGACGGCGCTGACGTAGCGGGCGCCGCAGCGGTCGGAGGGGACGACCAGTTGGGCGCCGGCGACGTCGAGGTCCTCGTCGTCCATGCGGGTCGCGAGCAGGATGGGGGCGCCGCAGAAGTCGGCGTCGATCTCGGCCCACGACAGGACCGTGTGGTGACCGTCGTCCCCGTTCACGGCCAGCAGGAAGCGGGAGCGCTCCTTGCGACGGGAGGGGTCGAATTCGGGCCGGGCCACGGTCACGACCTCGCGGAGCAGCGGCCCTTCGAAGGCGTGGTGCTGCGGCCCTGCCTTGGCGCAGTCGAAGACGACCTCGGCGCGGTGCTGGTCCCAGCCCTCCCGCAGATCCGCGACCGTGATCACGACCGGGTCGGCCACGTCCCCCCAGAGCGCGAAGGATCCTTTGCGTACGTGCGTCGGGCGGGAAGTCGTGCTCGGTCGGCTCATCGGCGGTCCCTCTCGGGTGGGCGGCTCGGCGGCTGCCCCGAGTGATACCCGACCTCCGGAGCGCAGAACCGCGTTTGCCACCTGTACTCGCGTTTTCAACAGCATTTGGGGGCTTGGTGCGAGTAGCACGCTCCCATTCTCCAGGGCATTGGGACAACATCCCGGGTTGCGCGGTCGGGGTCGGAGGATGAAACAAGAGCTGTTTCATGCGTATCGCTTGGCATCTACGATGTCTTGTCTCGCATTCACCTCGTGAATGTGGGGGTGGGTTCATCCCGTGATCGCGCAAGGAGTCTCGTATGCACGTCGGCCACCTCCTCCGTCTCGACCGCCTGGACCTGTCCCTCGTCTGGGGAGACGAGGCGCTGCTCGGCCAGGAGATCGGCGGAGTCACGACGACCGACCTGGAAGAGCCGGCGCGGTTTCTCCGGCCCGGGGAGATCGTCCTGAGCGGACTCGTGTGGTGGAGCCGGGGCGGCGACCCTGCCACGGCCGATCGCTTCGTGGCGGCGCTGCGGCAGGCCGGCGTCGTGGCCCTGCTGGCCGGTGAGGAGACCCACAGCGAGGTGCCGCGGGAGCTTGCGGAGGCGTGCCGCAGGCATCGGCTGGCCCTGATCGCCGTGCCTCCGCACACCAGCTTCCGGGCGATCATCGAAGCCGTCTACCTCCGGCAGTGGAGCGAGCTCAGCCGGCGCCCCACGGACCACTACGCGCTGCCGGAGAACGTCCGCCTGGACCTCGACCGGGCCCTGGAAAACGGTGCGACAGCGGGTGAGTTGCTCGACCGGGCGTTCGCCCACCTCGGCACGCCCGGCTCCCACCTGCTGACCGGCAGCGGCCGTACGGTCGCCCGGACCGGCGGAGCGCCGGAACTGCCCGCGCCGCGGGCCGTGGAGCTGCTGCGTGGTGGGCAGGGCACGACGCTGCGCGTCGAGGCCGACGGCACGGTCTTCGACACCTGGCACCTCCACCTGCCCGAGGCGGGACAGGTGCCGCCGAGGGTCCTCCAGGAGATCGCCGAACTCCTCGGCCGCCACCGACGCCGGCAGGACCGGATCCGGGCGGCGAGCGGCCCGGCGCTCGCGGAACTCGCGGAGGCCGTGGCGGACCCGCGTCTCGACGCCCCTCGCTTGCAGCACGCTCTGGCGTCCTGTGGTCTCGGCGGCAAGGACGCGTACACCGTGGTGGTCGCGGCCGCCCCGGGGACGCACGGGGACACGGGTGCCGACAGCGTGGCCGCGCTCACGGAGGCCCTGCATCATCTGCCGTCCGCCGACTTCGACTTCGACTTCGCCGTCTCCGAAGGCTTCGGCGGAGAAGCGGTGGCGGTCGTCGCGCACGACGGGGAGCCGGCGGACGACGTGAGGAAGCGGCTGGACGAGGTCTGGCCGCTGATCCACGCCTGCCGCTCGGACCTCGCCCTGCACGCCGGCGTGAGCGGGCCCACCGACAGCCCGGCGGGGCTGAACGCCGCGCTCACCCAGGCCCGTTACGCACTGGCGGCGGCCCGCACCGAGGCACCCTCCGCACCGGGCGTCGCCGGTCTCGGCGACCTCGACGGGCTCGGCATGCTGATGGCCGGCATCCCCGACCACGTACGGAACGCGTACCGCGAGACGGTCCTGGGACCGCTGCTGCGCGCCGGACGGGGGTCGAGCGCCATGCTCCTGGAGACGCTGGAGGTCTTCCTGGCACGCGACTGTTCCTGGGCGAGGACCGCCGCGGCCCTGCACATCCACGTCAACACGGTCCACTACCGCGTCGAGCGCATCGAGGCCCTGACCGGCCGCGACCTGTCCCGCCTCGACCACAAGGCGGACCTGCGCGCGGCACTGCTCTGCCGCTGACGAGCCGTACGGCCTTCAGCGACCCGAGCGGCCCGTGCGGTCAGGGCAGGCCTCAGGGCGGGTCTCAGGGCAGGTCGATGTGCACGCTCGTCGACTTCACCCGCGCGGTCACCGTGACCCCGACCTCGAGCCCCAGCTCCTCGACGGCCTCGCGCGTCACGAGCGACACCAGGCGGTGGGGCCCGGACTGCACCTCGACCTGCGCGGCCACGTCGTCGACGCGTACCCCGGTCACGATCCCCACGAACGAGTTCCGGACGGAGGTCGGCACATCGTCCTCGGGAACGGCGTGCAGCCCCGCGCCCCGCTCCCGAGCGAAGCGGGCCAGGGCGACTCCGTCGATCACCCGCTTGCCGGAGCCCTCCCGCTCCATGCCCAGTTTCCCGCCGTCCGCCCACCGGCGAACGGTCTCCGAACTCACTCCGAGCAGCTGCGCGGCCTGCCCAATGCTGTACGACGGCACACCCGCACCCTAGGCCACTCAGTAGACGTCGCGGACGTAGCGCTTGTCCGCGGCCATCTGCTTGACGTAGGCGGCCGCCTGCTCGTCGCCCATCCTGCCGTGGCGGGCGACGAGCTCGCGCAGGGTCTGGTCGACGTCCTTCGCCATGCGGGCGGCGTCGCCGCAGACGTAGAAGTGCGCGCCGTCCCGGAGCCAGGACCACAGGGCGGAGCCGTGCTCGCGCATGCGGTCCTGGACGTAGATCTTGTTGCGCTGGTCGCGGGAGAAGGCGATGTCGAGCCGGTCCAGGTGCCCGGAGGCCGTGTGTGCCTCCAGGTCCTCGCGGTAGTAGAAGTCGGTGGCCGCGCGCTGCTCGCCGAAGAACAGCCAGTTGCGCCCGGTGTGGCCGCGGGCCCGGCGGTCCTCCAGGAAGCCGACGAAGGGCGCCACGCCGGTTCCGGGGCCGACCATGATCATGGGGGTGGCGGGATCGGCCGGCGGGCGGAAGTGCGGGGAGCGCTGGACGAAGACCTGGACCGGGCCGTCGTCGGCGTGTTCGGCGAGATAGGCGGAGCAGACGCCGGTGCGGTCCCGTCCGCGGTCGTTGGTGTAGCGCACGACGGACACGGTGAGGCGGACCTCGCTCGGGTGCGCGAGCGGGCTGGAGGAGATCGAGTAGAGACGCGGCTGCATACGCTTGAGCACGCCGGCCCACTGGTCTGCGGAAGCGCGTACCGGGAAGGCGCCGATCACGTCGGCGGCCTGGAGTCCCCAGCTCCACTTGGCGAGTTCGTCCTTGTTGCCGGGGCGCAGAAGGCGACGGAGGTCGTGGCTTCCGGTGCGTTCGGCGACGAACTTGAGCAGGTCGGGCGTGATGCGGGTGATGTCGAGCCGGGTGCGCAGGGCCTCGGCCAGGGGGAGGGGGACGTCGCCCCCGACGTCGACGGGCTCGGCCGGGTCGAGTCCGGTGAGGGCGAGCCACTCGGCCACGAGGCCGAGATCGTTGGCCGGCCACACGCCGAGGGCGTCGCCCGCTTCGTAGGCGAGTTCGCCGCCGCGGGTGTCGAAGGCGAACTGCCGCACCTCCTTCTGGGAGCCGGGCAGGCTCAGCAGTCGGTTGCCGACGAGGAGCGTGGCGAAGGGCGAGGCCTTCGTGTACGAAGCGGGGCGCGCCGTGGTCTCGGCAGCGGCGGCTGCCTTCGCGACGGGCTGTGGCTCCGCAGCCGCAGCCGCAGCCGGAGCCGGGGCCGGGGCCGGGGCCGGAGCCGCGAGCAGCGGCAGGACCGCCGCGAGCCACGCCTCCGAGCCGGCCTCGTGGTCGGGTTCGCAGTCGGTACGGGGATGGAGGCGAGTGGCGCCGAGTTCGGCGAGCCGTTCGTCCAGGCGTCGGCCGTGACCGCAGAAGTCGTCGTAACTGGAGTCGCCGAAGGCCAGGACGGAGTAGCGCACGCCCTCCATGCGCGGGGCGTCGGGGGAGCTCAGGGCCTGCCAGAAGGCAGCGCCGTTGTCGGGGGCGTCGCCGTCGCCGAACGTGCTGGTCACCACCAGCAGATCGGCCTCGGAACCGATCTGAGCCACATCTGCGGACTCCATGGGAACGAGCGCAGGGGCGTGTCCGGCCTCGGAGAGCCGACTGACCGTGGTGGCGGCGAACTCCTCGGCGTTTCCGGTCTGGGATGCCCAGAGGATCAGCAGGCGCCGGCCCGAAATGGAGCCCTCCGCGACCTGCGGACGCTCGGGGACGTGTGCTGTGCGAGCGGTGGGCGGCGCGTCCGCGCGGGAGAACATTCCGGCGAGGACGCCGTCGACCCACAGGCTGTGCTCGGGGGCGAAGGGCGCGGAGGCCGGCAGGACGGGGACGCGGTCGTCGCCGGCCGCGCCGGACAGCCCCGTCAGGTATCCCGCCAGGTACTGGCGCTCCGGCTCCGTAAACGGAGGCGGGGCGAGGTCCGCGACGCCGAGCAGCGCGGCCAGTGCGGGAATCCCCCTGCCGTGGCCCGTGTCGGGCGCCGCCGAGGCACCGAGGGGCTCCTTCTCCGGCATGGGCTCGGGGCTCGCGACCGGGACGGGAGCCGCCGTCTTCGTGAGCGTGACCGCGCACACCTTGAACTCGGGCTGGAAGGAGATCGGGTCGATGGCGTCGTTGGTGACCGCGTTGATGCTGAGGTACTCGCCGAAGAGGTCGTTCCAGTGGAACGGAGCGAAGCAGTTGCCCGGCCGGACGCGGTCGGTGACCACGGCGGGCAGGACGGCGCGGCCGCGGCGCGAGGCGATCTCGAGGTGGTCGCCTTCCGCGACGCCGAGCCTTGCGGCGTCCTCGGGATGGACCTCGACGAAGGGTCCGGGGTTGAGTTTCGCCAGCTTGGCGACCTTTCCGGTCTTCGTCATCGTGTGCCACTGGTGCTGGAGGCGGCCCGTGTTGAGTACGAACGGATAGTCGTCGTCGGGCAGTTCGGCCGCCGGAAGGTGCGGGCGGGCGAAGAACTGGGCGCGTCCGCTCGATGTGGGGAAGGCCAGCCGGGGGCGGCCGCCGTCCTCCCGCTCCAGGAGAGCCTGGCTGACACCGTCGTTGAGGTAGCGGATCGGGTTGCGGTCCGGTCCGTCCGCGGCCGGGGCCGGCCACTGCACGGGTGTCGCGCGCAGCCGCTCGTACGTCGCGCCGCGCAGGTCCCAGCCGGTCTGCGGGTTCCGGGCCTGCTTGAGCTCCTCGAAGACCTCCTCGGCGGAGGCGTACGTGAAGGCGTCGGCGAAGCCCATCGCGCAGGCGACGCGCGCGATGAGCTGCCAGTCGGGCAGGGCCTGGCCGGGCGGGTCGACGACACCCTGGACGAGCGTGAGGTTCCGTTCCGAGTTGACCATGACGCCGTCGGACTCCGCCCACAGCGTCGCGGGCAGGACGACGTCGGCGTACGCGTTGGTCTCGGTCTCCGTGAACACGTCCTGCGTGACGACGAGTTCGGCCTTCTCGAGGGCGGCGATGACGGTCTTGCGGTTGGCGACCGAGGCGACCGGGTTCGTGCAGATGATCCAGCAGGCCTTGATGTCCCCGGCCGCCATCTGCTCGAACATCTCGACGGTGCCACGGCCGACGTCGGTCCGCAGGGTGCCCTCCGGAACGCCCCACAGCTTCTCGACGAAGTCGCGGTCGGCGTCGACGAGCACCGACCGCTGCCCGGGCAGGCCGGGGCCCATGTACCCCATCTCCCGGCCGCCCATGGCGTTGGGCTGACCGGTCAGCGAGAAGGGCCCGGAGCCCGGACGGCAGATGGCGCCGGTCGCCAGGTGCAGGTTGACCAGGGCGTTGGTGTTCCAGGTGCCGTGCGTGGACTGGTTCAGGCCCATGGTCCAGCAGCTCATCCACTCGCCGGCCTCGCCGATCCACTGTGCGGCCTGGCGGATGTCGGCCTCGGGTATCCCGGTGATGCCGGCGACTTCGGCGGGCGGATAGTCGGCGAGGAAGGCGGGCATCGACTCCCAGCCGTCCGTGAACTCGCCGATGAACTCCTCGTCGGCATGACCGTTCTCGACGAGCAGGCGCAGCAGCCCATTGAGCAGAGCGAGATCCGTACCCGGCTTGATCTGCAGGAACAGATCGGCCTTGTCGGCGGTGGCGTTGCGCCGCGGGTCGACGACGATCAGCTTCGCCCCGGCCGACTTCATCCGGTCCATCATGCGCAGGAAGAGGATCGGGTGGCAGTCCGCCATGTTGGACCCGATCACGAAGAACACGTCGGCATGGTCGAAGTCCTGGTACGAGCCCGGCGGCCCGTCCGCGCCCAGGGACAGTTTGTAGCCGGTCCCGGCGGACGCCATGCACAGCCTGGAGTTCGACTCGATCCGGTTCGTGCGCACGAACCCCTTGGCCAGCTTGTTGGCCAGGTACTGCGCCTCCAGCGACATCTGCCCGGACACGTAGAAGGACAGGGCGTCCGGCCCGTGCTCGTCCAGGATCGCGCGCAGTCGTCCCGCCACGTCGGCGACGGCGGCGTCGACATCCGTCTCGACCGGCTCGCCGCCCCGCTCAGCCCGGACCAGCGCCGTACTGGCGCGACCGGGCGCGACCATCATGTCCGCGCTCGTGGAGCCCTTCGTGCACAGCCGGCCGAAGTTGGTCGGATGCGTCTTGTCGCCGGAGGTCTTCACGGCCCGCCGCAGTCCGGTCGCCGGGTCGCGCGCGATGTCGAGGACGATCCCGCAGCCGACCCCGCAGTAGGAACAGACCGTCCGCACGGCCGCAGCCCCCGAGTCCCCAGAAGCCACCGGCACCCCTCCCCGTCGACAGCTCAGGTGGGAGGTCTCCCACGCGCCCCACCGTAGGACGGTCCGGTTTCCGGATGATCACGTCCTCCGCTTCCGGAGGGTTAAGCGGCACGCACGACCCTCCGCGCGACGCAGTGAGGGTGATCCGGACGAGGGTCGGCAGCCGCCGGGACAACGCCCGCTGAAGATCCCCCGCTGAAGATCGCCTGCTAAGCGACCTCGCCGATCGTCCGTACGGGGCCCCTCGCCCCGTCGTGGTGGATCGGTGTGCGGGCTCCTCTCAGCGGCGCGCCGGAGCCGCCGCGCCGGACGGCCACGATCTCCGCCGCGATCGACAGCGCCGTCTCATCCGGCGTCCGCGCACCCAGATCGAGCCCGATGGGGGACCGCAGACGGGCCAGTTCCAGTTCGGTGACGCCGACCTGCCGCAGCCGCTCGTTGCGTTCCAGATGGGTGCGGCGCGAACCCATCGCGCCGATGTACGACACAGGCAGCTTCAGCGCCATCTCCAGCAGGGGTACGTCGAACTTGGCGTCGTGGGTGAGCACGCAGAGCACCGCCCGCGCGTCGAGCTCCGTCGCCTCCAGGTAGCGGTGCGGCCAGTCGACGACGACTTCGTCCGCCTCGGGGAAGCGTCGCTCCGTCGCGAACACGGGGCGGGCGTCGCACACGGTCACGTGGTAGCCGAGCAGCTTGCCGACCCTCACGAGTGCCGAGGCGAAGTCGATCGCCCCGAAAACGATCATGCGGGGGGCGGGGACGCTGGACTCGACGAGGAGCGTCAGCGGCTGTCCGCAGCGCGAGCCGTCCTCGCCGATGACGACGCCGCCGGTCTTCCCGGCGTCCAGCATGGCGCGGGCCTCGCGGGCCGCCGCCCGGTCCAGGTCGACGTGGCCGCCGAGCCCGCCCTCGAACCTGCCGTCGGGGTGTACCAGAAGGGCGCGGCCGAGCAGTTCGGCCGGCCCTTCGGCGACGCGGACCAACGCCGCCGCCGACCCCCGTGCGGCGATGGCACAGGCATCTGCGAACACCGCGCGGGAGGGCGAGCCGGCCAGGACCGGCGTGACGAGTACGTCGATGACTCCGCCGCAGGTCAGGCCGACGGCGAAAGCGTCCTCGTTGCTGTAGCCGAAGCTCTCCAGGGTGTTCTCGCCGTCGGCCAGGGCCTGGCGGCACAGTTCGTAGACCGCGCCCTCCACACAACCGCCGGAGACCGACCCGATGGCCGTGCCGTCACTGTCGACGGCGAGGGCGGCGCCGGGCTGCCGGGGCGCGCTTCCGTTCGTGGCCACGACCGTGGCCACGGCGAACTCACGTCCCTCAAGGACCCATTGGTCGAGCTCTTCGGCGATGTCCAGCATGGCGGTCTCCTTCGCGTGGGGGAGTCAGGGAATCAAGGAATCAGGGAGGTGTGGATGGCGCAGGCGCGGTCAGAGTGAGGTCTCGCCCCGTCGTGCCGCCGCCTGCCGGTTCATCGCCAGCCAGACGCGGTCGCGGGTCACGGGCAGCTCGGTGAAGCGGATGCCCGTGGCGTCGAACAAGGCGTTGGCGAAGGCCGGGGCCACCGGGTTGAAGGGGCTCTCGCTCATCGACTTGGCTCCGAGCGGACCGGTCGAGTCGGACGTCTCCATGAAGTGGACCTCGGTGCGCGGCACGTCGGCGTACTGCGGGAGGCGGTACCGGCGGAAGGCCGCCGTCGTCACCTCGCCGCGCTCGTCGACCCGTACGGTCTCGAAGAGCGTCGCCCCCAGTGCCTGCGCGACTCCGCCTTCGACCTGACCGCGGCACTGCAAGGGGTTCATGACCTTGCCCGCGTCGGCGGCGTGCACACTGCGCAGGATCCGCATCTCGCCCGTCTGCGGGTCGACCGCGACACGGAACCATTGCGCGTTGAAGGCCACGGAGCGCGGGCTGCCGCCCCAGTAGCCGTCCGCGGTGAGCTCGGACTGCGCCCCCTGCGCGTGTGCCGCCTCGTACAGCTCCTTCAGGGTGACCGAGCGGCCCGCGCAGTCGAACGCCTCCGCATCGAGCGTGCACAGGTGGCGGGGCACTCCGGTGTACCGGGCCGCGAAGGTCTTCAGCCGTCCCGCCAGGGAGTCGGCGGCGAGCAGCACCGCCTTGCCTGCCACGACGGTGCCGGCGGAGCCGAAGGCGCCGGTGTCGTGGCGGACGACGTCGGTGTCGGACTGGCGGACGGCGATCCGGTCCACGGTGGTGTGGAGGGCGCCCGCGGTGATCTGCTTGTGGACGGTGGTGGTGCCGTTGCCGAACTCGGCCGTGCCGACGGCGATGTCGTACGTGCCGTCGGCGAGGAGGCTGACGGTGGCGTCCGCGTAGTGGCCGTTCGGCGGGGCGGTGGCGATCATCGCCATGGCGCTGCCCTGACCGGTGAGCCAGCCCTCGGGGACGTCTTCGGTGCTGCGGTCCTCCGCGATGGCGCTGCGGACGACGCTCAGGCACTGGTCGAGGCCGTACGAGGCGATGTAGAGGTCGTCGTCGTGGCCGATCGGGGTGACCATGTGGTCGCCCGGGCCGATGACGTTCTTCTCCCGGAAGGCCAGCGGGTCCATGCCGAGGCGCCGGGCGACCTCGTCCATGGCGGACTCGACGGCGAAGGTGGTCTGGCCGAGTCCGTAGCCCCGGAAGGCTCCTGAGGGGACGGTGTTGGTGTAGACGGCGTAGGCGTCGACCTTCTTGTGAGGGGCCCGGTAGATGGCGAACGACTCGCCGACGCTGTGGAACATGACGCCGGGTCCGTGGTTGCCGTAGGCGCCGGTGTTGCTGACCACGCGCATCTGGATCGCGGTCAGGGTGCCGTCCGCACGGGCGCCCAGCTTGATGCGGATCGTGAACGGGTGGCGGGTGGTGGCGCCGTAGAACTGCTCGGCGCGGGTGAACTCGAGCTTCACCGGCCGGCGCAGCTTGAGCGCGGCGAGGGTGACGATGTCCTCGGCCAGCATCTCCTGCTTGCCCCCGAAGCCGCCGCCCACCCGGCCTGCGACGACGCGGACCTCGTCCTCCGGAAGGCCGTACAGAGCGCACAGCGCACGGCGGGTCAGGAACGGGGTCTGTGTGCTGGAACGCACGGTCAGCCGCTCCCCGCCGCCGTCCTCCTTCGGCTCGAAGTAGGCGACGCAGCCGTGGGTCTCGAGGCTGGCGTGCTGGACGCGCTGGGTCCGGAAGGTCTCCTCGTGGACGACCGCCGCCTCGGCGAATCCGTCGTCCACGGAGCCGGTCTCGCCGTGCACCTCGCCGGCCACGTTGTTCTCGACGCGGGCGATCCGCTCCCGCGGGCCCTTGCCGGCGTGGACGACGGGTGCGCCGGAGCGCATGGCCTCCTCTGGATCGGTGACGTACGGGAGTTGCTCGTACGTCACCTCGATCCGCCGGCACCCTTCCTCGGCCGCCTGCTCGCTGTCGGCGACGACCGCGGCCACGCGCTGGCCGACGTACCGGACGACGTCGTCCAGGACACGGGTGTCGTCGGGGTCCTCGGTCGGGTGCTCGTGCCTTGCGCTGGAATAGAGCGTGGCGGGGGCGTCCTCGTGCGTGAGGACAGCCTGCACGCCGGGCACCCGCAGGGCGGCGGAGGTGTCGATGGCGACGACGCGGGCGTGCGGGTGGGGGGAGCGCAGCAGCTTCATGTGGAGGAGCCCGGGGACGTCGACGTCGAAGGTGTAGCGGGCCGTGCCCGTCACGACCTGAGGACCGGCCGGGGCGCCGAGGTTCTTGCCCACCGCCTTCCCGGCGCAGGGCCGCTCGGTGTGCCGGACGCCGCGGACGGCGTCCTCGATGGCGCGATATCCGGTGCAGCGGCAGATGTTGCCCTTGAAGGCGCGCGGCAGATCGTCCAGCTTGCCGTCGTCGTGAACGGAGCCCTTCTCCTCCTCGAGGGCGGCCGTCGTCATCAGGAACCCGGCGGTGCAGAACCCGCACTGGAAGCCCTGGGCGTCCAGGAACCTCTGCTGTACGGGGTGGAGTTCGCCGTCCTTGGCGGCCAGACCCTCCACGGTGGTGACCGACCGCCCCTGCGCGCGAACGGCGGGATAGAGACAGCTGTGCACCGGCTCGCCGTCCACGTGGACCGTGCAGGCCCCGCAGTCCCCGGCGTCGCACCCCTTCTTCACCCCGAACCAGCCGCGCTCGCGCAGATACGTGCGCAGGCACTGCCCGGCGCGGGGCTCGGCGTCGAAGGGCCGGTCGTTGACCCGGATGATGAAGCTCATCGCACACCGTCCAAGGTGAGTTCCCGACGTATCTGCTCGGCCAAGTGGAAGGCCATGTGCCTGCGCCATTCGGGCAGTCCGTGGATGTCGTCGAACCAGTCCGAGTCGCCCACGGCCGACTCGATGGCCCTGCGCAGCCGGAGCCGGTCCGGCGGCAGGGCGAACCAGAGGCGGAACGGCCGTGTGGTCGCGGCCGTGATGGTCACGGCCAGGGAACCGTCCAGCGGATCCAGCGTCCCGATGACGAGCGCCCCGGAGCGCCCGAGTCCGTAGAGCGAGACCTGCATGAAGGCGGTACGGCACGCCAGCGAGCGGGCGGGAATCGTCACCGAGCGCAGGAGCTCGCCCTCGGCGAGGTCCTTCCTGCCCGCTCCGGTGACGAAGTCGGCGGCCTTCACGCGGCGAAGCGAGCCGTCCTGGGCCTGGAGCAGGCACACGCCGTCGAGAGCGGCGGTGAGGGAGATCATCGGTCCGGCGGGCAGGGCGTTGCAGAGGTTCCCCCCGACGGTCGCCATGTTCCAGATCTTGAACGAGGCCAGGAAGGCCCGGCAGCACTGCTCGATCAGGGGCGCCGCCCCGGCGTCGAGCGTCCGCCCGAACCGGGACAGCTGAGCGATCGTGCACGTCGCCGCGATCTCCACCGAGCCGTCGGGCAGCGTCTGGAGCGGCTCCCAGCCCATCCGGCTCAGATCGACCAGCCGGCGCAGATGCGGCTGGGGCTCGGAGAAGAGGTACGTGCCCCCACCGAGCCAGGCGTCGCCCGGACGCCAGGCCTCGTGACGGCGCGCGTCACGCACGTCCAGAACCGTGTTCAGATCCATGTCCCCACCACCGTCGGCCAGTGCTTCCTGGCCCAGTGAAGCCGCGCCACCGGCCGAAAACGACTGGTCCGCCACACGGAAAGTCCCCGGCCGGACAGCTCCTGTCCTGGTGGATCAACCAGGAGGCAACTCCTCCCGATCGGATTGCCGGCTTTACGCTTGGCGTTTGACCGACGGACGCTGATTCGGCCTGTGAGGCCGCGTTTTGTGCCTTGTGGAAGCAACGGTGGGAGGGAGGGAAATGTCGCATCAGCCGGACGTTCAGGTGGGTGCTGTCGTGCGGGTTACCGGGGGTCCGTTCACGGACTTCACCGGTCCTGTGCTGGCTGTCGACCATACGCGGGGACGCGTGCAGTTGCCGGTGGACATCCTCGGCGAGGTGACACGCATCGACGTTCCGTTGTCGGAGGTTGCGCGAAGCGCCTGAGCTTCCGCCTGCGTCGCCCTGGACGGCTGGGCACGGCGCACGCGTGTGATCATGGACGCGCCGCATCCCTTCGCCCGCGAGGTGATCTTTTTGACGAAGGTGGCACTGCGTTCCTACGCACTGTTGCCTCGGCAGTACGACGAGCGGAAAGTGCTGGCCACCACGATCGATCCGTGGGGCCGGGCTCTCTGGCTGATCTGCCCTGATGCCTGTTTTCCCTCCAGGTGGGCCGGCCGGGACGTCCCGGCACCCTTGAATCTTCCTTTCGACGCCGTCGTCGTGATCAGTGACGGGGCCAGGGTCCTGGAACGAACCCTGCACGAAGTGGCCGTGGCCCCGGCCGCCCTCGACGCCCTTCCAGGCGGCGGGTTCGTCCTCTCCGGCAAGGAGGGACCGAACGCATTGTCCGGCCAGGTCTTCGGCCGGGACGGCCGCTCTCGGCGCCGGTTCCCGCTCGGCACCCGCCTCACGCACCTGGTCGCGGACCGCCGGACCGGCTTTTGGACCGGGTACGCCGACGAAGGGGTGTACAGCGGTGACCACGTCAGTGCGGGCGGACTGGTCCGCTGGGACAGCAGGGCCAACCGCGTACGATCCCTGCGCCCCCCGGAGCCCTACCACCATGTGGCGGACGTCAGCACCATCAACGTCTCCCACTCCACCGCGCACGCCGTGTACTGGCCAGGCGCCCCGCTCGTCGAAACGGAGCCCAGCGGGGTGCTCCGTATCCGCGCCCTGCCGGTCTCGGACCCGGCCGGCCTCGCGATCCGCGACAACCGGCTGTTGCTGCTCGGAGGCACCGAGCGGGGCATCGACACCGGTGCACAGGGGAGTGTCGTCCGCCACCTCCGGCTCACGGACGACGGAGCCGTCGTCGTCGGCCGCGGAGGCATCGTCTTCCCGAACGGTGACCCCGTCAGACGCTACGCCCGTCCCGTCTGCCGGGGCCGGAACGTCTTCCTGCACACCCTCCGGACGTTGCGACAGTGGTGGGTACTGACCTTGTCATAGCTGTCGGGCCCACGGCACCGACCTCGGCCAGCCGTCTGAACAACCGTGGGGGCAGGTAGCAAGCGCCGCTTGCCCCCACCACCGACCCTTCGAGGCAGGACCACCCATGGAGATATTCCTCGGACCAGCCTTCTTCGTCGCCCTCGGACTGCTCTACATGACCAATCCCCTGGGACTCGGCGACGCGGCATTCCGGCAGATGAACAAATACCCGAAGATCGACTGGTCGCCCCAAGGCGCGCGGCGTCAGGCTTTCGTGCTGGGCAGGACGACCTTCGCGATCGGCGCCGGCGCGCTGATCTGGGTCCTTCTCGTGAAATTCGAGGCAAGCCACCCGTTCAAGGTGGCCTTCCTGGCGATCTCCGTTCCGTCCGCACTCGCTCTCGTCCTGTTCACGATCATCGACACCAACAGACGTGCGGCGGCGGAACGCCGACCGTAGCCCGCCGCACCGCACTGACTGCCGGGGGAGGCCCGAACCGGGCCTGCGCGACCGCCCCGAACCGACCCGTTACGTCGTCCGCGTCGGCCTCATCGAACCCTGACCCGACGTGAGGGGACCTCTGCCGGAGCCGACGCCGGTCGGTCGGATTCCGAGCTGTGTCGCTGCGGCGAGGTGTTCGTCTCGAACCAGCCGCGGAACGCCGCCTCGTCCGCCTTGTCGGCCGAGCGTTTCTCGGCTCGCTCCAGAGCCTTCTCCGCCTCCGCGCGCCACGTCGCCGCGTCCGCGCGGGGCGGGGGCAGGAACGTGCCGCGCTCCGGGGCTTCCGCGGCGGCTCCGAAGAAGTCGCCGCCCTTGCGCCTGAAGTCGTCCGTTCCCCACGAGCGGCCGGAGCCGTTCCGGGGCGTCTTCTGCAGATGCGGAATGTGCTTGGCGCAGTGGATGTAGGCCTCCTCGACCAGGACCTCCACCCACACCTGGGAGCGGCGGCCGGGTACGGGGTCGACGGCGAGCCCGGGGTGGGCGCGGCGCATCGCGTCGTCGGCCACGATCCGCGCGCTGCCGTTGACATGGAGCCCGATGCGGTCCTGGAGGAAGTCCATCATCAGCAGGCCGACATGCGGGTTCTCCTCGATGTTGCCGAGGCTGGCCTGCACTCCGTTGCCCCGGTACTCGGGGTAGGCGAGCGTCCGGTCGTCGAGGACGTGGAGAAAGCCGGGCGGGCCGGCGCGGAACGTGTTGTCGCACTCGCCGTGCCGGTCGGCGGTCGCGAGAAAGAACATCTCCTGTCGCGCCGCGAACTCCCGCATCCGGGTGTTGAGTCGATCCAGGACCTGCTCGGCGTAGAACTTGTCGGCGCGCTCGGTGGTGCCCATGCGCTGCTGGACCAGGTGTTCGCCGTCGCTTCCCGGGCGAGTGGTGCGCAGCGGCGGTGCCGCCTGCCGGTGCCGCCCGGTCTGTCCGAATGTGCTCAATTCCTCGCCCCGACCAGTTCCTCGATGGAGTCGTGCCGTATGCGGTGGGAGGGGATGCCCATGCCCACCAGGGTGTCGACGCCGCGGCGGATCATGCCGGCCGGCCCGGACAGGTACGCGTCGTAGGTGTGCCACGGGCCGTACTCGCACACGGCATCGGGGAGCCGGCCGCTCAGTGTGCCGCCGGGCCCGTCGTCGACGACCGGACGGACCATGAGCCACGGGTGCGACTGCTGCATGCGGAGCATGGTCTCGATGTCGTACAGGTCGTGGTCGCGGCGAGCCCCGTAGAACACCTGGACGGAGCGACGGCGGCCGTGCTGGGCCACGTCCTCGACCAGGGCCTTGATGGGCGCGATGCCGGTGCCGCCGCCGAGGCAGAGAAGTCCGTTGTCGGTGCTGTGGTCCACGGTCATGGATCCGGTGGGGGCGCCGAGGCGGATCACGGCCCCCGGGCGGGCGCGGTGCACGAGGGCGTTGGAGACCCAGCCGGCCGGCACGGCCTTGACGTGGAAGGAGAGCAGCCCGTCGGAGCGGGGCGCGCTGGCGAAGGAGTAGTGCCGCCAGACACGCGGCCACCAGGGGGTCTCCAGGGCGGCGTACTGACCGGCGAGGAAGGGATACGGCTGGTCGGGGCGGACCGTCACGACCGCGACGTCCGGCGTACGCATCTCATGAGCCACAACTTCCGCCTGCCACCAGGCGGGTGCGCGCAGCTCGTCCTGCGCCGCCGCGTCGATCATGATCTGGGAGATCGCGGTGTAGGCGCCCACCCAGGCGGCCTCGGTCCGCGGATCCCAACTCTGCGGCGCGTAACGGGACAGGGCGCCGATCAGGCACTCGCCGACGGCCGGGTAGTGCTCGGGAAGCGTGCCGTACTTCCGGTGCCCGCGACCGAGGTGGGACAGGTACGTGGTCAGGGTGGGGGCGTCGTCCGCATGGGTCGCGGCGGTGAGCAGCGCCTTGAAGAGGCGGTCACGCTGGGTGTCCATCGCCGCGGGGAAGAGTGTCCGCAGATCGGGGTGCTTGAGGAAGAGCAGGGCGTAGAAGTGCGACGTGACCTTGTCGGCGATCGGCTCGATCTCGGCCATGGTGCGACGCAGGAGGGCGGCGTCCGACGTGTCCTCGGGGGCTGGTGCTGGTGCCGGTGCCGGCGCTGGTGCGGGGGCTGGTCTAGGGGCCGGTGCCGGCGTCGGGGCTGGAGGCTCGGGGGCCGTACGACTCCTGTCCGCACCGCTGCCCACCGGCCGTATCGGCGCGACGGGGCGGCTCGGCGCGGGGCGGCTCGGTATGCGGCCTTCCGCGTCCCTGTCCCCGCCACCGGGCCCGGGGCCCTGGCCGTGCTGGTGACGCTGCGGGCTTCGACCGAACCAGCCCGCGTTGCGACTCGTGCCGCCGGTGCTGTCATTCATCGGTCTGCCTCGCCTCGAACGTCTTTCGGTCGGTCTTTGTGTGCGTGATCCGGTGTGTCCCGATATCCCGCTCCCTATCGGAATCCCCGGCGATTTACCCCCGTCGCCTCAAATCTGGTTGCATGCACCGCACGTGGCATGTCAGAGACGTGCCCGGGTGTTCGAACGGGCTCGACCATACCTCGCCCGCGTGAATCCATGAACGGGATCTCCGGCCCGCACACTTACCGCGAGTTCTGGCAGGTCAGCGCCGTGCACGGGCCGCGAACTCGGACTTTGACACGAGTTACCGACGAGTTCGAGCGATACGACAAGCGGAACGCTGCTCGATGATGAGGAATTCGCTGACGGAAAACATGCGAGGAGACCGGAACTCCCCACAGTGCGCACGCGGATTCTTCACATTCCCTGCATGTGAGGTCCCCATACGAGGAGAGCCTCGTCACCGGACGACACCGCCGACCGCATCAACCCCAGGGTGTCAACCCGTGGTCCTATGCCGCCCGCGAGTGATCAAACGGTGGTCCGATGTGCGTGGGATGGGCGCATGAAAGCGTTTCCCTGTGCCCACGGACTGGCCGTCGCGGCACGGTTGACGATCCGTCACCAGGGGAGGGCCCATGACCACCACGCCGTTGCCGAGCCGGAAGGGCATGACGCGCCGCAGCATGCTGGGAGCCGCACTGGCCGTCGGGGCCACCGTGCCGCTCGGCGCCGCTGCCGGCCCCGCGTGGGCCGACCAGGCCGCGGCCGCGCCCACCGCGCCGCGGCTCATGCTGCCCGGGCCGACCGGGCCGCACCCGGTGGGAACGGTCCAGCTGCGCCTTGTCGACCGGTCGCGTCCGGACAACATTGCGGGCCCCGGGCACTTCCGCGAGCTGATGGCCACCGTCTGGTACCCCGCCCGGGACGTCCAGCGGTACCCGGTGGCGCCCTGGATGCCGGCCGGCGCACTTCAGGCGTTCCTCGCCGACGCCGGGTTCAGCGACCTGGTCCCCCTGGCGCCGCTCACCGCCGGCTACGTGGGCGCTCCGGTGCGGCGATCGGACCGACGGCTGCCCGTCGTCGTGTTCTCGCACGGCGCGCACAGCCACCAGGGCGACCACACGGTCATGGTCCAAGAGCTCGCCAGCCATGGATACGCGGCTGTGACCGTGGCCCACCAGTACGACACGTACACCGAGTACCCCGACGGCCGGATCGGCGTCCCGCTGCGCGACAGTCGGGCGCCGACGCTGCCCGGGGACTTCGCCGCCGACCTGCGCTTCGTCCTCGACTGCGTCGAGCAGCTTGCCGCCGGATGCAATCCCGACGTCGACCACAGGGAGCTGCCGGCCGGGCTGCTCGGCTCCCTCGACCCGCGGCGCATGGGCGCGTTCGGCTGGTCGAAGGGCGGGACGGCCGCCGCGTGCGCCATGCTCGCGGACGAGCGCATCCGGGCCGGGCTGAGCCTCGACGGGCCGATGGAGATGAACCCGCCGCTGGCCGGCGACCTGCACCGGCCGTTCATGATGATGTCCGCCGAGTTCACCCGGGCCACGAATCCCGCGCCCGCCGCATTCTGGTCGCACCTGCGGGGCTGGCGGCTGGATATCCAGGCCCAGGGCGCCGCCCACGTCTCGTACGGCGACAACGAGGCGCTGTTCCCGCAGGTGGCGAAGCTGCTCGGATGGAGCCGAGAGCAGCTCCAGGACGTGATCGGCACCCTCGATCCCGACCAGGCGGTGAAGATCCAGCAGGCCTACCCGCTCGCGTTCTTCGACGAGCACCTGCGCCACCGCCGGCGGCACCTGCTCGACGGGCCGTCCCCGGCGTTCCCGGCCGTGACGTTCCTCCCCTGAGCGAGCTGTCGGCGCTGGTCGGCGCACGCAGAGGGCTTCGACGGGGGAAGGGAGGGCGCGCGGACGGCGCGCCCTCCCTATATGTGCGTCAGACCGCCCGGCCACGGTGGACGAGGCCGACGGTCACGTCCACCACCAGGAAGGCGAGCAGCGTGCACCCGAAGACGGGCAGGGCCCAGCCCAGCGCGGCGACCGCCGGGATGCCGAGGATCAGCAGCGGCAGGGGCAGACCACGCCAGGTGCCGCGGGCGGGGGCCTTCCCCATCAGGGCCGAGCGGTCCTCGCGGGTCGGGCGGCGCATCCACCACATGCGGTAGCCCCAGAGGGTCACCAGGATCAGGCCGATCGCGATGGCGGCCAGCACGAGCTGGTTGACGATGCCGAAGAGCACGCCCATGTGGCCCTGGATGCCGAGCTTCGTCAGCTTGGCGAGGAGCGGGTAGTCCGCCCACCGGGTGTGCGCGGTGACCTCGCCCTTGGCGGCGTCCACGGCGACCTGGTCGTAGTGCACGGGCCAGACGTTGTCCTTCTGCGCAACGACCCAGGCACTGGAGGCGTCGGCGGGAGGCGTGAGCGCGACGGTGCCGCCCAGGCCCGCCTCGCGGGCGGCGGCGAGCGCCGCGTCGAAGGCGGTCGGATCGGGATCGGCGGAGTCCGCGGTACCGCCGTGCCCGCCGTGGCCCGCGTGCTCGCCGCCCTCCTCCTCGGCCGGCGGCTGCGCGCCCGGCAGCAGGGTGTCCAGCTCGGGCGCGTTCCCCTTGGCGGTGTCGAGCAGCCGCTCGAAGCGCTCGCCGGAGTACTGGGACCAGGTCAGACCGGTGGCGCTCAGGAAGAACAGGCCGAGGGCGAGCCAGACGCCGGTCGCGGCGTGGAAGCTGCGGGTCCGCCGTACGCCACGGGCAGCGCGGTCGGGCAGCAGGACGCCGCGCGCGGACTTCGCGCGCTGCCCCCGGCTGCGTCCGAGCCACAGGATCAGGCCGCCCGCGACGATTACCCACAGCCAGCTCGCGGCGACCTCGGAGTAGAGGCGGCCGGTCTCGCCCAGCTGCAGGTTCTTGTGGAGGTCGCCGAGCCAGGTGGTCAGCGGCGTCGAACCCCACGACGTGGTGAGTTCGCCCTGCACCTTCGCGGTGTACGGGTCGACGAACACGGTGCGCTGCTTGTCGCCCAGCTCGGGAACGGACAGCACCACGCGCGTGGTGTCCTCCGGCTCGGCCGGGGTGACGACGGAGGACAGGGCGCCCTCCGGGTGCGCGGCCCGCGCCGCGGCGATCTGCTCGGCCAGCGGACGGGGCTGGTCACCCACCTGCTCGACACGCAGCTGGTCGCCGTGGACGAGCTGGTCGAGCTGCGGGGCGAAGGCGTAGACGAGGCCGGTGAGCGCGGCGACGAGCAGGAACGGGGCGACGAACACCCCGGCGTAGAAGTGGAGCCGTACCAGCAGGGCGCGTATGCCCTGCCAGGAGCGTCCGGCAGGCGCCGGTTCCGCGCCGGAGGTTGCCGACTCCTCGGCGGAGTCCGTTCTCTGTGGGTCCTGATCGATGGTCGAAGACATGCGTGTTCCCCAAGGGTGTACGCGCCGCGTTCGAGCGCGCGCGTACGACGAAGCCGATGGATGGTGATGGGAGCCGCCGCGAGGGCGGGTGTCGTGATCGCGTACGAGCGATCAGGCGGACGTCACCAGGGGTGGGCCTCGTCGGGGGCGACAGCGGGCGAGGAGGACGCCGAGACGGACGTGGCCGGCCGTGAACGGCACCGGCGGCCTGCGCCAGGGTGTGACCGGGCAGGGCCCGAGGGCGGAGAAGGGGAGGCGGGGCAGGACCAGGGCGGCGAGCCGTCGCAGGACCCGTTCCCCGTAGACGACGCAGAGGGCGGTGCCGAGCGTCGCCAGTGCGTGCGCCGACGTCATCGACGCGGTCATGGCGTGCCCGGAGCCCGGCTGGGCCATCGCCGCCGCGTGCGTGCTCGCGTGAGCGTTGGCAGCGTGGCCGGCGTGGCCGGCCATGGAGGGATGGCCACCGCCGCCCGTCGGCGTCATCGACAGTCGGTGGAGGGCCAGGTGCAGGGCGAACTGGGTCGCACCCAGGACGAGCGCGGTCACGTCGAAGCGTCGTTGCCGGCTGCCGAAGAGGGCGGTGCCCAGTACGGTCAGACCGGCGAAGACGAGTGCGAGCCCGTCTGCCCCCGGCAGCGACCCGCCGGCGGCGACATGGCTGACCGACCCCAGAAACAGGCAGGCGGAAGCGCAGATCAGACCCTTCGAAGTCCGCCTCGTCCAGCCGTCCCGTCCGTGCACCGGCACAAGGTATCCAGCCACCGACAAGCCGTCGGCGACTCACATGAGGGCCTGACCTCACGTGGAGAGGGGCGTGGTCTTCTGTCGGACAGTCATCTTGCCTACGGCAAGAGGGTGTTGGGCTGTGGAAGCAGCGGGCGCCGGCGTTCCCGGCAGAAGGGTCGCCGCGCCGGAGTGGTCTGAATCACAGCACGGATCAATGGAGTGCATGGGTCGATTCGGGGCGGTTCCGGACAGTGCCCGGAAGGGGGCGGAGTCGATGCATCGACGGATGGGCAGCATCGAGGTGCCGGTACGACCACACAACCCGAAGCGGCGAGGTGGCACAAAGATGCCCGACAGGAATCCGGAACCAATCGCGACGTTCTGCGGAAAGTGTGACTGCGGGTGCCCGCAGCTCTTCGTGGACGGGGACGCGCCCGCGGACAAGCGCGTGCGCATCACCGACGACTTCGGTCAGCACGTGCAGATGAGCGAGGAGCAGTTCGCCGACCTCGTGGCCCAGGCCAAGGCCGGCGCACTGGACCGCCTGGCCCCCGCGGCCGCCGCCTCGGCCTGACGGGCAGAGCGGCGGAGGCAGGCCCGGGGAACACCGCGAACCACCTCCGCCACCCCCCCCGTGAGGCGGGAGCTCAGGCGAGCACGCGCGCCCGGGTGAACCTCGTGCGGGCCGTCGCGCCCTCGCCCGGGTCAGGTGCCGGCTGGGCGTCCTCCTCGTCGCGCAGCAGGGCGATCAGCGAGGTTCGGGCTCGTGCGACGCGGGAGCGGACCGTACCGACGGGACAGCCGATGGTCTCGGCGGCCTCGGCGTAGGGCAGGCCGAGGAGTTGGGTGAGGACGAAGGCCTCCTTCCGCTCGGCCGGGATGGTGGCCAGGAGCTCGGCCAGGGCGATGCCGTCCTCGAAGCCGGGGAGCCCCTGCGGCTGGTTGAGTTCGGCCTCCGTCTGCCAGTCGTCGCGGTCGGACAGGCGGGGCCGGGCAGCCGCGTGCCTCAGGCTGTCGACCACGGTCCGCCGGGCTATCGACAGCAGCCAGGTACGGGCCGAGGAACGCCCCTCGAACCGGGGCAGCGCGGCGAGCGCACGGAGGAAGACCTCCTGGGTGAGGTCGTCCGCCGCCTGGCGGTCCCCGATCTGGGAGGTGGAGTGGACACGGGGGCTGTGGTCGTGCTCGCGGGGATCATGGTGTTCGGCGGCCTGGTAGCCGCCCTCGCAGGCGCCCACGGCCTGCGCCAGGCGCGCCGCGTGAGCGCAACGGGCGTCCGTGTTCCGGCACTGGTCAAGCGACGCCCGGGACGGCCCGGCGATGAGCCGGCCACGCTGCTCCAGTTCGTGACGGAGGACGACCGGGTGATGGAAGTCGTCAGCCCCGTCCGCCCGAGCCGACGGCGACCGATCCACGACGGCGACAACATCCTGGTCACCTACGATCCCGCCGACCCACGCGACGTCGTCGTCCAGGGCCACGAAGGCTTCGGCCGCGAACGGGCCTTCGTCATCGGGGGCGTGGTGATCGCACTGCTCGCGATCACCCTCCTCGTCGTCGCGATCGCGGGTGGGTGACAGTTCCCGCACGTCGCCACTGGGCGAGGTCGGGCCGCCTCAGGTGCTGTCGAAACGGTGGCGGGCGGTTTCGATGTCGGTGATGTAGCGGTGGGTCCAGTCGCACATGCCGTCGACGGTCGCGCGCAGCGCCCGGCCCGGCTCCGTGAGGGCGTACTCGACGCGCGGCGGCACGGTGGGATGCACGGTCCGGTCGACCAGGCCGTTGCGCTCCAGCAGGCGCAGGTTCTGCGTGAGCATCTTGTGGCTGATGCCCTCGACCTCGCCCCGCAACTCGGTGAACCGCAGGGTCCGGTCGCCCAGCGCTTCGATGATCAGAAGGGCCCACTTGTTGGCGATGTCGGAGAAGATCTCGCGCGCCAGCGAATCCGCCCGCGTCACGTCGGCCTCGTCCTTGGCCGGGCCCGAGCCCTTGAGCTGCTTGGTCACCATGAGGTTCCCCAGTCACCGAAAAGTGCGTTCTTCCAGGTAGACGGCCACTCTCCTACGGTTTCCGAGTAACCACAAGAGAGCACGAGGAGCAGGAATCATGGCCATTACCCTGTTGAACCCCGACGGGCTGCCCGCCGTCGACGCCTACCGTCAGGTCGCGATCGCATCCGGTTCGAGGATGGTCTTCATCGCCGGACAGGTCGCGGTGGACGCCGACGGGAATCCGGTCGGCGAGGGCGACCTCGCCGCTCAGGTGGAGCAGTGCTACCTCAACATCGCCACCGCCCTTGCCGCGGCCGGCGGGACCTTCCGCGATGTGGCGAAGCTGACCGTCTACGTCGTCGACTGGAAGCCCGACATGATGCCCCTGCTCATGGACGGGGTCTCCCGGGCGATCGGGAAACTGGGGCTGGCACCGGTGCCGCCGGCCACGCTGATCGGAGTGGCGGCGCTGGACGTTCCCGAGCACTTGGTCGAGATCGAGGCCACCGCGGTCCTCGATTGACGGGTTCCGTAACGTCAACCACGGAGTGCCGCGGGTGCGGTGGGTGCCTGGTCCGGGCAGTCGATGTCAGCGTCAGGTGAGAGGATCACGAGATGCCTCTGCCCCAGCCCGATGATCTGACCTCGCTGGTCCTGCGCACCGACTTCGGTGACGAAGGGGCCTGGGACGCGGTTCGAGCCGCACTCGACGCGGCTGACGAGTACGTCCATGCCACGTATGTCAGCGAGCTTCGCTTCGCCGGTGTGGAGGTCCAGGCCTTGATGGCCGAAGAGGCCGCTGCGGACGAAGACGACCGGATCATCTACATGTTCGTGGCGGACGCGGCCACAATGAAGGACCCGGGGCACCCACTCCTGGCCGTGGACCTCGCGGACGAGCCCGGGCGAACGTTCAGGGTCCCGGCTCGGTGGTTTCCTGACATCTCGGCCAACCTCAGCATCGCCAACATGGACTTCGCGGAGTACGCCGACGCCGCTGACGGATCAGGTACCTTCCGCGGCTTTGACCAGGGCTGACGCCTTCTCACCGAATCCCCGCTCGACGATCCGGTGTCGCCGGGTGGCTGGGAGCGGACAGGGGCGCTGTGCGGGGGCCGAGGCGGGGTGGCCGGTCGGTGGAGCGTGACAGGTCATTTCGGCCGTGACTGTCGGTCAGACCCGCGGGGCGCGTGGCTCCATCCGGAACTCGAAGCCGAGGGTGCCCGGGTCGAGTGCGGTCGCGCCGCCGTCGACCGTGAGCACCGCACCGTTCACGTACGAGGCGGCGGGCGACAGCAGCCAGGCGATGGCCTCCGCGACCTCCTGCGGCTCACCGGGCCGCCCGGCCGGCAGGACCCGGGTCACCTCCTCGTACGCCGCTTCCAGACCGTTCCCTTCCAGGCCCGCCTCGTCGGCGAACCGGTTCATTCGGCGGTCAGCCATATCGGTGCGCACCCAGCTCGGGCACACGGTGTTGGCGCGCAACCCCGCGCCCCCGTAGTCGACCGCGAGCGAGCGGCACAGCTGGAGCAGCGCCGCTTTGGAGGTGGCGTAGGCGGCGTTGCCGACGCCATTGCGCAGGGCGGACACCGAGGCCACCGCGACCACCGCGCCGCGGGCCTCGAGCAGGTGCGGGAGCGCGGCGCGCAGCAGCAGGAACGGACCGGTGAGGTTGGTCCGCATGACCTCGTCCCAGTCCTCCAGAGTCACCTCTCCCACCCCGCCGCCCCGCCCGATGCCGGCGTTGAGCACCAGACCGTCGAGCCGCCCGTACGTGCCGACCACCGTCTCGACGAGCGAGGTCACCGCGGCGGGGTCTCCGATGTCCGACGGTACGGGCAGGGCGCCGGTCTTCTCGGCGACCAGCCGCAGCGGCTCGGGGCGGCGCCCGGACACCGCCACCTTGTGTCCCGCCCGGGTCAGTGAATGCGCGGTCGCCGCCCCGATCCCCGTTCCGCCCCCGGTCACCAGGTACACGCGCTCGTCCGCCATCTCCGCCGCCTCTTCCGTGTCTCGCCCGCCGCCCCCGTCCCGGTGATCTTAGGCGTGTGACGCTCCGGGGCCGGGCAGGCGAACCATCGCCAGCGGCTTGGCCCTTGGTGCGTCCTGGATCGCTTTGGCTTGGCCTCGGGGTCCGAGACGTGGTTGACGACCAGCCGGGCTCAGCCCAGCCGCTCCAGAAGATGGTCGCCGACCCGCAGCGCATTGGCGATCGCCGTCAAGGACGGATTGACCGCGCCGATGCTCGGGAAGAAGCTCGTGTCGACGACGTAGAGGTTGTCGAGGTCGTGGGCCTTGCAGTTGACGTCCAGCGCAGAGGTGGCCGGGTCGGTGCCGAATCGTACGGTGCCTGCCTGGTGCGCCGTCGCTCCGATCGGCATGCCCTTGTGCAGGTAGATGCTGTGGGACAGCAGGTGGTGCTCGTGCATACCCAGGTGGCCGAGCATGCCCTGCAGCTTGTGCCGGAGCCGCTTCAGGCCTTCGACGTTGTTCTTCTCGTCGAGAGCGAGGCGGATGCGGGCGGCACCGTCGAGGGTGACCCGGTTGTCTGCAAGTGGCAGGTCCTCGCCGCACAGCCAGAAGTCGACGGCGTGGTGCGCCAGTACCTCGAACGGCATGTCGGGCGTCACCGCACCGGCCCACCGCGGGGCCTCGCCGTGGATCTGCTCGGCGTCCGACTTGCCCAGCATCTGGATGCCGCCGAGCGGGTAGTCCCAGTCGTCCGCCCCGAGGTACCAGTCGTGCAGGGCCAGGGTCTTCTGGAACTGAGTGTCGTTGGGCTCCTTCGACACCGCCATCAGGGCCAGGTTGTTGTGGCGCATGTAGAAGCGGCCGACCACGTCGGAGCTGTTCGCCAATCCGCTGGGATGGTGTTCGTTCGCCGAGGCCAGCAGTAGCGCCGCCGAGTTGACGGCCCCGCAGGAGACGACCACCACATCCGCCGTGAACCGGACCTCCGAACCGTCGGGCAGCCGGCCGACGACCGCACTGACGCTTCGTCCCCTCGCATCGGTCTCCAGGCGGACCACCTGCGTGTTCGTGACCATCTCGATGTTGGGGTGTCGCAGGGCCGGCTCGACGCAGATCACCTCGGCGTCGGACTTGCCACGCACCAGACACGGAAAGCCGTCCACCCGGTTGCAGCGGATGCAGACACTGGAGTGGGTGGCCCGCCCCCCGTCCTCCTGGCTGAGATTGACACCGATCGGCAGGTGGAAGGGGTGCAGACCACGCTTCTCGAGGTCGTCGCTCAACTGCTGGATGCGCGGCTCGTGTTCCACGGGCGGATGGGCGTACGGGGCACTCGCCGCGCCCTCGGTCGGATCCTCGCCGTGCCGTCCGTGCACGAGGTAAAGGTGTTCGGCCTGCGTGTAGTACGGCTCCAGCTCCTCGTACCGGATCGGCCAGGCGGGGGAGAGGCCGCCGTGATGACGGAGCTCGCCGAAGTCCTCGGGCCGCAGCCGGAAGAGGGCGGCACCGTAGAACTTGGTGTTTCCGCCGACGTAGTAGTTGACCTCGGGTGGGAACTCACTGCCGTCCTTGTCCAGCCAGAACTCCGGCGCCCGGTACTTGCCCTTGACGAACACGGCCGTCGAGTCCCAGTTGTCCCGCTCGCGCGGCAGGTAGTCGCCACGTTCGACGAGGAGTACGCGCTTGCCGGACGGGGCGAGCCGATGGGCGAGGGTACCGCCGCCGGCGCCGGTGCCGATGATGACGACGTCGTAGTGAGGGGCGTCGCCCACGGTGACCACCGTCCTTGTGATCATGGCCTTGAACTGGCCGCGGACCCCTTCAACCCGCTGTGCGGGCCCCCGCTGCGCTGGCTCCCGCTGTGCGGGGCCGAGCGTCCCACCCGTTCGAACGTAGCCGCCCTCCCCCTGAACGGCGACCGGAGCGGCGGTCGCCGGCCGGCCCCGTCGGTCACAGCACCGCGATCGGGTTCACGGGCGACCCAGTGGCTCCGGGCAGCCGTAGCGGGGCGACCGCACACAGGAAACTCCATCGCCCGGTCTGCGCGCAGACCGGGACCAGGTCCTCGAACTGCAGGTAGTCCATCAGATGGATGCCCATGGCATGGATGGCCAGGACGTGCACCGGGAAGGAGACGCCCCGCACCGTGCTGGGCGCGGTGTCGTTGTTGCCGTCGCCGCCCAGGACAGCGACCTTCCGTTCGGCCAGGAACCCCAGGGCGGTCGGGTGGAGGCCGGCCCGAGCCGTCGCCGCGTTCCACGGGCCGAGTTCCGTACGACGGAGGCGGTGTCCCACCCGGACGAACAGCAGGTCTCCCGGTCCGACGCGGACTCCTTGCGCGGCCTCGGCGGCCGTCAGATCGTTCGACGTCACGTGGTCGCCCGGTTCCAGCCAGGGCACGCCACGCAGCCGCGGGATGTCCAGCAGCACGCCCCGACCGACGATGCCGTCCGCGGCCAGGTCCACGGAGAGCGCACGGGCACCCTCGGGCGTCACGCTGCTCGCGGGCACCCCGCCGTACAGCTCCCCGTCGAGCACCACGTGGCAGAGCGCGTCGAGATGGCTGTCCGCGTCCCCGTGCACGTTCATGGCGAAGCGGTCGGTGGCGAAGTGCAGCCCCTCCGCGCGGAGGTCGTCCGGAGCAGGCCCGGTCATCCGGTGCACCGCGGGCTCGGGGTCGTCGGGGCCCGGCACGGTCTCGATCGGAGCGGCCAGCGACACCGTACGTCCGAGGCGGACTTCCGCGACAGCCGCCACCACCCGCTCGGGCGTCACAAGGCCGAGGGCGCCACGCCGACCGTCACCCGTCGACTGCGCGGACTCGCGCCGCAGTCGCTCGTAGAGCGCCCGGAAGTCGTGCGAGCTCATACCGGGCACGGCCGACAGCGGTGTCGGCGGGGTCACGGCGGCCCCCACGGGGTGAGGCCCCACCGGAGCACGTGCGAGGCGCCTCCCTCCAGGACGGTGAGATCCGTGCCGCTCCGAAATGCGTCCGGCGGACAGGACATGGCCTCCACGGCGACACCGCGGCGCCGCCGTTCGGGTTCGGCCAGCGTGTCACCCGTGTACACCTGTACGTACCGCGTGCCTTCGCCGAGCCACAGATCGACACCCCGCAGCCCCGAGGGATGTGCCAGCCGCACCACGGCCCGGCCGTCGGAGGCGCGGTCGAGTCCGGTGAAGGCGGTGTCCAGGCGCAGACCGCCGACGGGGCGGGCCGCGCGGAAGTCGTACGGGGTGCCCTCGACGGGCCTCCGGCCGATCGGCAGACCTCGTTCGTCGGTACGCAACAGATACCGGGCGGGAACGGTCAGCACGGCACTGTCGACGAGGTCGGTGCCTACCGTGAGATAGGGGTGCTGCCCCACCCCGTAAGGAGCGGGCTCCGTACCGGTGTTGGTCGCGTGGACGGTGGTCCTGAGCCCTTCCGGGCCCAGGCGGTACTCGACGCGGACCTCCACGAGGAACGGATACCCGGGCTGTGGACAGAGCGTCGTGCCGAGCATCACCGCGTCATCGGTGTGGGCGACCGGTTTCCACAGGGTCCAGCGGAGCAGCCCGTGGATCGCGTTGTTCTTCTCGACCTCCGTCAGGGGGAGTTGCAGGCTCCTGCCCCCGAAGTCGTAGCGCCCGCCGCCTACGCGGTTCGGCCAGGGGATGAGCAGTTGTCCTCGCCCGCCCGTGATGGCGGACCCTGCGGAGAAGCCGTCGAGCAGAGGCCGGCCGTGCACGACGTAGTCGCGCAGGGCGCCGCCCAGCTGGACGACAACCGCGCTCTGTGCTCCGTGAACCAACCGCCATGACTCGCCCGTGGGGCCGGGGGGCTCGGAAGGCCCGTTGCGCGCCACGGCGCGGACGGGTTGCTCCGTGTCCGATCCGGCCGGCTGTCTCCCGGAAGCGGACTCCCGGCGCATCAGCGAGAGAACCGCCGTGACGACGGCCTCGGGAGGCTGGTCGACCTCCACCACCAACGGGTGCTCGTCGGGTGCCGGCTCCTGGAGTTCCGCGAGCTGGCTCTCCAACAGGCCCGCCGGGAAGAAGTGACCGTGCCGAGAGGTCAACCGCGAGCCCAGCAGCTCGCGTGAGGCGTGCAGGTACACCAGCAGAACCTCCGGGCGGCCGGCCAGCAGAGTGTCCCGGTACGCACGCTTGAGCGCGGAGCAGGTCACGACGGCCTGGCGACGGCCGGCGATCGCCTCGTCCATCCACTCCCGGATCGCTTCGAGCCACGGTCCCCGGTCGCTGTCCGTGAGGGGATGACCGGCGGCCATCCTGGCGCGGTCGGCCTCTGAGTGGAACTCGTCCCCGTCCCGGAACGCCCAGCCGAGACGGTCGGCGAGGAGGCGCCCCACCGTCGTCTTGCCCGACCCGGCGACGCCGACCACGAGCACGAGTCGCGGCAGCTCCTCTGTCTCTGTTCCGTCTGCCACGGGTACGTGGGTCCCGGACGTCAGGCCCGCACCGGCCGGGGCGCGACGCGCAAGCTGAAGATCATGACGGCGGCGGCGCACACCATCCATCCGCCGCTGTGCGTGTCCGCTCGCCGACCGGGCGCAGTCGCGTGGGTCGTCATGGACAGGTTCCTCCGCTCGTCCGGTCCGGCCGCCGAGGCGTCGCTGCCCGGTGGGTCGTACACCTCCAATCTGACCCCCGGCGCCATCCGGCGCATGTCGGCCGAGCCGCACCGGCGCCGGCACCACCTCATGGGGCGTCATCCGCCGGATGGGGTACTTCGTCAGCGTCGCCGAACGCTGCGCACACCATGGGGTTCAGCGACTCGGTAGCTTCCTGACCAGGTGTCCTCGTTCAAGGATGCCCATCGGCGCCCCTGCGAGGGCATGCCGACGATGGCCCTAGGCGAGGAGAGCGGCATGTCCCGACCCGTCACTGTGGGAGTGGACGGCTCCGAAGGAAGCGTGGCGGCGCTGGACTGGGCCGCCGACGAGGCCGCCCTGCGCGGCGACGGCCTGCGACTGGTGTACGCCACCCGGTGGGCGGAGCATCAGTTGGGAGCGATGAAGGTGTCGCACGAAGACCGTGCCGGCGAGGCGGAAGGCGTGCTGGCGGAGACCGAGCGGCGTGTCGGATCCCGGCAGCCGGGCCTTGCCATGAGCGCTGACGAGGTCGAAGACGCGCCCGTCAGCGTGCTGCTCGCCGCCGCCGCCGAGGCGGAGCTGCTCGTCGTCGGCTCTCATGGGTTGGGGAGCGTCCGCGGGTTCATCGTCGGTTCGGTAGGGCAGGAGGTCATCGCCGAAGCAGAGCGTCCGGTGGTTCTCGTACGCCCCGGATACGAGAAGGACAGCTCTGGTACGTCCGAGGGGAACAGCCGACGGAAGGTGGTCCTCGGTCTGGATGTGAACGAAGCCGAGGACGAGCTCCTGGACTTCGCGTTCGACTTCGCCACGCGGCACCGCGTCCCGCTGGAAATCGTGCACACGTGGCACGAGTCCTTCGTCCACCACACCAGCGCAGCCGCGAAGGACGAGAAGGCGGCAGCACTCGCCGGCGCGGTGCGACCGTTCCGGGACAGGTTTCCGTCGACGGAGGTGGCGGAGGTGTCCGCTCCGGGACGGGCGGCCGAGCATCTCATCGAGGCCGCGTCGGATGCGCGTCTCGTGGTCGTCGGTCGACGCAGGGCAGCGAGGGGCGCTCACATCGGATCGATCACCCACGCCGTCATCCACCACGCCTCCTGTCCTGTCGCAGTCGTACCGCACGCCTGACAGATGGGGACACCGGACATTCAGGGAGTCCACGTTTCACTGTCCGCGGGGCACCGGAGCTGGAACAGGTGCGTGTCGTGAAACCGCCTGAGCACCGCGCCGAAGGCGCAGGACCGTTCACCACCCGGCGCACCTGGCACCGCGCGGAAGGGCAGACGGTGGTATGGGAGTCACGGCTCGCGCGCAAGCGCGGGGCCCTGTCCGTCCGCGGCCCCGGAGGCACGGTCGCGATGTCCCCGACTGCCGACGTCGAGGCCCTCGATCGCCTCCGGAGGCTCAATTCCGTCGCATCGGGTGCGTTCTTCCTCGGCGGAATGCTCTTCGCTCTCGGCGCCGGGGTCGCCCAGTTCGGCTCGGGCGACCCGATCGAGAGCGCCTCGATCTACTTCGCGGGCGGGCTGTTCTTCAACATCGGCGGCTACACCGCGCTCTTGCAGGTGCTGAACGCGCCTCGCCACTCCCAAGGGGGCGGCCCACTGGCAACGCCCGGCTGGCGGTGGTGGGGGTACGAGCCGATGCGTCTGGACTGGCTCAGCACGTTCGTGCTGTTCGCCGGGACGCTGGTGTTCGGAGTCAACCTGCTGGATTCCTTCCTGCAGGGGCTCACCGTCCAGCAGGTCAACCGGCTGATCTGGACTCCCGACGTGGTCGGGTGCGTGCTGTTCCTGGTTTCGGGTCATCTCGCGTTCGCCGAGATCTGCCATCGCTCCCGGCCCTGCATCCGCTCGCGCAGCCTCGGCTGGTGGGTGGTCGCGGTGAATCAGTTCGGGTCGGTGCTCTTCATGGTCTCCGCGTTGGCCGCCTTCACCCGGCCCAGCACCCAGAGCCTGGTCAACACCGACATCGCCAACTGGGGGACGCTGTTCGGCGCGCTGTGCTTCTCGCTCGGTGGGGTACTGCAGGCCTTCGAACGTCCCTAGAACGCGTCATCCCGGCGTCGTGACGTCTGTCAGGTCGATGCCTGTGCGCAACGCAAGAGCTCGTCAGGACGGGTGGGGAAGTTCCTGTTCCGTCCAGATGGTCTTGCCGTTGTCGCTGAAACGGACCCCCCAGTTCTGCGCGAGTTCGGCGCAGATGAACAGGCCGCGGCCGCCCTCGTCGCCGGTTTTGGCGTGGCGAAGGTGCGGTGAGACGGGGCTGGAGTCGCTGACCTCGAAGGTGAGCGTGCGGACGCTCTTGATCAGGCGGAGCGTGAAGGGAGGGGTGCCATAGCGCACGGCGTTGGTGGCCAGTTCGCTGACGATGAGTTCGGTGGTGAACGAGAGCGCGTCGAGGTTCCATTCGGCCAGCTGACGCCGTGTGCGGGCGCGGGCGCCGGCGACGGCTGCGGGGTCTGCGGGAAGGTCCCAGGTGGCAACGAGGCTGGGATCGAGTGTGTGGGTCCGTACGAGGAGGAGCACCGCGTCGGTGCCGGGGGAGGAGGCCGGGACGGTGCGTACGGCCTCGTCGCGCAGGGCGTCCAGCGGGCGTCCGCTGTCGGCGAGGACCTGCCGCAGACGGTCCTGGCCTGCTTTCCTGTCGGCATCGGCATCGGCATCGGCCTCGGCTTCAGCCACGGACAGGAACGCGTCGGTGTGGAGGGCGATGATGCTTCCCTCGGGCAGGCCGAGACGAGTACTGGCGAAAGGTGCCCCGTCGCCGCCCAGTGGGGGAGCGGCGGGAATATCGGCTGCCTCGGTGGTCCCGTCGGGATACGCGAGTACCGGTTGCGGGCCACCGGCGAGGGCGAGGGTACAGCTCCGGGTCAGCGGGTCGTAGACCCCGTAGAGACAGTCGGCGGTCAGCGTCTGGCTCCGCAGGGGATCACCGGGCGGCAGGTCGGCGCGTTCGGCGGCGAGTCGGGCCACCGTGTCGTCGAGGCGGGCGAGCAGCTCGTCCGGTTCCAGGTCGAGTGAGGCCAGGGTGTGGATGGCGGTGCGCAGCTGGCCCATCGCCATGGCGGCGTGGATACCGGTACCGGAGACGCTGCCGACGGTGAGGGCGATCCGCGCGCCGGAGAGCGGGAAGACGTCGAACCAGCCGCCGCCGGCAACAGCCGCCTGGTGGTAGTAGGCGCTCTCCGCGGTGGTGTGCGACGCCGGGCGCTGGGGCAGCAGACGCCGCTGCAGGGTCAGCGCGATGGTGTGTTCTCGCGTGTAGCGGCGTGCGTTGTCGATGTGCAGTGTGGTTCGCGCGGCGACCTCCAGGGCGAGGTCGAGGTCCTCGTCCACGAACAGGTCGCGATCGGGGGAACGGTAGAGGCTCAGCGTTCCGTAGACACCGTTCCGCAGGGTCAAGGGGGTGACGACGGCGGAATGCGCGCCCGATGGGTGCATGGGCACCGAGCTCCGCGGATCGGGGTCAGGGGTGTCATCCGGGCGGTAGGTGACCAGATGGGGGCGCAGGTCGGTCAGGGACTGGAGCCACGCTGCCGGAAAGCGGAACGGGCCCGTTCCGGCGGCTTGCGAGTCCCGTCGGTCCGTCGAGGCGAAGGCCATGCGCCGCAGGGGTACGTGGGGCCCGACCGGCGCTGACGGAGGCTCGTCGCCCTGGACGACCGGGTCCAGCAGGTCGACCAGCGCGGCGTCGGCGAAGGCGGGTACGAGGATGTCGACGAGTTCCGCGCAAGTGGCGTCCAGCTCCAGCGTGTGCCCCAGGCGTTCGCGCACGGTGTCGAGGATCCGAGCGCGGGCGAGGGCGTGCTCGCGGACGGTGACGTCCACCGCCGCTGTGGAGAGACCCAGTACCTGGCCCTCGGCATCATGGAGCCGGAACACGGAGGCGGAGTACACATGCTCGTGATCCGGGTCGTTGGGCGGACGCGCGCGCACGAGCCTGTCCAGCGCGGGTTCGCCGGTGGCGAGCACGTCGCGCGTGATTGCCATGAACTCGTCGGGGTCGGACAGCCGGAAGACATCACTGAGCCGGCGACCGAGCATGTCCGTGTGGTCGAACCCGTTCATCCCCGACCCTGCGGTGTTCACCCGCAGGACGCGCAGCTCGGGATCCAGCACCTGCATCCCGATGGGCGACTGGGTGAACATCGCCGCCAGCAGCGCCTGCTCCCGCGCTTCCGCGTCCTCCCCAGTGCGGAGCAGGTCCACACTCCAGCCCGAGCAGCCGTCGCGCAACGTCACGGGCCGCATCACGAGTTTCGGGGCCGCCGCCGTGCTGCCGGAACGACCACCCGCGTCGGCACGGGCCGGGGTCCACGCTCGGAGCAACAGCTCCATGGCGGGACGGTCGAGTGCCTCGGACGCTCGGAGGCCGAACAATGACCTGGCCTCCTGGCTCCACTCCACCACGACACCAGCTGCGTCGATCACGAGCAGCGCGTCGTCCGGAGCCATGGGCAGATCGCCTCCATGCGTCACTCTCCGACGGCGGGCAGATCAGCCGGGCATGCCGGGACGCCTGCGTCCGGTCAGGTCACCTCCAGAGTGCCTCCCGCTGAAGGACGCCGCACCTCGGCGCGGCACAAGGTGGCAGGCGACCCTGCTGGAGCGGGCCGGCCGGATCTGCAGTGAACCGGAAGTCCAGCTCGTCGTGGTTCTGCTGTCGCCAGTCCGTTGTCGGCGGCGTCCGTCGGGTCATCTCTCTTGTGACGAGATGGCATAGGGGGCATCCGGGTGGATCCGCCCTATGTCTGCAACTGGCCTCAGTCCCCGTGCCGTCGTCCTCTGCAGTTGCACGACGACCCGGGAGGCACTCATGAATCGGTTCCAGACGCTGGCAACGGCTCCGGCCGCGCAGGTGGACCTCGACCCGTACCGCTTTCCTGGCGCGTTGATCGACGACCGTCACGAGGAGGCGTCGACGGCCCGCGGCACCCTTGCGTTCGGCGACTACCCGTTGCCGGCGCCTGGACCCTCGAGTCGCCCGTCCATTCGTCTGGAGCCGGCCGACCGCCGCCGGCTGGAGCTGCACACTGCTCTCACCAAGGCGGGTATCGCGCCCCTGCCCGGTGACCTCGACGCCATCGAGGCCCTGTGCACGTTGGACGACACCACCCACGTCGCGCTCCGGCGGTGGCTCGCCTGCTGACCGGTGTGGTCTTCGGGTTGAGCTGCAGGCGCGCCGGAAGTCCCGGGGTGAGGGCGCAGTGGGATTCTTCTGGTGCGTGCGGAGGCGCGTGCAGTGACGGGCGGGCCTACGGGAGCCGGGGTTACCGTGAAATGACGGCGCAGTCGCCCCGCCGGCGGCCTGGTACTCACACAGAAGCGGCCGCGACGGGCTACGGCAGCGCACCCGTAGACGGGCGGATCCACATGGCCGCACGGCCATGGCTCGCGCTACCAAGCCGACAACATCACGCAGGCCACGGAGATCCTCGTCGCGGCGCTGCCCCCACCGACGACCGAAACGGAGGAGCCGGCATGATCCAGGCGGCGGACATCCGCGAGTGGCGCTCTCAGGGCGTGGTGGACCCGCGTGGCCGCAGGATCGGGGAGCTGGAGGCCGTCTACGTCGACACCCGCACCGACGAACCGGCCATGGCCACGGTCCGTGTCGGACTGCCCACGCGCCGCCGCCTGGTGTTCGTCCCCCTGGACGGGGCGATCGTGGGGCCGGGGTACGTGAAGGTCGCCCATGACAAGGCGCTGGTGAAACGGTGTCCCTCGATCGGCACCGACGACGTCCTGCCCGCCGAGGACGAGGAAGCGGTCTTCCGTCACTACGGCCTCGCCTACGAGCCCGGGGCCAACGGCGAACGACGACTGGCCCGACGCTGAGCCCACGACCGCCGAGGAGGCGGCCCCATGACACTCTTCCTCGCCCTGATCATCGTCGCGATCGTTCTGGGCCTCATCGGCGCCGTCGCCGACGGACTCCTCTTCCTGCTCTTCATCGGCATCGCGGTGTTCGTGGCAGACCTCGTCTACATGGCACTCCGCACCCGCCACTCCGTCCGCCACCGCCCGGCCCGGTGACCCCGGGGAGAGGCGGCGCGGTGACCCTGCGGGCTGCTTGATGAGCGAGCTGTGTTGGCCCTACGGACGATATCGCGACGCTGGAGTGACGCTCGTTCAGATGAGAGGTCAGGCGCGCCGCCGGGCTGGGCAGGCCACTTGACGAGCGGCGCGGGTGGGCGAATAGATCGCCGCGCGAGCGTACGGACTGGTTCCGATCCTGGCCGCTCCCGTTCGCCACCCTTGATGCGATGCGATGCGATGCGATGCGCCGTGCGGGCCTGCTTACCAGGTGACACGCACGGAAGCGTCGGGGCCGGACGCGAAGGTGAGGCGGCTGACCGCCATGGTTCCATCGCTCCAGTGGAGGGGCGGTGTGTGCGACCCTGCTTCCCACACGCCGCTGGATCCGGCGTCCAGGTTCGGCGCGCCTCGGTTCATGGGCGTGCGTGCGGGGTCTATGTGCCAGATGAGCAGACCGTCGCCGGGGAAGGAACGGTCGTACTTCCGAGGCCCGTCGGCTCTGCGGCGTTCGAGGAGGAAGTACTCCGACGCGCCGTGACTCTGATGCCAGAGGATGACGGCCCCGTCCGGACGCTCTGCGGAGATCTCGGCGACGTCCACGCTTCCGTGAGCCTGCAGTTCGACCTGCCGGGGCTCGCACCAGCCGAGTTGGAGCTTGTGCCAGGCGTCCAAGTGAACGGTCGCCTGGTCGTTCGAGTAGAAGGGGTACGCGCCCATCAGCGTGAGTAGGTAGTTCATGCTGCCTGGGTTGTACATGTCGATGGTGCCGAGTGAATGAGCGACCTCGTGCGCTATTTGGTAGAAGGGCGTGAAGGGGCCGGCGAAGGCAATCTGCACTGCGAGGGTCACGGTCACCTCGGAGAGAGGGTCGCCTCCGAAGAGCTCGGTCGTCGCGTACACGGGCTCGTTGGGCCGGCTCGCCGGGAAGCGCTGGCGGATGTTCTCGATGACGAGCACCACGAGCTCGTCACTGCTGACCAGCAGGTCGAATGCGTCTCCGTCGATTCCGATGAACGCCCACGGCGAGTAGTCGATGATCTTCTGAGCCACCCTCTGTATGTGCGTCGAATCGTCGGGGTTCCCGAACGGCCCCATGGGGAACGGGCCGTCTATCGCCACTCTGAAGAGGGAGAACCGACCGATCGAGCATTCCTCGACATAGCCTGCGAGCCCGGCGGGATTGACCGGGGAGTCCGTCGAGAACGGAGGATCGGGGTGTCCGAAGGACAACTGGTCGTAGTAGGAGGGCGGATGCACCGAGGCCAGTCGTGGAAAGTCGCCCTGCGCATTGTCGTCGTACTCCAGGAGGAGAACGAGGAGCGGACGCGATCCGAGGGCTTTCCTGCCCAGCACCCGCATGGATGCGTGGCCGAAGTCAGTGAGTGTGGGTGCCATGAGAACCAGCCCGGGTCCGTGAATCATTCGACGGGCACAAGAGGCTCGGTGGCCGTCCCGGGGACGTGCCCACCCGGCTCTACCAGCCAATATCGCACACGGGTGTATCCCTCGCACTCCAGCGGGCGTTGCGTGAGGCGAGTGTTGCGCGAGGCGGGCGGTGCCGGCCATGCGGTGCCCGGATCCGTCAGAAACTCGACCCGCACCGCCGACTCGGACTGACGCCGCGGTCTTCGAGCAGACGTCCTGATAGCTGATGCCGGGAGCGCGGGCACCGAGTTCGAGCGCGTGGGTGGGGTTCGACACGGCGGTCTCTGCCGCTGGGCGCCGGCGACGTCCGCCTCGAGGCCGGTGCTGGGGGCGTCGTTCCAGCAGTAGATTCCGTCAGTCGTAGCGCTGGGGTGCAGGGTCGTTGAGGGTCACAATTCGCGCAGGGCGCTCGGTGGTGCAGGGGGTGGCGTCGAGCGAGCGCCCCTCGGCGGCATGTCAGTGTCTACTTCTACGCTTCCAGCCGTGAAGATAGATGATCTTGCATGGCAGGTGAGCAACTACGGCGGTCTTTCCTCGCGGAAAGTGGATCTCCTGCTGGAGCACGGTCACCTGGACCTGGTGATCCGGGCAGCAGAGGAGCGCGGCGAGTGGTTCTGCGCAGAGGGCGCGGCGGAGGAACTGTGCCGGTCGGGCGAGTTCGCGCGGGCGCTGGAGGTGATGGAGCCGTTCGTCGCGACCGGGTGGCGTACAGCCCTGTGGGCGAAGGCGGACATCCTGCTGCGGGCGGGCCGTTCGGATGAGGCCCTGGATCTGGTCCGCCCGGACGAGGAGGGCCGAGCCTCACAGATCGTGTGCCGTGACTTCGCCGAACTGCTCGCCAAGGCAGGGCGCGTCGACGAGGCCATCGACCTGCTCGTGCCGCACATCGGCGAGTCGTGGCTCTGGTCGGTCCTGGTGGAGATCACCGAAGGTCGGGACCGAGACGAGCGGGTGCTGGAGTTGATCGCCCCGCACGCGGAACCCGTGCGGGGAGCCCGCGACGTGGGCTGGTGGGATTGCTCCCGCTCGGGCGCGCAGGAGCTCCAGGCCAAGGTGCTGGAACGCGGGGGCCGCGTCGACGAGGCGATCCGAATCCTTGGCGAAGACATGGCCGAGGATCGCTACCTCACCCAGAACATCCTCACCGCCTACGCCGAACTGCTGGCGCGCCACGGTCGGCTGGACGAGCTGCGCGAGCTGGCCACCGGGCAGGACGCACACACCGTCCTCCACCTCTACGCCGACGCCCTCCGGGACCGCGGCCGGGCTGAGGAAGCCGAGGTTGTGATGCGTGATGCCATCGCCGCCGACGACTGGGTCGGGTACCGGGCCTGGCTTTCCTCGGCCTTGTTGCGAGACGGCCGGCTGGACAGCGCGATCACCGTGGCCGAACCCGGATTCAGCTGGTACGACTGCTCCAACCTCCTGGCCCCGCTCGTCTACCCGCTTCTCGACCGGCCCGTGGAACTGCTCCACCTCCTGGAGCACCCCCTTACCGTGCCCCACCACGGCCACGAAGAGTTCCAGCACTGGTGGCGGGCCTTCGCTCTCGCCGGTCTCGGCCGTGCCGAGGATGCGATTGCCGTGGTCGAAGCCCACCCAGATCCGTGGACCGACCCTGGCATCGTCAGGGCCGGCCTCCTCATCACCGCCGGCAAACTGTTCGACGTCCTGGTCCAGCAAGGGCTGGCGGCCGAGGCCATAGCCGACCACCCCACAATGGCCGAGCAGCGAGCCAAACAGCGCGCTGCCGAGGCAAAGACCGAATCCGTCCCTCCCCGGGGGGACGGCTACTCCCTGGAGCCACCCTTCTAGGCAGTGTCTTCAAACGATCTTGCCTGGTAGATCATGGTGTCGTGATTCGTCGCCATGAACTGTCCGATGCCGAGTGGGAGTTCGTACGGCCGTTGCTGCCTGAGTCATTGCGGAGGGCGGAAGCGGCTGGACGACCGCAGGTGCTGGACGGGATCGTGTGGAAGTTCCGGACCGGGACGGCCTGGCGGGACGTGCCCGAGCGTTACGGGCCATGGGCCACGCTCCACACCCGTTTCCGCAGGTGGGCGGCGGACGGGACGATCGACCGGATGCTGCGGGCCGCCCAGGCGAAAGCGGACGCGGCAGGTGACATCGACTGGCTGGTGTCCGTCGATTCCACGGTCGTCCTCGCCCACCAGCATGCGGCCGGGCCCGGAAAATGGGCTCCGCGACCCGGCACTCGGCCGGTCCCGGGGCGGTCTGACCAGCAAGAATCACCTGGCCTGCGACGGGCGGGGCCGCCCGCCCGCCTTCCTCATCACCGGTGGGAGCACCAACGACTGCACCCGGTTCACCACCGTGATGGAGGCGATCCGGGTGCCCCGGATCGGACCCGGGCGGCCCCGGGTCCGTCCTGATCACGTCCTGGGCGACAAGGGCTACAGCTCGAAGGCGATCCGCGCCTGGCTCCGCCGCCGGGGCATCGCCCATACGATTCCCGAACGGCGCGATCAGGTCCGCAACCGGCTCCGGCGAGGCCGCCACGGAGGCCGCTCGTCGGCCTTCGACCGCAATGTCTACAAGCACCGCAACGTCGTGGAACGCTGCTTCAACCGCCTGAAGCAGTGGCGCGGCATCGCCACCCGATGCGGCAAGACCGCCGATTCGTACAAAGCAGCCTCGTCCTCGCATCACTCCTGATGTGGGCGTGACATTTGACGACAGAACCTAGAAGAATCTCATGTCCCAGTCGCCCGAGATCAGGGCCCGCACGGCTTCCTCGAAGCCGTGCGCGACACGCTGAACTCCGGCGTCGCCACCGAGGGCGATGTCACCGTTCTCTGCGAGAAGAACCATCTCCTCGGTCGAGAGGGCGATGCCCACCGGCAAGGCGGACATGCCGAGGCGCTTCTCGAAGTACCGCACGTTCGGCGCGAACGCCTCTGCGGCCTCTTCGACCGAGATTGTCAGCGAGGTCTCGTTCCCGGTGACGTGCGACGGCCAGAAGACCGTCGTCTCGCCGTACTTCCCGAGGAACGCCACGAGCTCGTCGGTGACGTCGAAACCCGCCTCCTGGTAGACCAGGCAGGCCCCCTCGATGTCCATTGGACCGCACTCGACACGCGAGGCACCGGCGAACGCCCTTCCGAGCGATTCCTCCCTTGCCCTGCTCCGCTCGTCACTCATCCGGTGTGCACCTTTCTGACCATTCCGCGCATGTCTGGCAGTTCTTGCACATGGTGAATCTCTTGCCCTTGGTGCTGCCGGTCACGATATCGAGGTTCTTCAGATCGACTCCGTCGTCAGGGGCGCCCGCGACGAGAGCAGTGCGAGGTGGGTCAACTTCTGCGGCCTGACCAGACACGCCCTGAGCTTCGTCGGGCTGGAACCACGGCTACTTGGCCAGGCTAATAAGGTCATCGATGCTTGTGACGCCCACGAGTGCGAGTGCAGAGACGGAGAGTCCCACCATCGTCGTCCAATACGTCGCGTTGGTGCTTTTCCCGGCCGCTACGTCACTACGCAAATGCTGAGCGGCCTCCGTGAGCGCGTAGAAGGGGGCCAAGAAGAGAGCAAGGCCGATCGCGATCTCCGGCAGTGAGGGTTTCTCGCCCTCGCGTAAACCCATTAACGTCAGATCACGGGCCGAGTATCCAGGCTGACTGCTGCGCACTCAAGCCGACCTGGTATGCGTACCGCCTCCCGGAACAGACCGGACCCGTCGCCAACTCACGCACTCTCGCCAAGTGAAGCGCTCAGTCACACTGCGGCACCAGGACACTCGAGGCACCTCGGGACAGCAGAAAGGGCGCCCGGCCTGGATTCAGGCCGGACGCCCTTTCGTCGGGGCGTGCGCGTCAGGACGCGGAGGCGGTGTTCGCCTCGGTTGTGCCGGCCAGGATCGTCGCCTCCACCGCTTCGTACCGCATGAGCTGGTCGGCCGGGTCACGCTGGTAGAGCACCGTGCCGAGCCAGCCCGCGAGGAAGCCCAGCGGGGCCGAGAGGATGCCCGACGTGGTGAACGGGAACCAGTTGAAGTCCTGGTCCGGGAAGATCGCCTGGGGCGATCCGGACACCAGGTTGCTGCCGGTCATGAGGATGATCGCGGAGGCGCTGCCCACGATGAGGGTGCAGAGCAGTCCCGTACGGGAGTAGCGGCGCCAGAAAAGGCTGTAGATGAGGGCCGGTGCGACCGCGGACGCGCCGATGCAGAACGACAGGGTGAGCAGTGCCTGAAGGTTCAGATGCCGTGCACCGGCGGCGATCGTGATCGCCACGAGCCCGACGCCCGCCGCGGCGGTCCGGGCGATGGCCATCTCTGTGGAGTCCTTCAGTTGCGCCTTGCGGCGCAGCCCGTGCGTGATGAGGTCGTGCGCCAGGGTGTTGGCGCAGGCGAGGGTGATCCCGGCGACCGAGGCCAGCAGGGTGAGGAAGATGGCTGTCGCCACGGCTGTGAACAGCAGAGTCTCGATGGTCGTCTGGTCCGTGCCCATGACGGCCTGGCTGACCATGAGGAACGCTGTCTTGCCCTGCGGGTCGCCGGCGACGATCCCCTTGTGGCCGACGATCGCGGCCGCGCCGAAGCCGATGACGGCGATCAGCAGACAGGTCACGACGACGGTCGACACGGCCCAGGACATCGAGCGCCGCACGGCTGCCGCGCTGCGCGCGGTGAACATGCGCATGGTGATCTGCGGCAGTACCGCGGCGCCGAGCACGACTGTCAACTGAGTGCTGATCATGTCGAGTTCGTTGCCTCCGAACTGCAGACCGGAGGCGAGATAGGCGTCTCCCACCCCGCTGCCGCGCTTGGCGGCGTCCAGCAGGGAGGGCAGGCTGAAGTCGAAGCGGTTGAGGATGAGCGCGGCGATCGCGAGGGAGGCGCCGAGCAGGACGACGGTCTTGACGATCTGGATGAAGGCGGTGCCCTTCATGCCGCCGATCGCCGCGTACGCGATCATCAGCAGGCCCAGGAACACGATCGCGCCGGTCTTGAAGCCGTCGGCGTCGAAGCCGAGGACGACGGAGAGGAGATCGCCGGCACCCGCGAGCTGGAAGATGACCAGCGGCAGCAGTGCGGTCAGGGTGACCGCGGCCGTGGTGATCCGCACGGCGGGGCCGGGGAGACGCCGGGTGAAGACGTCGCCGATCGTGAACCGGCCGGCGTTACGCAGCGGTTCGGCGAGCAGGAACATCATCAGGACCAGCGAGAGCACGGTGCTCAGGGCGAGCGTGACGCCGTCGTAGCCGACAAGCGCGATGATGCCGATGGTGCCGAGCACGGTGCCGGCGGAGATGTAGTCGCCGGCGATCGCGAGGCCGCTCTGCACGGGGGAGAGCGAGCGGTAGCCGGTGTAGAACTCGCCCAGGTCGTCACGATCGGGGCCGGTCATCACGCACTGCAGCAGCGTGACGGTGATGACCGCGATGAACGCCATCAGCGACATGGTCTGGGCCTCGGAGCTGAAGCCGGTCATGCGCGTGCACCTCCGGTGGGCTGCTGCCAGACGGGACGTCCGGAGCGGCTCTGGCGTTCTTGCCTGGGCGCGGCTGCCGCGGCTGCCTGCTCGGCGCGTTCGCGGATCGCCGCGGCGAGTGGGTCGACGCGCTTGCGCGCGATCCGCTCGTACACCGCGATCGCAGCCAGCGCCACGGGCAGCTGGAGGAGCCCCAGGACCAGACCGGTGGTGAGACCACCGGTGATGTTGCCGGTCATCATCGAGGGGGCGTAGCCGGACAGGAAGAGGAAGATGACGAAGTAGCCGAGCGCGGTGAAGGTGGCGACGCGGCGGAGCCTGCGGTAGGCCGATCCGAGCCGGTGCAGATCATCACGATCGTCGGTGGCGGCGGGCGGTTGCGGCTGCGGGGACGTGTCCCAGGGCTGCTGCGTGGAGTCCCAACCCTGCGGAGAGGAGTCCCACGCTCGTGGGGACGAGTCCCAGGCTGCCTGTGGATCGGTGTCCCAGGACGGCGATCCACCCTCCCAGGCGTGCGACGCCGCCTCTTGGCGGTGCCGCCCGGCATTCCGGTGCTGGGGTACGGGCGGTGGGCCGGGGAAAGGCTGGTGGTACGACATCGATCTTGCTCCTTGCGGCCCCGGGGGACGGGCGGGTGGCGCTGGTGGTCCGCGTACGTTACTCATGGGTATCGCTCTTGCGTAAGGGGTTTCCGACCGCTCGGTATGTCGGTTCGGTGACGATCCTGTGCGCGCGGCGACCGAACCCGCGGTAACCCCCGTCGTGGATCAATCCGCAGGTCACGGGTGAGTCTCGGACCGCTCCTGGGGCTGGGCAGGCCGCTCGGCACGACCGGTCCGGCGAGTGCGCCGGGCGGGCCGACGAAGTGGTCGGGTGGATGCCCTCGGCTGCCCCCGGCCCGGGTCGGCCTGGCCTGCTGCCGATGGCAGGAACGCCTCCGCCCAGGTCCTCGCCTGCCTGCAGCACCGGCCGGCACCCCGCGACCTGATCGTGCCGGGCCTGGCGCTCGCATCGGTCGGCCTTGCGCTCCTGACCGGCGTCGAGGCCGGCGGCTCCTACGCCACCCACCGGCTGCCCGGCGTCCTCCTCATCGGCTTCGCCTTCGGCTTCGGTTTGGATGACCCATCGCCGAACTGCGGGATCAGTTCGCTGACGTCGGCCCCGTTGTCGCCGGCGCCACCCATTCGCCGCCGGTCAGCGGACGGCATCGTGGGTGCCGTCGCGGCGCATCAGATCCACATCGAGGCAGGCGGAGCCCCCAGGCCAGTTGGGCCGCTCCAGGCCAACTGGAATCGGCTACATCGAAAGCGCCGACAAGGACAAATTCGTCTTCATTCCCAACCCAGACCCCGACTGGTACAACAACCCCCACCCCTGACCAGCCCGAGAACACCCTGTCTCACTGCCCGAGCAGAACCCAGCGGCCGGACGAGCCTCTTCCACGGAACCGTCACCACCGCCACGATCCGGCTTTGGCTCCGGGCCCGAGCCGATCTGCTGACTCAGTCCCCGAGGCCTCCGAGATCCGCCGGACAGGACGTAGTGCTGTGACCGGGAAGGTTCACCGGAGCGCCGGCGCGGGCCCGTAGCCTGGCCGGATGCCCGATGACATCCTCGCCCTGTGGCCCCTCGCGCCCGCCTCCGAGACTGACTGGCTCGCTGGGCTTGCCCAGGGCGACGGCCTGACCGGCTACGAGGCACCCGGGCGGCCCGACGCCGCCTGGGTGCTCGGCGGCATGTACGAGCGCGGGGGAACCGCCGGGGATTCGGTCAACAACAGCCAGAGCCGGGACGAGCACCCCGGCCCGGGTTGGGTGCGGCTGCGCTGGGCGGAGCTGGCCGCCCGCATCGGTGATCCGGTAGTGCCACAGGGCCTGTACCCCTGTTTTCGCTGCTTCCCCTCCGCGCGGGGGGCGGGCATCCGGCCCGGCTCGATCGAGTGGCCCGCCGAGGGCAGTCTCGACAGGCCGACATGGGACCAGCTGATCCGGTTTCTGACCGTGCACAGCCCCCAGGGAACAGACACCCCCTGCCTTGCGTACTACAACCCGATCATCATTCAGGATTTCGAAAACGGGCACGTCCGCTCCGGCCGCCTGGGTGACGCCCAGGCCCTTTTCGACAACCCGGACATCCTGTACACCCCCTCCAACCTGTGGGCCGCGGACCGCTCCTGGGTAATCTGCACCGACTACGACCTCTGGGGCACCAAGGTCTGCGGCCCCCGCCCGCTCGTCGAGGCGCTGCTCGCAGACATCGAACTCGAAGCCGTCCGCCTGCCTTGGGCCAGCTAGGGCTATGACCGGGAACGTTCGCCCAGGGCGGTGATCAGGCCGCAGCCGCAGCTGGTAGTGGTCTGCCGCCCCAGCGGATGCCTTTCTCGCTTCGGATGCGGGCGCGTTCTCGTCGTTGAGCGGCGAGGGTGACTTCGACGTCGTCCAGGCTGCGCTCGTTGACGGTGACGCCGCTCGCAGGGAAGCTCCCTCGACCCGTAACTCTCGTAGAGCCGAGGGTTCAGCGACTCCCACTGTTCCTCTGGCAATATCGGCATGACTGCCGTCTTCGCGGCAAGGACGCCGGCCCGCGTCGGACCTGCCCCGAGCCGCTAGGAGCACGATCCGTGACCGGACCCTGGCCTGGTGCGGGGTCTTGTGACCGTAGGCCGCCTTCTTCAACCGTTGCCGCTCGGCGGCCGTCAGGGTTATGGGGCGGGCAGCAGGAACTGACAAGGCAGGCAGGCCGATCGGCAGAAGTGGATCACAGCGCGATGTGGGTCTTGCTCATGCCGTCTCGTCGTGGAGGGGCTCCAGGACGGCGAGTTCTTCCTCCGACAGGTGCAGTGAGCTCACGGCCACGTTCTCGGCGAGGTGGTCGAGGTCTCCGGTGCCAGGGATGGCTAGGACGTGAGGGCCCTGGTGGAGTGTCCACGCCAGTCGGATCTGGGCCGCGCTCACGCCGTGGGCGTGGGCGATGGCGTGCACCTCCGGGCTTTGGTCGGTGGTCGCGCCGGCGGTGCGTCCGGTGCCGGCGATCGAGTAGAACGGCACGAACGCGATGCGTTGTTCACCGCAGAGGTCCAGGAACTCCTTCTGCTCGGGAGATGCGCCGATGCCGTACATGTTCTGGACACAGACCACCGGTGCGATGGTCTGGGCCTCGGCGAGGTGGTGGGGGCGGACGTTGGACACGCCCAGGTGACGGATGAGTCCGGCCTCACGCAGTTCGGCGAGCGCGCCGAAGCGTTCGGCGATGGAGTCGGTGCCGACGATGCGCAGGTTCACCACGTCGAGATGGTCGCGGCCGAGCTGGCGCAGGTTCTCCTCTACCTGGCCGCGCAGTTGCTCGGGGGTGGCGTGCGGCAGCCACTGGCCCGAGGGGTCGCGGCCCGGTCCGACCTTGGTGGTGATGACGAGGTCGTCCGGGTAGGGGGCCAGTGCCTGGTTGATCAGTTCGTTGGCGGAGCGCAACGGTGAGAAGTAGAACGCGGCGGTGTCGATGTGGTTCACGCCGAGTTCGACCGTCCGGCGCAGCACACTGATCGCCTGGTCGCGGTCGCGTGGGACGGCATTGGCTGCGAACGCCTCGCCATGCTGGGGCAGGCGCATCGCGCCGAAACCGATGCGGTTGACCGTCAGGTCGCCGAGCTTCCAGGTGCCCGATGCCGCTGCGGTGATCGTCTGTGAGGTCATGGCGGGATGATCTCCGCACGGTAGATTGGCCCGCCATTGATTCATGCATGTCTGAATCCATCGAGGAGTGGTTGCCCTGGCAGAGCTGGCGTTCTCGACGAGCGATCTGGCGCAGTTGCGGTTCGCCGTCTCCCCGATGTGGGAGGTCGCACCCAGCTTCCGTCTGCTGAGGTCCGGCACTACGCATCCGGTCCACCGGCCCTGGGCCGACCAGGTACGCCCGCGCATGGTGGCCGCCGGGCTGGACCGGGGCTGGCTCTGCGAGCTGATCCCGCCCACCGGCGGCTACGTCCCCGACTTCCTTAACCCGGCCCCCGCCGGACCGGCCCCCACTCCCGTGGCAGAGCGGGATGCGATCCGGGCCTCGCCCGGCGACCGGGTACGCCAGGACCTCGACCACCTGGCCCGCCATCAGGGGAACCTCGGCCCCCGGCTGCGGACCCTGCACAACGACCCACAGGGCCTCCTGGCCAAGGTCACACAAGAGCTCGAAATGTACTGGGAGCTGGCACTCGCCCCCTACTGGGCACGCATCCGGGCAGTCCTGGACGCAGACATCCTCTACCGGGCCCGCATGGCCGCCGAGCACGGCACCGGCCACCTCCTCAACAGCCTGCACCCGTCCTTGAGCTGGGACGGCAATGCGCTACGGATGGCCCGCCGAAAGCAGCCATTGACCCGCACGACGGCAGGAACAGGACTGCTGCTGATCCCCTCGGCCTTCACCGGTCCGGGACTGCGCACCCGGACAACGCTGCCGGATCCACCCCAACTCGCCTATCCGGCACGCGGTATCGGCACGCTTTGGAAGCCGCGCCCGGTAACCCGAGCCGACTCTCTCTCCGCCGTACTGGGCCGCTCGCGGACCCTGCTGCTGACCGAGTTGGAGATGCCGGCCTCCACCACACAGCTGGCCCATCGCACCGGACTCTCCCCCGCCGGGGTATCCCAATATCTCACCGCGCTACGCAACGCGGGCCTGGTCAGCGCCCACCGCGCCGGCCGCTCCGTCCTCTACGCCCGCACCACCGCAGCCGAAACCCTCCTCCAAGCCGCCTCCGCCTGACCTCACGTCAACCCCCGAAGGATCTTCGGAGCCGACCACTTGGCGCCGGGTTCCGTTCCGACGCCGTAGATCGCGATCTTGCTGTTCAGGGGCGGTGCGAAGACAGGTGCGGCCACCGTCAGGGCTCCTCCCCGCGGCAAGGATCTCAGGATGACGACACCAGCTCCTCCAGCTTGTTGAGACTCTGAGTCCAGCCCTCCTCGTGGAGAGCTTGGCGCCCTTCAGTGGCGAAGTCACCCTGGCTGATGACCAACTCGGCCCGTGTACCGCCGATATCGCGAAGCGACAGCGTCACCACCGTCTCCCGATCCTCGGGATCGGGATCCTCCCATCGGAAGGTGTAGGACACGCGTTCCAGAGGGTCGACCTCAACGAATTCCCCCACCAGGTAGAACAGATCGCCCTCCGGAGGTTGCATGGCGATCCGATACCTACCGCCTGGCCGAAGGTCGCTTTCCACACTTGGGATGGTGAACCCGTCAGGACCCCACCACTTGGCCAGTTCCTGCGGTTCGGTCAACGCTCGGAATACGACCGAGCGCGGTGCGCGGAGGACACGCTGCAGATGCAGCCTCAGCCCGCCATCGTGTGTCATCGCGAACCTCCTCCAACCGAAGGCGCCGAGATTGACCAGCATGCTTATCGTAAGTATCCCAGCCGTAGACCGCGATCTAGTGCTCCAGCAGTAGATCGTGATCTTCACGTTCGAGCGGCTTGCCGCCGGTAGTGGCTGGTCTCGGATCGGGCCTGGTGGCGGCGTCGCCAGTCGGACCAGCCGAGCCGGTGGACCGGGTCAAAGGCGGGCCGGATGACGAGGGTGATGAACAGCCGTTGGATCTCGTTGCAGGTGAGCGGTATGAGGACGTCTGGTGCGGGATCGCGGTCGTGTTCGTTCGCGCGGACGACGGCGAGGAAGGCGTGCGCGAGCATGGCCAGGGTGACCCAGCGGGACCAGGACGGGTAGCGGCGGACCTGGTGCTCGTCCAAGGCCGCCAGGCCCTTGCCGGACTGGAAAACTCCTCGACCCGCCACCTTGATCCAGCGACGCGCACCAGGGTGGTTAGCGGCATTGCGGCGGCCGGCGAGTAGTAGCGGTAGTAAGCGAGTTCGCCGGTGCTGCGGTTGCGGCGGATCAGCAACTGCCGGCTCCCGGGCCGGGGGCGGTGAGGTCGATGACGGCCCAGTCGTAGAAGCGGTGGCCCTTGGCTCCGCTCCCTGCGGACAGCTTCTGCCAGGCCCTCTTGGGCACCTTCCTGGCCAGCGTGTCCGCGCGGAACTTCCTGGCGCCTGTGGTGACTCGCACAGCTCGACCTTGTTCTTCGCCGCCCACCTGCGGATCTTCCAGTTGAGGTGGGCGGAGAGGTTGTCGAGGATCACGTAGATCGGGGCGCCGTCCGGGGCGGGCGGCGCGGATGGACCGCAGGGCGGTCCCGGTGTGGTCGATGCCCTTGCGGCGCCGGTTGATTACCCACAGCCTGTCGTCGCCGACCGAGTAGCAGCCGTGGAAGTAGGTGATGCCGTGGGTGCGGCGGTAGGTGGCCGGCAGGCGGTCGGGGCTGCCGTGTTCGGCCCAGCAGGAGCCGGCGGTGAGGCGGATGCCCAGCGGCCCGAACTCGTCGAAGGCGAACGTGCGGCCCGGGCGCTCGTTGAGCGCGTACTCGATCCGTTCCAGCTTGGCGTCGAATGCCAGGTCCGGGGATTCCTTCCAGGTCTTCGTCCGCTGGAAGGTGATGCCGCGGCAGGCCAGTAAGCACCGCAGGGCTTCTCGGCCGATTCGGACGGTCCGGGCCGTGTTCCTGCGCAGGTGATCGACCAACTTGCGGATCGGCCAGCGGGTGAAGGGCTTGCCCAGCACGGTGGGCCGGGTGGTGGCCGTCTGGATGACGAAGTCCTCGTCGTCACTGCTCAGCAGGCGGGGACGGCCTCCCGCCCACTGAGGGTTGAGGCATGCGAGCCCGATCTCGTTGAAGCGGTGGATCACATCCCGGACGGTGTCCACGTCCGCCTGAACCAGCCGGGCGATCACCGGGACCGTGCTGCCGCCGGCCGAGGCCAGCAGCATCATCGCCCGCAGAAACCGCACCGAGGCCGTACTGCCCGCCGGACGATCTGCTGGAGCCTGTGCCCTTCCTGCTCCGTCAGCCTCCGCACCTTGACCGGTGGTGCCATTCCGCCTCCCCTGTTGGTTGGAAGCGACGTCGCCTCCAACCAACACAACGAGCAACCCGGTGAACCTATGAGGTCACAGCACTAGGTGACGCGCTGAGGTGCCGGCCGCCAAGGGGCGGGCAGGAGTTGAGTCAACGGTCAGCCAGCCGTGGACGCAGGGCCTCACCCGAGGATTCCGCCTCGGTGTCGTCGGTGCCGACCGGGCCGCGGGGAAGCAGCCGGTCCAGCCACCCCGGCAGCCACCAGTTGGCCCGGCCGAGGAGTGTCATGGTCGCCGGTACCAGCACCATACGGACGACCGTTGCGTCGATGAGGATCGCGGTGGCCAGGCCGAGCCCGAACATCTTGGTGGAGGGGTCGTCGGCGACGGCGAAGGACAGGAAGACCGCCACCATGATGAGGGCGGCCGACGTGATGATCCGCGCGGTGCCCGCGACGCCCTCCACGATCGCCGTGCCGTTGTCGCCGGTGCGCACGTACTCCTCGCGCACCCGGGAGAGGAGGAACACCTCGTAGTCCATCGACAGGCCGAACAGGATGGCGAAGAGGAACATCGGGATGAACGACACGATCGGAACCGTCGCCTCCAGCCCGATGAGGGCGCCTCCCCAGCCCCACTGGAAGACCGCGACCATGATGCCGTAGGCCGCGCCGATGCTCAGCAGGTTCAGCAGCACCGCCTTGAGCGGTACGACGACCGAGCGGAAGACCAGCATCAGCAGCAGGAACGAGAGCGCCAGCACGGCGGCGACGAACAGCGGCAGGCGTTCGCTGGTGCGTCGGCCCACGTCGGACAGGCTCGCGGCGGCGCCGCCTACGTGCGCCCTGGCCGGGCCGTGCCCGATCGCCGCGGGCAGCACCTCGGTGCGCAGCCGGGAGAGGGTGTCGGCCGTGGCCTTGTCCTGAGGGCTGGTGGTCGGGAACACCACGAGGGTCGCGACGCCGGTGGCCCGGTCGATGCGCGCCGGCGTGACGGACGCGATGCCCGGATCCGCCGCGACCGTCGCGACGAGACGGTCCACCGCTCCCGGATCACCGGCGGGGTCCGCGGCGATGACGAGGGGACCGTTGGTGCCCGGGCCGAACCCCTCGGCGACGAGGTCGTAGGCGCGGCGCTCGGTACGGCTCTGCGGCAGTGAGCCGTCGTCGGGCAGACCGACGCGCAGGCCGAGTACGGGCAGCGTCGCCGTCAGCAGCAGCGCCGCCGCGCCGACCGCGTACGGCACCGGGTGCCGACCGACGTGCCCGATCCAGCGACGCCACCCGACGGCGGGGACGGCGCCTGCCACCGGGTCCCGCCGCCGTGCGAGTCGGCCCAGCTTCCTGGTCTGCAGAGCCCGGCCGATCCGGCCGGCCCGGCCCAGCCGCGGGCCCGCCGCGCCGAGGAAGGCCGGCAGCAGCGTCACCGACGCGAGCACCATCGTCAGGACGACGATCGACACTGCAACCCCGCCCACCGTCATGAACGGTACGTTCGCGACCGCCAGTCCGAGGATCGATACGACGACGGTGCCGCCGGCGAAGACCACCGGCCGCCCCGCCGTTGCCACCGCTCGTCCGGCCGCCTCGTGCGGATCGAGCCCGCGCGCGAGGTACTCCCGGTGCCTGGCGAGCACGAACAGCGCGTAGTCGATGCCCACTCCGAGCCCGACCATGCTGCCCAGGATCGGTGCGAAGGTGGGGACGTCGGTCACCCCCGCCAGTACCGTCATCGTGGCGATCCCGACGGTCAGTCCGAAGATCGCCATGCCGATCGGCAGCGCGGCGGCGACGAGCGAACCGAACGCCAGGAACAGGATCGTGGCCGCGGCGAGGAGGCCGATCAGCTCGCTCGTGCCGCCGTCGGGGTCGGAGAAGGCGTAGAAGAGGCTCCCGCCCATCTCGATGCGCAGGGGCAGTTCGGCGCGCAGCCGGTCGCCGAGATCGACGAGGGCGCCGAGGTCTTCGGCCGACAGCCGGCTCTGATCGGGGTACTGCACCCGGACGACCGCGATCCGCCCGTCGGCCGAGACGAGGCCGCCGCGCACGGCGGTGTCCCCGGCTGCGTCGAGCGCCCCGGCCGGGTCGCTCGTGCCGAGCACGTGCGGCAGCCGCTTCACCTCGGTCTGCAGCCGCGTGAGAGCGGTGCGCGCGCCGCCGTCGTCGAGGAACGTCGCACCGTCGTCGAGGGGGGTGACGACCACTTGGGCGGTCATTCCCTCCTGGCCGGTGCCGGCCCGCTCGATCAGTTGCGCGGCCCGTTGGGAGTCCAGTCCCGGAGCGGTCATCGAGTCCGCGGTCCGTCCGCCGAAGGCGACGGCGGCGAGGACGGCGAGCGTGGTGGCGATCAGCCATGCCGCGATCACCCGCCAGGGATGGCGGGCGGCGCTTGCGCCCAGGCGCAACAGGGCTTTCGAGAGCATCGGGTCCTCCAACCACCTCGTCGGCCGTCCTTGTACGGCCGCCGATGCCGAGGCTCCTCGCCACGGCGCTCCGCGGCATCGGCCCGCGGGCCGCGGATCCGTCGGCCCCGGGGCCGAGTGACACCCCGTACTTTCGGCCGATGCGCGGCACGGCGCGGCACCTAAGCTGAGAACCGTGCTGCGAGACGACCTGCGAACCCTGTGGACCGAACCCCGGCCGCCCGACGCGCCCGCCCGGGTGTGGCGGGACTGGGCGCTGCTCGCCGCGAGCCTGGGCGCTGTGGCGCTGGAGGCCACCCTGCGCGAGAACGTCGTGTGGCGGCCGGTGGCGGTGGTGTTCGCCGTGTGGCTGTGCCTGCTGCCCCTGTGGCGCCGGACCCGCCCGCTGGCGATGGTCACGCTGGGGTTCGGCTCGGTGATCCTGCTCCAGCTGGCCTCGCTGGTCGCCGCACCGCGCGAGCACGTCGGCCTGGACACCGGCATGGTCGTGCTCGTGCTGGTGTACGCGCTGCCCCGGTGGGGATCGGGACGGGAGATCGTGCTGGGCAGCGCGGTGATCCTCACGGCCTTCGCGCTGGGGGTGGTCGCGGACGACATCCCGGCCGCCGAACAGGTCGGGGGCTTCGTCTTCCTGTCGCTGCCCGGCTTGATCGGTGCCGCCGTGCGGTTCTGGGGGACCGCTCGCGAGCGACAGTTGGAGCAGGTGCGCTCCCGCGAGCGTGAGCAGCTCGCCCGGGAACTGCACGACACGGTGGCCCACCACGTTTCGGCCATGGTGATCAGCGCCCAGGCAGGCCGGGTGCTCGCGGGCACCGACCCGTCCGCCGCCGTCGAGGCGCTGGAGGGGGTCGAGGAGGAAGGGGCGCGCACGCTGGAGGAGATGCGCGCCATGGTCGCCGCGCTGCGCGACCGCGAGGCCGGCGCCGAGCTGGCGCCGCCCGCCGGTGTCGCGGATCTGGAGCGCCTGGTGCGCACCCCGGGTGGTCGCCTCAGGGTCGACCTGGGTCTCGACGGCGAACTGGACACGCTGCCCCCGGCCGTGGACGCGGCCGTGTACCGCATTGTGCAGGAGTCCGTGACCAACGCCATGCGCCATGCGGTCGACGCGACCGAGGTCGTCGTCCGGGTCACCGCGGAACGGCACACGGTACGGGTGAGCGTGCGCGACAACGGCCACCGTACCGGCCGAGGCCGTGCCGGATACGGACTCACGGGACTGCTCGAGCGCGCGACGCTGCTCGGCGGCACACTGCAAGCCGGCCCCGGCGCCGACCAGGGCTGGCATGTCGAAGCCGAGCTGCCGAGAGGGAGGACCGAGAGCGGTGCCCATTCGCGTCCTCGTCGCTGACGACCAGACGATCATCCGCACCGGGTTGCGGATCATGCTGAACGCCCAGCCCGGCATCGAGGTGGTCGGCGAGGCCGCCGACGGTGAGGAAGCGGTACGTCTGGCGCGCGAACTGCGCCCCGATGTCTGCCTGTTCGACATCCGCATGCCCGTGATCGACGGGCTCGAGGCCACCCGGCTGGTCGCCGGCCCGGGCGTCGCCGACCCGCTGGCCGTGGTCGTCATCACCACGTTCGACCTCGACGAGTACGTCTACGGCTCACTGCGTGCCGGCGCCCGCGGATTCCTCCTCAAGGACACGGGACCGGACCTTCTGGCGCAGGCCGTACGGTCGGCGTCCGACGGTGAGGCGCTCATCGCGCCCAGCGTCACCGTCCGTCTGCTCCAGGCATTCGCGGACCTGCCCGCCGGCCGGCCCGTGGCCCAGCCGGTCTCCCCCGTCACCGCCCGCGAGGAGCAGGTGCTCCTCGCCGTCGCTCGCGGGCTGACCAACACCGAGATCGCCGATGCACTGCACATCAGCCTCAGCACGGTGAAGACGCATCTGGCCAGCCTGATGGCCAAACTCGGCGCCCGCAACCGGGTCGAGATCGCGATGTGGGCCTACGAAACGCGCCGTATCCTCCCCGGAACCTGAGCCGGGTGCCGGGCCATGTCCCATGAGTCCCCGCCCGGACACCAGTGCGCCCGGTCGGCTCACGTCGCCTCCACGTGCATCACCCGCCCCGGAGCGTGACCACCAGCAGGCCGGAACCGGGACGGTGAGACACCCGATACGACAAGACTCCCGACAGCTACCTCGCCAGTCTCCACCTGCACGCCTCGATGATCTGGATCAAAGACCTTCACCAGGACCACCCGATGATCACGACTCGATACGCGCCCTAGCTGTATTGACCCGCAGCGTTGTTGACGCGGCTGATGGGCGGCTTGCCGTCGAGTGCGGTGTGGCAGCGGTGGTTGGCCCCCCTCGTCCATCTCCGTCACGGTGCCACTCACGATGTACCGACCTGCTGGTTCAGCGTGGACCGTTCAACCATCACCCGAGCCATCGGCGAGGTGCGGCCCCTGCTTGCCGAGCGGGGGTGCACCGTCAGTCGCGACGTGCGGCACTGCGGACCCTGGCTGAGGTCGTCGCACCTCGGTGCCACCGGGAGCACCGGCATCGTCGACGGCACTGAGAAGTCCATGGTGGTCACGGACAGCGAGGGGCGCGTGCTGTGGTGCAGCCCGACCGATCCGGGAAGCTGCGCAGAAAGTTTCGCGCCGCAGAGGTGATTCGGTCGCGAATGTGCTGCCGATCCGGAGGTTGACCCTTCGGCGAGTCGAGCGCTCTCGCCAGATCAACGATGGGCTGCAGCGCGTCGGGGTAGTCGAGTTCGGCTGCAGACTCCTGATAGATCAGCTTGGCTCCGTGTTCAGGATCGAGTCGGCATGCCACGATCTGGCCGGCCCACCACCGGGCTGCGGTCCATCGCGCCTTTGCAAGATTGCCCGAGGCCGGCGGCAGCAGACCCAACTCTTCCAGCACAAGATCGAACAGCGCGCGGGCCTGGGAGTACTCACCACGCGCGAGGCCGGCCAGCAAGGGAAGCGAGGGAGCCTCGACGTCGGCCATCAGGGCGTCCAGGCCCAGCTGGACCAGATAAGCGTCCGAGGGGTGCTGCCAGGGTTCCATGGACAAGTCTGCAGCGGCCATGCGGATCAGGCTGATCGCTACTACCGCGTCCACGCACTCGCCCCCTCATCATCCTTCCGTAGAGACAAGACCTGTCACCGAGAGCCGTGCGGTTGATCAGGTGGCAAGCAATCCGCGCTTGCGTAGTAGGCAGAAACTGACTCGGCCGAACATCTGGCGTTCGACAACCACTTACGCGTCGGGATGCTCCGGCAGGGCGAGCCATTCCGACCAGGAGATCTCGCGCCCGAGGAAGCGCGGCTGCTCGAACGGCCAGTCGGCGGCGATCCACTGCGGCACCAGCGCGTCGAAGGCCTGCTCGACCTTGCTGCCCACCAGCTCGTCCACCACCCACCAGGAGATCTCGCCGTCCGCGCCGGCCCTCTCCGGTGGGTCGATGTAGACACAGCCGAGCAGAGCTGTCTCCGCCGCGTCGAACAGCGCGTAGTTGAAGGACTGGTGTGCGGCGATCTCCTTCTCGTGCCGCAACAGGTCGGCCTGGTCGGCCTCGTACGTCATGGTGGCCGCGGGCCAGCCCCAGGCCGGGCCGAAGATGGTCCACAGCCGCTCGCGCGAACCCATCACAGCCGGATAGTCGAGCGGGGTGTCCGCCTCCCGGATCGGCCGCAGGTGATGGCCACCGCCCGGCAGCGGCACCAGGACGGGGTGGACGAAATCATCGGGAAGCCAGCTCATGGCGCCCGACCGTAGCAGCGCGCGGCCGACCGCTCCCCTGGATTTCCCCCCGTATACCGCCAGGCCCTGCTCTCATGCCGGGCAGGGCCCGGGATCACCGATCGAGACTCCCGTTCGATCGACAGACTCCGTGATCGGCATGGCAACGGCTTCTCAGTCGCGCCACGCCCCGGCACACGCTTTCACATAGTCAGTGAAGTCGCGCGGTTGTCGGCCGAGAGCGCGCTGCACTCCGTCGGAGAGGTGGCTGTCCATTCCGCGTCGGATCGGGCTCACCGCCTCCGCGTAGTCCTCCACCTCAGCGGCTGCCAATCCCTGCCCGGTGAGTTCCGCGGCGAACGCTGCGGGGGACAGCGGGACGTAACGGATGTCGCGGCCGGTGGCCTCGGAGATCTCGGCGACGGCTTGCGCGATGGTCAGGGCCCGGGGCCCGGAGAGTTCGTAGGTCTGCCCGTCGTGGCCGTCCTCGGTGAGTGCCGCGACCGCGACCGCAGCGATGTCGTCGGCATCGACGAAGGAGACGGCGCCGTCCCCGGCCGGCAGCCTCAGCTCACCGGCGAGGACCGCGTCCAGGAAGACGCCCTCGCTGAAGTTCTGTGCGAACCAGGCAGGCCGCAGAATCGTCCACGCGACACCGCTGTCGCGCACCGCGCTCTCCCCGTCCATGTGCGTGGCACCGGCGACATTGGCCTCGCCGGAGTATCCCGGCACATCCACGCCGCGCCCCGACAACAGCACGACGCGTTCAATGCCGCGCTCAACGGCTCGCTCCACGAAGGGGCGTGTGAGGAGTTGCCCGTCGAGCGGCACGAGGTACACCGTCTTCACACCGTCCAGCGCGGAATCCCAGGTGGTGCGGTCGAGCCAGTCGAATCGCGGTTCACCGACGCGCGATGCCACTCGGACGCGAGCGCCCCGCGTTCGCAGCAGGGTCAGGACGCGGCTCCCGGTCGTCCCCGTGGCGCCGGTCACCAGAATTGTTTGCTTGGTCATGGGGCCAGTGAAGTCATCCCTCGCAAGATGATCCATGGCTCGGGAACTCACTTCGATGTCTATGCGTCTACGCTAGCTCCGTGGATGTGCTCTCCGACCTGCTCGACGGCGTGAGGGCACGAGGTGCCCTGTTCCGGCGGACCGTCATGGACCAGCCGTGGTCCTTATGCTTCGCCAGCGGTTCACCGCTGACGCTGGCCACCATGCTGCGCGGCCGGGCGTGGATCATTCCCGCCGATGGCGAACCGGTGCCGGTCGGCACCGGAGACATCACGGTCATCCGCGGCCGGGCGCCATATACGGTCGCGGACGACCCGGCCACCCCGCCGCAGGTCGTGATCGACAGCACCGATTACTGCCTTCGCGACCCCCAAGACGACCCCGACGACGACCCCGACATCGACCCGGACGGCTCAGCCCTCCTTCTCAGCGGCGCCTACACCGGCCGGGGCGAGATCAGCGAGCGGCTGCTCCACGCGCTACCCGAAGTGCTGGTGGTCCGCAGCGCCGACGTTCACCCCCCACTTCTGCCTCTGATGGTCGAGGAGATCATCAGAGACAGCCCCGGCCGGCACGTGATGCGCGACCGGCTGCTCGACCTGATGCTCCTTTCCACGTTGCGGACCTGGTTCGATCAGTCCGAAGCGCACGCGCCCGCGTGGTATCGAGCGATGGACGACCCGGCAGTAGCCCACGCTTTACGACTGCTCCACGCCGATCCGGCCCACCCATGGACCGTGGCGAACCTGGCGGCCAGAACGGGACTGTCCCGCGCCGCGTTCGCCCGCCGCTTCACCGCACAGGTCGGCGAACCACCGATGACCTACCTCACCTCATGGCGCATCGACTTGGCTGCCGACCTGCTACGCGAAACAGATGCCACGGTCGGCTCGATCGCCCGGAGGGTCGGCTACGCCAACACCTTCGCACTGAGCGTCGCCTTCAAACGACTTCGCAGCATCACTCCGACCGAGCACCGCGCCACAGGGCAACCAATCTTGAGTCTCGGCTGAACGCCAACGTTCGCCAACTCAAGCGCTCACCTGCGGCTCGGCCGGCCGGTTCACGGCCGGCCGGTTCAGTTCACCTTCTCCATCGGCAGCCGCTTGCGCCGCACACGCAGTTCACGTGTCGTCAGCTCGACTCGCTGGTCCTTCTTCGGGTACCAGACGACGCCGATCCCGAACGGAACCCACAGCAGGACCCCGATCATCGGCAAGACCAGAGCGTCGCCCCATGATCGGAGCAGCCCGCCGTCCAGCAGGTACAGGGCCCCGAAGACCAGAACCCACTTCGCCGTCATCCGCCAGAACCCGGTGCCCTGCCGGTACAGGACCCGCCACTTCTTTGTCATTGACATGTCCGCACGCTATCCGCCGCCCCGCAGCGCACCAACAGAGCCCGCTGTCCGTCAAGGCCACTCTCAGACCCGGGCAAGCCTGCGGTGATGCCATGAGAGTCAGCAGAGGAGCGCGGTTGCGCGTGCAGCGGGAGAGTTGCTGCCGTACCTCTGCCCGGGACGGCGCGGCTTCGCCGCTGGGCAACCGGCCCGAGACATCAGCCAGCCGCCGGCCCAGCATCTGGGCCACACACCCCTGAAAGGCACTCCCGCTGTGTAGTTGCTGGTTTCAGGCAGGGTCGCCCTCAAGGCGAGCGAGCTCGCCCCGCCACCGCTCGATGTGGACCATGAGCTGCTCGCGGTCGCGTGCGGGCACCGCCCGCTTGGCGTCGCGGAGCGCCATCACCTTCCGCCACCACTCCTCTCGCTCCTCGGCCGTGGGTGCCGTGTCGGACAGGTGGACGAACAGGCCGGCGAGCCGGGTCGCCGTGTCGGCGAAGACGTCGTAGACCGTGGCGGTCGGGGTGTTCTCGTACGGGTCGTACATGCTGGCTCCTGTCGGTGTGCGGATCCCTGAAATCGGCCCGGGCCACCCCGGATCGCCGGATCATCACCAGCTCGGACCCGCCGCGCCCATCGGGTCGATGAGCAACTCACCAGCCTCCGTAACGGCCTCGGCCGGGACGAGGCCCACCCATGGTCATCTCGACCGCCCAGCCGTTCCGGATCTCGGAGGGGGGAATGCCGAGGACTCCGCCGGGTCCGAGCCGTCGGTGTGCCGGAGCTCGGCGAGGAGTTCGTTCTGTCCGGCCAGGAGTTCGGTGAGGATGCGACGTGCGGCGCGCAGGAGTTCCGCCACGTCGCCGCCGGCGAGGGCGTAGCTGACGGTGGAACCGTCACGCATGGAGATCACGATGCCGGACCGTCTCAGTACCGCGAGTTGCTGGGAGAGGTTCGACGGTTCGATCTCGATCTCCTTCAGGAGTTCGCGTACGGGTACGGGACCGTGTTGGAGCAGCTCCAGTACACGGATCCGGACGGGATGCCCGAGCATGCGAAAGAACTCCGCCTTGGCCTGATACAGCGGCATCTGCATGCGACCACACTCCCAACCCGCGGTTTGGCCATTCCAGGGCCTGCAGCTGGACCTGCCGGATCTTCGGTGCCCAGCTCCACCCATTCTCCCGCTTCCTGGCCCGCCCGCCCTGGCCTGATCACATTCAGATGTGCCGAGTTGAAGACTCTTTCAACTCAAGGGCAGGCGGAGCCAGGAAACAAGGGGACGGCTACACCTCCAGTTCCGCCTCGATGCTCTTGAGCTGGTGCCGGGCCATGGCCAGGTTCGCCCGGCCCTTGTCCAGGACGAGGTACAGGAACAGGCCGTTGCCCCCGCGGCCCCGGATCAGCCGCATCAGGTGGTACTGGCTGCCGAGGGTGATCAGCACATCCTCGATGTCGTCCTTGAGGCCCAGCATCTCCATCGTGCGGACCTTCGCCCGGATCACGTCGGTGTTCCCCGCCGCCGCCACCGTCAGATCGAGATCCTTGCTCCCGCCCAGCGTTCCGAGCGCCATGCCGCTCGTGTAGTCGACCAGCGCTGCCGCCACGCTCCCCTCGATCGAGGTCATCGCCTCCTTCAGAGCCGTCTCCACAGTCAGCATCCGTACCCACTCCCTCTGTTCTGGACGACGCCGGCCGGCCTCACACCCCGGCCGAGTGATGACCGCAGACGCTACCGACACGTTGCAAGGAGTTACGGAAACACCGGGAATATGGCAGGAATCAACCCCTCGTGTCCTAGGATTCGCCCCGCGAAGTCCCCGTCGACGCACCGCCCGAGATGAGAGCACCATGGCGTGCGGGGGCCAGGCCGAACGAGCCGAGTCGGGCCCTTGGAGCAGGCGGGTGGTGTGGCCGATGCGCATCGTCCACGGGTCGCCGATCGCCGGCGGCCGGCTCGAGGCCCGAACACCGCATTTGGCGGGCGTGGTCACATCATCGGCCCTGACTGGCTGGTGCCGACGCTCGCTGGTGCTCCCGGCCTGCGGGTTCCGCGGCGTGCGGGTGCGCTCTTGGCGCGGATGGATCGCGTGCTGCGGTCGTACGGGGCGGACGGGTGATTGCCGGTTGCCGGTGCGCGAGGAGGGCCTGACACCAGTGGGGTATCCCTCGCCACATCCCTCAGCAACCTCTCCGTGGACTTGGCAGAGGTGGGGCGGCCGGAGGAGGGTCTGATCGCCATTCGGGAGGCCATCGCCGTCCGTCGTACGCTCGCCGGGGCCTACCCCGCACTCTCGCAGCAGGTCTCCAACAGTCCCTGCAGATCAAGGCCTTGCCCGAGGATCTTGCGCCGTAGGGCGAGCGCCCCGCAGACCGGCACGGACGACGCCCCGAAGAAGAGGGCCGGAATCCCGCCCGAGCCCAACGCCGTTGAGCGTGAAGTGATCCTCAGGGCCCTCAATGCCGTCAACCCCGCTATCACCGCCGATGAGGACAAGGCGATCAGCAACGCCCGCAACCAGTGCTCCACCATCTCCGGCGGCGGCAACGCCACAGAGACCGCGAAGCAGCGGTTCTCCACCAGCGAGCACCAGGTCACCGATGCCGAGGCCATCACCATCAACGCCGCCCTCAAGGGCACGCTCTGCCCATGAGCGCGCCAAGTCCCAGAAGACCCTTCCGGGCTGCGCCTTGTGTACCGCAGACTCTGACCACCAGGGGGACGCGCCCTGGCCGAGGCAGCCGACCGTTCGCGACGCTGGGTACGAGGACGGCATGTCCCGAAGGCGGCGACACGCCATCTATGACGACTGCCGCTCACTCGCCGACCGGCCTGCCCGCGTCGTCGCCGCGGACGGGCCTCCGGTGCAAGGAGGTACCCCTATGGTCACCTCCGCCCCACTGGTAGGAAGACCCCGGGGCCTGGCGCACCTCACCCGGACCCGGGGGGTGGGATCTGAGGACGCTCTGGCGCTCGCTTCACCGAATCGCCAGGCTGGGTCCTCGCCCGCCGGCGTCAGCTCGGTGACCAGATCTGCGCGGCCGGCCTCCACGCCAACCTCACGCAACAGGCTGTTGTGAACTCCATTGGGGTGGAGCGGCCCAACTGGCCTTCGAGGTCGGTGGACAGCAAGGCCCGCGGGTCCTCGAGACATCTCGCCCTTCGACAGTGGCAGTTTGGGCTCTGGCTCGATTTCCGTGAAGCCGGCACGCCGAGTGACGGCTGACGCTCACGCCAACCTCCTGGGATTTGCCTAGTGAGCCGTGCGAGCCTTGGCGTGGATGCCGATGCCGATGCCGATGCCGCGCCCCGCCCTCCGGATGAGGTTCGGGCCGAGGAGAGGTGTCGCCAGGTGGTCAGGCGATGAAGTCGTGGAGGGCAGGCAGCGGATCGGTCGTCTCGACAGATCCGATGTAGACCACGGCCTCCTCGAACTGGAAGTAGGAGAGCCCTTCGTGGCGTGGGCCGATGACGAGAAGCTTGCTCCCGCGGCGCCAGGCGGCGTGCCGCCAGTCGCCGGGTCCCATGGCCAGGGTGCCGCCTTCGGACCTGAGGTCATGCTCTGGGGGACCAAGTCGCTGAGTGAATCCGGTGATAGCGGCGTCGATCTGCGCGTCGAACACCTCGCGTCCGGCGTTCTCGTGGCTGGACCAGCCGGGCAACATGCCCCAGAAGTCCTCAGCCCAGTCCTCGCCGCCAACCCAGTAGAAGTGGGCAAACGACAGGGCGAGGTGATCCCCGACGTAGGCGAGATGACCTTCGGCGGTGACGAGAGTGTCTTCCAACGGCAAGCCGTCGCCTTCGCACCAGCCCAGACGCTGCAATGCCACCTCGGGGACCGTTCGGTCGTCCCAAGGCAGTTCTGCCAGGCCGACGATCTGTTCCACCAAGAGGGGTGTGACGGGGCAGGCGGCGACGTGATCGGCGATCGAGTCCTCGTCTGTCATGGCAGAACGGTATCCAGGCGCTGTGACGACATCGACGCCCCACCCCCTGCAAACCTCCGGCCGGTCCGAAGTGTCATCCCAACCGATGACTGAGCGTGCCCGCATTGCAGAAGTTGAGCCAGAACCCGAGTTCGGGAGGCATCCGTCCCGCTGAGCCGATGGGTGCGCCAGGTTCTCGTGCAGCGAGGTGAAACTGACCTCGCGCGTACGGAGTTCAGCGACCGTGTTGATGAGGTCTTGGAGGCGTCGAGCTGCCGCTCGGGCTTCTGCCCGCCGGTGGAGACCCGCGCGTATCCGATCTTGATCTCGGTACGGACGAGGGGGTCGGCGACGAGGAGTTCGGGGTGGCCGGGCGGCCCCGGGAGGTCACTCACGACCCCGGACCATGTCAGAAGACGGTGGTCCGCAGTTCTTGAACCACCCAGGTTTTGAAGGGTTTTCAGACCTATGCGGGGCCGCCCGGCCCCCTGCCCCGCGATCTTCAGAAGACGAGGGTTTCTTGACGACTCAAGGACTCGGGCGGTGCGGCTGAGCTTCCGCGACAGGCGGAGCGAAGGTGCCCGGGTGCGGGTTGAACGAGGTCGAGAAGGAGAGTGCAGGAGCGAAGGCCTCGCCTGCTGCTGGACAGCCGATTCCGGAAGCCGAACAAAAATCCCTTGCCCAATGGTCAAGAAGTGTTGACCATTGGGGGCATGCCTACCGATGATCTTCCCGAGACGTTCCACGTCACCACTGACGAGCAGTTGCGCGCCGTTTCCAATCTCACGCGTCACCGGATCATGGCCATGCTCCGCTTCGAGCCCGCGACGATCACACAGATCGCCGAGCGAGTGGGCCTTGCGAAGGGGAGTTCGAGCTACCACGTACGGCTGCTGGAGCGGGCCGGCCTGGTGAAGGTGGTGCGAACGCGGAAGGTCCGGGGGGTCACCGAGCGGTACTACGCAATGGCCGCGCGGGCGATCGTGCTGCCGGATCCGGGCGAGGGAGGCCCGGATGTGCTGATGCGGCATGCGGTGGCGGACCTGGAGGCAGCGCCGGCGGACGGCGAGCGGCACGTGGGGATGACGCATCTGCGGCTCACCGAGGAGCAGTTCGCGGAGCTGGGGGCGCGGCTGGAGGCACTGGCGGACGAGTACCGGGAGCTGTCCGATCCGTCGCTGCCGGACGCCTCACTCGTCTTCGCACTGTTCCACCCGGCGCGGCGCGACCAGGCCGAGGGGGACGCCAAGTGACTTCGGACGTACGAAAGTTGCCGACCGGGTTCGGGCGGCTGTGGACTGCGCAGACGGTGTCCTCGCTCGGTGACGGGGTGACGCATGCCGCGCTGCCGCTGCTCGCGTTGACGTTGACGCGGGATCCGATGGCGCTCGCCGTCGTCACGGCCGCCGGAACGCTGCCGTGGCTGCTCTTCGGGGTGCTCGGTGGTGCGCTGGTGGACCGCTGGGACCGTCGGCGCACCATGTGGGTCACGGACGCGGCGCGTGCGGTGCTGCTCGCGATACCGGCGGCGGCGGCCGCTCTCGACGTGCTGAGCATTCCACTGCTCGCGGCCGTCGCCTTCCTCCTCGGCCTCGGCGGACTCTTCTTCGACACCGCCGCCACGGCCTACCTGCCGGACCTGCTCGGACGCGACCCCGCACTCCTGGAGCGTGCCAACTCCCGCCTGCGCGGTACCCAGACCGCCGCGTCCGGATTCGCCGGGCCGCCCGCGGGCAGTGCCCTGCTCGCGCTCGGGCGGGCGGTCCCGCTGCTCGCCGACGCGGTCTCGTTCGCGCTCTCCGCACTGCTCGTACGGTCGCTGCCCGCCGCACCCCGGCCCGTACCGCAGGCCCGTGAGTCGCTGCTGCGGCAGGCGCGGGCCGGTGCCTCGTACGTATTCCGGGATCAGCTGCTGCTCGGACTCGCGCTGCGTCCGGCGGTCGGGAACATCGCCTTCCTCGCCGTGGAGACCGTACTCGCCCTCTTCGCGCACGACCGTCTCGGCATCGACACCTTCGGCTTCGGCCTGCTCCTCACGGCGGAGGCCACCGGCGGCCTGCTCGGCGCGGGCATCGCCTCCTTCCTCGGCCGACGACTCGGCACCGGCACCGCACTGACCTGCACAGCCACAGTCGAGGGGCTCGCCATCCTGGGCCTTGCCGCCGCCCCGAACCCATACGTCGCCGGCCTCGCGCTCGCCGTCTGCGGCGCGGGCATGGGCGCCACGATGGTGCTCGGCCCCTCCCTCCGACAGGCGATCGTCCCCGCCCACCTGATGGGCCGGGTCGCCTCCACCTCCCGCATGCTCGCCATGTGCGCCGCCCCGTTCGGCGCCTTCCTCGGCGGCTGGCTGGCCACCGCCTACGACGTACGCACCCCGCTCTACACTGCCGCCGCCCTCCTCCTCACCATGACCACCGTCACCGCGACCATGACGAGCAACCGCCGGGTTGAGGCGGCGCTGCGTGCCGCCGCCCCGGCCGGTGATCCAGATCACCCGGAATCCCGGGATCCCCTGGCAGATCGCGCGGGCCAGGCGGTGGCGGGACTCCTGCACGGTGAGCTGCTGCTCCATCAAGCGGCGGTAGGTGTCATCGACCGGGTCGACCACGGCGAGCAGGTGCATGGTCTTATCGAGAACGGGCCGGCCTGAAGGAGGTCCTGGGCCGCTGCCCCGAACTGGACACGGCAGCCGGACACGTCCGCGACTTCGGCGAGATTCTCACCGACCGCCTCGGCTCCACGCTCCCCACCTGGATCGACGCAGTTGACGCCAGCCGGCTACCCGGTCTCACCGGCTTCGCGCTCCATCTGCTCCGAGATCTCGACGCCGTGACCGCCGGGCGTACTCTCGACTGGAGCTCCGGCAGCATCGAGGGCACCGTCAACCGCATCAAGAAGATCAAGCGGCAGCTCTACGGCCGAGCCGGATTCGGACTGCTCCGCAAGATGATCCTGCTCCAGTGACGCTCCGAGACGCCCCCAAGCCTGCACAGAACCGAGAAGTAGGACTTTGCCGCGGGTGTGTGAACCGGGGGTCCATCCAGGTCCCCAGCCGTGGCAGGATGGCGTCATGTTGATCCGAAAGGGCGATGCCGCGTAGGCGTCCCAAGGCCGTCCGTGCAGAGCGGTGGCGGCCACGATGGCAGTATCCGGTCCTGAGGGTCCGCGGTGTCTCCGCGCGAACTCGTGCAGCGATCCGCCGGGTCGAAGACCAGGAGATGTGGCCCAACGCGGTCGCTCATGCGCTCTATCGCTTCGAGTGGGCCTTCAAGCAACCTGGCCGCTACCTGAACGCCTCCGAGGCCTGCTCGCCTGGGATAGAGGTGGAAGACGCTCGTGACGATCTGGAGCGGGCGATGCTGCACCTTCCTCCCGGAGCCAAACGGGACTTGGGTCGACTGATCACGCGCATTGATGAGGAATTCGAACGCCGCACGTTGCCGGAGCCCAACCACATCGAGTGGGCAATGGACGGCTGGTGGTGGACCAGGATGCGTGAACGCTGACGGACCGGGCCTCGCGCCCTTTCCCTCCAATAGAACGACACCGTTACCCTCCGCGACCGCTCCCCGAGATCTGTGCCAGAACCGAATTCTGAGAACGGCCTGTCGTTGCGTCGCGTCGCACGGTCAGCGCGGGTTTGGGAACAGGCCGTTGAGCTCGGGGAAGGGGATGGCGTCGGCGAGCGGGTGGTAGTCGCCGCTGTCGTACAGCTGCTGCGCGGCGTGGCGGGTGGCGGTGTAGGCGGTCTGGGCGACGCCCGAGCCGAGGCTGACGCGGGCGACGCCGAGGCCGCCCAGCGCGCCGACGTCCGGTGCTCCAGGGCCGGCCATGACGTTCAGTGGCACAGAGATGCCCGAGGCCAGTTCCGCGATCGTGGCGGGGTCGGTGACGCCGGGGACGAAGATGCCGTCGGCGCCGGCGTCCACGTACCCACGTGCCCGCTCCAGGGTGTGCTCCAGACGGGTGGCGGGGTCGCCGAGGCCGAACAGGTAGGTGTCGGTACGGGCGTTCAGGAAGAGGGACACTCCCGCTCGTTCCGCCGCAGTCCGGGCCGCTGTCAGCCGTGCCCTGAGCTCGGCCGAAGGACGGGTTCCGTCCTCGATGTTGATGCCGACGGCACCTGCTTCCAGCACCCGCGCAATGGTCTCGGCGACCCCGGCTGCGCCCTGGCCGTATCCGCCTTCGATGTCGGCGGTGACCGGTACGTCGACCGCCGCGACAATGCGGGCAATCAGGTCCACCGCCCTGTCGGGGGAGAGGCTTTCCCCGTCCGGATGACCGAGCGACCAGGCGATCCCGGCGCTGGTGGTGGCGATTGCGGGTGCCCCTGCGGCCTCGATGACACGGGCACTCGCTACATCCCAGGCGTTGGCGAGCGCGAGGGGGCGCGCGGAGCTGTGGAGGGATCGGAAGTGCAGGGCCTTGTCCATGTGTGCTGTGGTCACATGCTCAGCCAACCAACCGCCCAGGCCTCTTGTCCGGCAGGAATCCGACACCATCGTCACCGGCCCTGATACATCGCGACCGACAGGATCGGCGATCAGCCTTCGTCATGCACTGCGCAGCGAACGCCACCCAGGCGTTCCCGAATCTCGGCAACATAACCGCCCTGTGAAACGGGGCGCTCTCACCGCCCGGTAAAAAACGTTCTCGAGACTCACACCTACAAATCCAGCAGGCAGTATCCGGCATCCGGTTGCAGGCGGCCTGCGACCCGGTGAAGGGTGATGAGCGACGCTGAGGATGAGCATGAGAGCGACATGCTGGTTGTCGCTGGGAACGGATGAAACGACCCCGGCAGCGGTCAGGCCGCAGGGGTCCTCGTGAACACGGTGTCGGCTTCGCGGTCACTCTGTCGCGTGTGTCTCGGTGATGGCAGTGCGGGTGGAGGACTCGTCGACGATGTCCTTCATCTCGGTGAAGGCGGCGATAAGGGACTGCCCATACATCCGGCCGAGGGCGCTTGGATCGGGTGTCGGTCTTGGTCAGTAGAGTCGCGGCGACCGCTGGCGCCATCGGAAGGATCTTCCCATTGCTGACCTATGACGACCTGGTCGAATGGGCGGGTGAAGAGAACGTCGCGCGGGCCGACGCCGCCTCCGTCGCAGGCTGGCAGGTCCCTGTGAACCAGACAGCCCTGCTCGTGAGCATCGGCATTCCAAGCACGGACCAACTCATCGAGGCAGCGGCGGTCCAGACGGAATCGGCCCCACAGTTGCTGACCCAAGACGGTAAGCAGCTGTACCGACTGACCGAGAACCGCCAGGGAGACCTGGTCCCCGACCTGCTGTGGACGTTCGGAGTCGAGCCCGTGACCGGCACGGTCTACTACGTCCTTCCCGACGGCGAAGCCTGGTTCGCGAACTCCAGCATCGCCCTGTGGCTCCAATCCCTGCACCACTACGGCCGGCACGTAAGCCAGTCCGAGATCCTCAACGACCCGGACGGGGATGAGGACGAGGCCCTCGCCGAGCTCCGCCAACTCGCGGCCGAGCTCAAGCAGATCGACCCGCCCGCGTTCGACGGGTACAACGGCTTCATCTGGGCGGAACTTCTCGACCGATGGCTCTGGTAGCCGTCCGTCGCACCTCGATGCCCCCGTTCCTGTTCACGGTGTCGTCGCACACGAAGAGGCAGCCTGGCCCCGGATGCGACGACAGCCCATGTGCACCGGGAGCGTCGCCGTCATCCCGCTTCATCACCACGCAGAGAGTCGTCCAACAAGGGGTGCCGACTTGCCGGCGGGGACACTGAACCCCACCGTCGCCCGGTGCAGGGCCGCACGGACGATGTTGGCGTGGCGGAGGGCCTCGCACATCCGCAAGGCAAGGTCGCCGACTTCCTCTGCACTGTCGAGTTGGAGGCCGCCGAGCGCGCCGCGCTCGACCCGGGCTCGCTGCTCCCTGTGGTGTCGTGCAGCGGGACGTCGACCTCGGGACTGGTGGGCTCGCATGTTGAGGTGTCGCGTATTCAATGTCTGCGGAGGAGTTCAGTCGCTCAGCGTGTGCTTCGCTCTCTAATGCGGCCGATGTGGCGACTTGAGGAAGCGTGGCGCGCCCACACCGTCCGCCCAGCCAGCCTCGCCATCAGCGCTCTGTGTCATTATGCGGACGCGCCCAAGGGGGAGTGGGCCGCGGTCTACTGATTGCCAGGGGGTTGGGGATGGGCGCGGGTAGGGATCCGGACGGCTCGTCCAGGTCTGACGAGGAGTGGGAGCGGTTTCTGCGCGAGTCGGTGGCGGGCGCCGCCGACGCGCCCAAGGAGCCGTCGGCGCGGGCCCGCGACGTGGCGAAGCGGCTGCGCACGGAGCCCGGCCACGGCCGGGAGGGCTGGCGCAGCTACACGCCCGCGCGGCCCAAGCGGCGCACGGGCTGGTACGTGGCCGGACTGCTGGCCTCGTTGGTGCTGCTCGTGGTGGCGCTCGCCCCGGGGCAGATGGTGAACCTGTTCGCCGGCGGCGACCCTGACTCCCCGCCGCTGGCGGCCGAGACCGCCCGCCCGACCCAGGCACCCCCGGCGGAGGCGGCCCAACGCCCCACCATGGACAAGCCGTTCCGCGGTTCGCCGGCGGCGAGCTGGGCGAGCGGAGCGGCAGGGATCACCGTGCCGAAGGCCGAGGCGGTCGGCTGGATGAGCACGGCCGAGGTCGAGCGGGCCCTCGCCCGCAGCCGGGACTTCCTCGTCGCGTCCGGCCTGGACCGCGGGGTGCTGCGGGGCGAGCGCCCCGAGAAGGCGATCGCACTGATCAACCCGCACCAGAAAGACGTCCAAGACCTTCTGAAAACCGCTTTCCGAACCCCGAGCGAGAAGAACGACCCCCTCCTCCTCTTCAGCCGCTTCCAGCCCTCCCGCACCCACCTCGTCGGCGACGTCGTGAAGACCCGGGGCCGGCTCACCTACCGGGAAGGCGAGCGCGGCGCGCTGCAGGTGACCGCCGACGTCACCTTCGTCTACCCGGTCACCCGCGCGGACGCGGGCGGCGACGACGAGATCGTGCGCACGATCGTCCGGCGCGAGTTGGTCCTGAGCTGGGACGACCCTGACAAGGTGATCACCGAGCCGGGTACGTTCTCGATCGTCTCGTACAAATACGACATGACCAACGGCGGCTGCAGCGCCCCCACGGGCTACTTCACCCCGCCCTTCGGCACGGACCGCCGGGCGGACGAGGCCGGCACGGAGGTCGACCCGTACGACCGCAGCGCGCCGGTCGGGCGGGGCGAGTCCTCTGCGGACGAGTGCGGGAGGGCGACGCGGTCCTAGCGCGGCCTTGACTGGTGGCTCGCATGTTGAGGCGTCGCGTATTCCTCGTTGAGCTCGGTCCTGATGTCACCGTGTGGTCGCCGGGGGCGTATCGGCTCCAGGTTCCTGCGGCCTCGGTGCCCACACACGATGAGTTGTCGCGCCGCTCCAGCTGGCATGTCTCGTCACTCCGGAAAAGTGAAGCCCAGTTCGCGCAGGCGGGGCAGGCAGGCTTCGAGGCACTGCTCCACCGACGCAGCATCGGTACGCACGAGGACGTCGTCACGCAACGGGGCGCCACTGGCCACGAACGTCCAGGGCTTCCGCCTCTCTGCCATCCGCTCAGCATCAGCCTTGAACAGCACGGTTATGCCCTGTTCGGCCAGCGCCTCCATGATCGCGACAATGTCCACCGGTGACCCCTTCAGAAGTGGCTCGAACACACCACGGTGAATCTATCCGTCCGAGGACGGACCACGAACACTGGCCTCGCCACTCAGAGTGACCAACGAGAGCCGTCCAAGCTGGAAGACGCGACACCTCAACATGCGGGCCTACCAGTCCCGAGGGCGGGCGTCCCCTTCGACGACTCCGGCGTCCATGAGGTCTCCGGTGAGGTCGGAGCGGAGCCCGATGAGGGTCCAGAGCGGGGGCCCCTATGTGTTTGGTCAAGGGAAACGGGGGTGCGTTGGGTCGAGGAGCCGGGCAGCATGACGGGGTGGCTGATCTGCTGTGGGATGACGTGAAGTACTTCTTCGACCTGGACTTGATGGGGTCGTTGCCGGACGTGCGTGTTCCGAATGTCTCGGTGGAGGACTGGCAGGCGGTCCTCGATCTTGTTGCGGAGAGGGGCTGGAAGTGCCAGTACTCCGAGGGGGAGACGGTGCTTCCGGTGCCCCGGGCGGAGGCCGTGCTGTCCCGTCCGGCGGATGCCGAGTGCCCGGTCCTGCGCGTCTGGCCGACTGCCGATGTGTTGGCGATCTTCCGTTTTCATGCCGACGATGAGGTCGACTTCGACGTCGACCTGCGGGAGTTGCAGGGCCAGGAGCGACTTGATGTGTTCTGCGGCTTCCTTCGGGAGATCGGGCGGCGGCTGGGCGAACCGGTGCTGATGGACCCGGAAGGCGACTCCGGCCATCCAGTGCTCGGCTTCGACGTTGAGGCCGATCGAGTCGTTGTCCTCGCAGACCCGCAGGTCAGGTGACTGCAGCCGACGGCTGCGGTTCGTAGAAGGTTCCGTTGCGGAGCATCGCGAACAGGGCGTTGGCCCGGCGTCTGGCGAGGCAGAGCAGGGCTTGGGTGTGGTGCTTGCCCTGGGCGATCTTCTTGTCGTAGTAGGCCCGGGACGTGGGGTCGCCCAGGGCGGCGAACACTGAGAGGAAGAAGGCTCGTTTGAGCTGCTTGTTTCTTCTCCGGCAGGGCTGTTCACCGCGGATCGATGAGCCCGAGCTCCGGGTCGCGGGTGCGAGGCCCACGTAGGCGGCGAGGTGGCCGGCGGTCGGGAAGGTGCTGCCGTCGCCGACCTCGATCAGGATCCGGGCTCACCGGCCAAAACCGCCATGGCGCCTCGGACTTGGGCAAGCCTCCTGGCGTCATCGCCCACCGTGCCCGCGGCAGCCGCACGGTGCTGCTGGCACCGAGGCACCGACCGGCCACGTCGGCCTGGCCGCTGCATGACGCCCTGGCGCTGCTCGCCCATGTCGGCCGAACGGCCATCGGTCACCGCCACGGCCTAAGCGCACCCCGGCATGCGCCGATCGACGTACTTCCTCGGCCACTGGTCAGGGAGCGCCCACGAGGAGAGCAGTGCGAAGTGGGCCAACCTCTGCGGCCTGACCAGACACACCCTGAGCTTCGTCGGGCTGGAACCACGGCTACTTGGCCAGGCTAATAAGGTCATCGATGCTTGTGACGCCCACGAGTGCGAGTGCAGAGACGGAGAGTCCCACCATCGTGGTCCAATACGTCGCGTTGGTGCTTTTCCCGGCCTCTACGTCACTACGCAAATGCTGAGCGGCCTCCGTGAGTGCGTAGAAGGGGGCCAAGAAGAGAGCAAGGCCGATCGCGATCTCCGGCAGTGAGGGTTTCTCGCCCTCGCGTAAACCCATGGCGGACAGCACCTTGGCGGCCAGAACGGCCCCGACCACAAGCCCAATGACGCCGAAGAGGATGTCACTAAGATCATCCTTTTTGTTCTGATTGCTGTTCTCATCCGTCACGTCTGGATCCGCCCCCCGGTAACGTCCGATCAAGGGCCGAGTATCCAGGCTGACTGCTGCGCACTCAAGCCGACCTGGTATGCGTACGGCCTCCCGGAACAGGCCGGATCCTCCGGCCGCCAACTCACGCGCTCTCGCCAGGTGAAGCGCTCAGTCACACTGCGGATGGCAAACGATGAGCGGAAGGCCGGACCGATCGGTGGCGAGGTGAATCTTCGAACTGTTTTGCCGCGATCGGTCTGATCGGGGGCCCAACCAACCCCCCGTGCAGGGAGGTTGACTTGGTCCGATACGAATCGAGAGCGGGGCGCGCCGGTGGCCTCACCACCAGTCGTGGGACGCTCCGAACCCCCAGAGCATCAGCAGCGTCATCAGCCCGATGACGACCGCCAGGACGGCCGGGATCACCAGCGCCCGCCAGGCCCCCGGGCCGGCGATCGTGGCCCGCTTTTCGGGGGCCGCCGGGTCGTACGACACCCGCACCGGCGCCCCCTCCTCGAAGCCGAAGGCGCTCGGTGAGGGGTCGGTGAAGCTTATCTCGCGGCCGTCCGGGGTGCGGAAGGCGTAGACGTACTCGGTGGCGTACGAATTATCCATGCCGGACCGTTCCAAAACCCGGCGCTCCGCGCACCACCCATCCGCCCGAGCCCCGAGGCGTACGAGCCGCAGGACCCGGGCGAACCGCAGTGCTGACCGCACCGCGAAGAAGCCGGCGAAGAGTCCGAAGAGCAGCAGGAAGGTCGGTGTGCCACCCGGCAGGATCTGCATCGTCGTTCGCCCCAGTCGCTCTCGTACTCGGTCATGTGTGTGCTCGGTCCCGGCTGCTTCACAGTGACGGACTCGACGAAGGAGTTCAGCTCATCGTCCGTGAGCGCGCTCTCCACCGCGTTGATCCGCACGAGGAAGGGCACACCCTTCGAGCCCACCCTGCCACCATGACACCGTCCGTCTCGGTCCCCTTCGCCGGGTCCGTACCCGACCGCTGGATCACACCGGCTTTCCCTATCTGTTCTTGGACGCCACCTACGTCAAGGCCGGCATTACCGAGGGCTGATCCCCTGCCTTACGGCAGGGGACACGATCGACTGGAACCGAGGTTGCGATGCCGGCCCATGTGCAGCTCACCCGGCCGGCGGCGCTGTCGGGTCAACTCGCCGGGCTGGTCGGGACGCAGTTCGGATAATCGTTGTCCGGATCGCCGATGGCGGTCCAGAGCTTCAGGACCTTGCCTTGCTTCAAGGCGGCGTAGGAGTCGGGCCGTCGCTCAAACTCTTGGGGGTGAGCGGCGGTGCCGGAGCCCACGGGGTGAGCGACGTCGAAGGTCACATAGAGGAAGCTTTGCTCCTTGTTGGAGCTTTGCCTCCATGTGCCTGTTCCGGACCAGGCCAAACTGTCGTACCAGCTGACGGAGACGCAGATTTTATCGGCGGTGAACGTCCCGTCCTGCTTCAGCGTGAGGGTGCCGCCGTCGGCATCGGTCCACGTGGTCGCAAGTTCGGCCGGCTTCAGAATGACCGGTTCGCCTTCGGGCGGCGGCGTGACGGTGAGCCTGCCGCAGGCCGTCAGGGCGAGGGCCATGGCAAGCAAGATCAGCGCAGTGCGACAGCAACGCAACACACTCCACCCCTAACGGGTTCCGGAGGCCGCGTGCGCGACCGGTGCGCTCGCGAGCGCACGCCGTACCCTGGCACACTGTCTGAACACGTTCAAGTCTTGGTCGTTTCGGCGGCCACTCTTCATGAGGTGCGAGGCGTTACGACAGCGAAGTACCGCAACCACAGCGGCCGATCGCGGTCGGGCCGCAAATAGCCCATGGATCACCTTCTTCGCGAACCGTTTCCTGGCCCAGCGCACGCGACGGTCCATGACATCACCACTTGACGCGACGGGCACCGCGACAGGTTGCTGACCGACCAGGGCAGTGACCCTTCGCCTCACTTCGTTGTTGATTGAACGGTGTGAGGAAAGTGGAGCAAAGAGCATGTGTGGGCCACGCCGACCGTCAGGTCGGCGGGGCCCGGTGATCACGGACCTCAGCTGTGGGCCAATTGGTCAGCCCGCACTTCGAACTCGATGCGTCCGTCGAGTGACTCCAGTCCCCAGGGGGCGACGGAGATCTTGACCGTGTCCGCCGTGCCCGAGCTGTTGCCGCTGGTCAGGATGCCGCAGAGGATTGCCACCTCGACGGGATAGCTGGAGTCGGAGTGCAGGTCCTCACCGCTGAAGACGGGCCACTTGTCGATGAAGGTCCATTGCTGGTGGTGGGCGTCGGTGAAGCGGACTTCGACCAGGCCGGGCTGGGGTTCGTCATCGACCCATCGGACCGCTTCGCAACGCAGGAAGACCATGGGCAGACTCTGCCATCACGGCCTGCGGTCGGCAGCCGGGTTTCTCGGCTGCGCTCCTCGCGCACGCCCAGGCCGACGACCTCCACCCGACAGCCAGCCGCGGCGAACTCCCCGCCGTCGCCACCGTCATCTCCGGGTCCCGGAACGCCCCCTCCAGCAGCAAGCTGTACCCGTTGTCGCGGGCGTGCTCGATGCTCATCCGCCCCCAGGTGCCGGAAGCCTGCCCGGTCGCGTTCGGGAACAGCTGCGGGTGCTCGGCGAGCAGCTTCTTGTACTGCGGTTGGAAGGGACGTAGCTCGTCGCCGGTGAGGGGGACGAGCTGCCCGTCGGCGTGCCGCTGCTCGACGACCGTGGTGGCCTGACTCTTGCCCGACGCGGGCTGCCCGCCGAGGAGGACCAGGACGGGCGACTCCTGCACCGCGTGCCGGGCGAAGACGAAATCTCGAACGTGTTCCTCGAACCGCTTCCGCAACTCCTGCAGGGGCGCTGGCGACATCGCCGCGAAGCCGTAGCCGCGGGGCTGTCGTCGAGCTTGCGCTGCTTGTAACGCCGGGGGGTGCGGGAGTCCTTGTGCGTCAGCAGGTGGGGAAGGCGGACGAAGTGGGACCGCCCACCCCCTGAAAGGTCGTTCTCGTCCGATGTTTCATCCCGAGGTGGGCTGCTTAGCAGGCTTTGGGTCGCGCCAGGAGATCGTGTTCTCGCCGGTGAGACGGCGGGCCATGAGGTCGGCCATTGCGAGGTGAACGATGACTTCGGAGCGGGTCGGGAGGGTTTTGTAGTCGCGGGCCAGTCGTCGGTGGAGCATGAGCCAGCCGTAGGTCCGCTCGCACGTGGTGTTCGGCGGGTCCGCGAAGTGCAAACTGTCACTGGAGCCGCCCCTGTTCATGCTCGTGGAAGCCCGGCCTCGGGCGCGAGGTCGTCGCGGCGGGAGCGGCGCGCCCCGATCAGGAGCAGGGCGCAGGCGAGCAGGAAGATCGGCCAGGGCGTGAACGGGAGGATCACGGCGTCGACGACGGTCCAGCTCCCCAGTGTCCAGGCGATGAACGCCGGCGGGTTGATGCCGCGGCGGTCCAGCCACAGCACCGTCAGGCCGACGAGGATGAGCGGTATGCCGAAGCTCTCCAGGCTCAGCCAGTACGCGCTGCCCGCCGGGCTCATGTCGGCGAGGTCCTCGTTCCACAGTCCGCCGCTGAACCACGTCCCGGCGTGGCGTGCGGCTTTCTCCACCGTCAGGGCGCCGAGCGTGTGTGCGGCTCCGCATAACGTGATGATCCAGCCAGCCCACTTGATCACCCGAGTTCTCCGTTCGTGTCGCGAAGCCGCGCGGTGCGACTTCGTAGCGGTTGTCTCTGCGTAGCGGAGCAGCGATCTCCGAAGCCCTAGTTCCGAAACCGTCGTTCCGATACTCGCGTTCCGTATCATGCAGCCATGACAGTGGGAAGACAACGGGGTGGACGCCCCCGAGACAGTCGCGTGGATCACAAGATCCTGCAGACCACCCGTGAGCTGATCGACGAAGTCGGCTACCCGGCCCTGACCGTCGACCAGGTCGCGACGCGCGCCGGAGTGGGCAAGGCGGCGATCTACCGCCGCTACGCCTCCAAGGCCGAGATGGCGTTCGTCGCCACCATGCATGGGCAGCAGTTGCCCCCACCGGCAGGCACCGGCTCCTTGCACGGGGACCTGCTGGCGCTGGTCCGCACGTTTCACGCCCGCATGGCCGCCCCGGCGGCCCGACAACTGGCACCGGCCCTGATCAGCGAACTCGCCGGCAATCCCGCACTGGATGCCCGGTTCCAGGACACCTTCCTGGCCGCCGAACAGGCCGCCGTCGCCGAACTCATCGAACAGGCCGTGGCCCGCGGCGAGCTGGCCGGGACCGTCGACCCCGCGATGGCCCACCTGCTGCTGCTCGGCTCCCTGGCGTCCGCCCTGTACATCCTCAACCTGCCTGTCGACGACGCGATGGTCACCGACCTCGCCGCCGCCGCCACAGCAGGAATCACCGCCCTGGCCGACCGGTGCCACAGCGCCCCGGGCGGAGCCGCCGAGCCGCGCTGACAGGGCCGATCGGTAAAAGGGACTGTCGGCAACCTCGCCGCCGCTGGCCACGGGATTCAGCGCCCGGACGCGTTCGTGGGCGAGTTTCCGCAGCATCGCCGCGCCGGCCGCTACAGCGCCGAGATGCAGTGTCCCCGCGGCACTGCGGTGTTCCGGTGGTGTGAAGCCGGCGGGCTCTGCCAGCGCTGAGTACAGGATGAACGGCAGCTTCCAACTGCTCCATGCGAACAGTGAGCCCGACCCGACCCAACCGACCACCAGGGGCAGCCAGCGGGGCAACCGGGGAAAGTGCGCCCGCACGATCACCCAGATTGCGGCTGACACGGCGAGGGCCCAGAACCCGGAGACAGCTCCGAGCGTGTACCCGTGGGTGGTTCGCTCCGTTGGGTGCGCGATTCCCACGGTGCCTTCGGCCGCCCAGTAGAGCCAGACCAGGCCGACCACCGCACCGACGACAGCGGCCCACGGCGGCGCGGCCCGTGGTGCGTCGCCGACCCGCCCATTGAACGCTTGCGGCCAGCGATTCCGTAGATATGCGGGGATCGCGAGGGCCAGGCCCAGCCCCATCCCCGGGAAGCTGAATTGGATCAGTGTGCCTTCCCAGTCCGGCCTGACCGGGTCGTCGCCCCCGCCGTCCTGCGCGTCGCCGCCGGCATGCAGCAGCGTACTGAGCACGCCGAACGGCAGCATCGAGACTGGGCAAGGTGCGCTGGGTGGTCGAGCGCGCCTTCGCCCGGCTGCACCAGTTCAAGCGGCTCCGCATCCGCTACGAACGTCGCGCAGATCTTCACCAGGGCCTGCTCGAACTGGCCTGCAGCCTTGTATGTCTTCGCCGCCTCCGAACTTCATTCTGAAAGATCAGTAAGGGGCGACGCATCGAAGTTGGTGGCAGGGTGGCGAAGTCGGGTTCCTGCCCTTGCGAGCTGAACTCAGGTGAGGTCGAAGGTGACGCTCACGGAGCCGTCCCAGTCCGGTGCCTCCACGAGCGTGAGGGTTCCATCCTCGGCCTCGACGACTCGCACCGTGATCCCGCCGCTGTCCTCACCGGGAAACGCAATGGAGAAGTGGGGATCCATCTCCATGAGGAAGTCCCAGCCCTCGCGTTGGGTCGCGTCAAAGGCGTTGGCATGCCGACCGGTTGCCCGCCACGTGCCGACCGCGTCGACAGTGACAGTGATGTCGATGTCGTACATCTCAAGGCAAGTCGACTGATTGGCCCACCATTCGAGGCGGCCCTGACCCACGAATCGATCCATGAGCACACTATGCAACTGTGCAGGCCGACCGGGCGAGCCTGCACGGCTGCCGGCCGTCGTGGGGCAGGCCGCGAGACAGAACTGCATGGGGCAGACCGGACAGGTCCTCGCCTCATCCGGCGGCGCCCCATACGACTTCGCCGCCTCGCGACCTCACTCTGAAACCATCAGTAGGTCTTCTGTTTGATGACGCTGCGAATTGTGTTGCGAGAGTGCCCGGACAGCACGTTGCGCTCCGCTTCCGGGCGACCGAAGCCACCGATGTCCGCGGGCTTGTCCTCGCCAGGGTGCCCTGGAGTGGCGGAACACCGGCCCGCCATCCGGTACGGCCGTGTCCGTGCACGAAACTGTGCCCCACGGCGACAGCCTGGACGCGGATCCTGCTGCGTTCCGTACCGAGGCACCCAACGCCTCATGCCGGTCCACGTCTTGTGTACCTGGCTGGAGAGAAGAAGGGAGGGACGGCTGGCTCGGAGCGGCCACCTATTCCAAAAGCGGGTGCCCAAGACCGGCGACGTCCGCTCCTTCGGGCTGTATGGAAGCCCGCGCGGAGCCGGCCAGCCACCCGCTGGCCGTCGAGGTCGGCTACGGGATCTTCGCCCACCGCGACGAGGGCTTCGAGCCGGAGTGGCCGCCGGGGTGACGGGCGTCAGGCAGACCATGCGGACCACGGCGGAGGGACGCCCGCCGTACTCTACTGACACTTCGTCTCGAAGCGCGTTTCAGGAAGAGGATGTATATATGGACGCCCAGTTGAGACTTGCGGCGATAGCGGAACTTGCCACAGCGTGCCCCAAGCCTCCGGAGGGGGAGCTTCAATGCCCCTGCAACAGCCACTGGCGAGGGAGCCTGGAGGCATGGCCCTGCCGCCTCACTCAGATCGCCAACTTCATCAGGGAGCACAGCCAGTACCCCGACGCCACCAGGGAAACCGCAGCCGACCTACTCGCCGCCATGTCGACGGGACCGGACGGAGAGCGGCTCCCTCCCTGTCGGCGCCCTGGACCGGACAGCTGGACCATCCTCCCGCAGGGCGGCTCCTTCTGCTCACTGCCGCGCGGCCACTCGGGGAAGCACTGGGAGTCGGGTGCGCCGCGGCCCTGGAGCAATAGCGACGATTAGTGTGTGAGGCAGCGCGGGCGGCCGGCCAATTGGCGAGGTCGCCCGCAATCCGGTCGATCAGCCGCTTGACGCGGCCGACGGCGGCCTTGAGGTCGCGGCAGGCCTCGGCACGAAAACATGCCTCGACTGTGCCTCGGGCAGGCCATGAGTACGAGCGGCTTTGCGTCTCTTGGCCGGTGAGGGCGAGGGCACTCCGGAGGTCCGACCTGGCCGCGCTCGCGGCGGTGCGGGATGAGGAGCCGGGATACGACACGGCGGAGCCGGACCGCGTCGAGGTGGCGCAGAGCAGCGGTGAGGCCCCGTTCGGGGATCACTACTGATCAGTCCGGCCGCATGGCATCGCCCGGGTCAGAGAGAAGCCGCGGCTGTGGGAGCAGGTGGCGATCCGGAGCGACGCGCTGCGCGGTGACGGAGAACTCTGCTCGGCCATCTGCCCGGCTTCGAGGACCCGCGGCTTGTACCGATCCAGCTGCCCCACCGGACCGACGACCACTGGCTAGCCATGGAATTCGCACCAGGCACGACACTGGATGAGGACCGGCTGCTGTTCACCGCGCACTACGCCGCCAAGCTCACACCGCCGACCGACACCTTCTGCGGCCTACTGCTGGACGAGTGGACCGATCAGTCCGGCCCGTCCGTGTGGGGGTCGGTCGGGACGCCGTTCACGCGTAGAGGTAGCCCCTCGGGGCGGTGCCGCCATTGCCGCCGGTGCTACCTCCGCTGGCGTAGATGGTGGCCTCTTTCGCGGTGGTTGCGATGCCGTCGGTGCCGCTGAAAATGCGTTTGCCCCAGTCAGTCAGGGAGTTGGCCTTGAAGTTGTCAACCATGTCCAGGTAGCCGCCAGTGTTGCCGCTCCAGGACCAGCCCAGGTATCCCAGGCTGAGTTCCTCCGCGGTGGCCATGATCGCGTCCTCGTTGGGGTTGCCGTCGGTGTGCCAGTCGCCGAACTCACCTATCAGGATCGGCAATCCGGCGCTGTCGAAGAAGTCGAGGTAGTCCCGCACCGTATCGGCGTTTTCGTAGACCCCGTACATGTGGATCGAGAAGATCGTGTTCCGGTTGGGGTCGGCGTCGAAGACCGTGTGGGCGTGGTTGCGCATGGTACCCGAATAATCCTGACCCCAGTTGGGGGCGTCGACCATGATGGCGTGGCGGAAGCCGGCGCCTCGCAGCTTCCGGATGGCGGCGCTGGTGTCGGAAGTCCAGCGCTCGTAATACTTGTTGCCGTGCGGCTCGTTGCCGATATTGATGACGACGTACTTCTCCTGGCCCTGCAGTGCTCCTTTGACCTTGATCCAGTAATCGGCGGCCTCGGAGAGCGTGGCGGCGCCGCTCACCTCGCCGTAGCCGGTGGTGTCGTGCACCTCCAGCACGCAGATCAGCCGGTTCCGCTTGCACAGCCGGACGATGGTAGAGACCTCAGCGGCGCTGGTCATCGGCCAATGATGGCCGCTGGAGAGCACCACGCGGACGGTGTTGGCGTCCTTCGCCTTAATGTCGGCGAGGGAGCCCGTCCGGTCGGTATACCAAGCGTGAGGATGGTTGACGCCGCGCATCACAAAGTCGTTGCCATTGGCCTCGACGACACGTCCGTTGCTGACGCGGATACCGGTGGCGGCCTCGGCCTCATCGGCGGTTCCGGACGCGGACGCCAGCGACGTGGCCGCCTCCGTGGGCAGCAGATGCCCTGGTCGCTTCTGCATGTTCCCTCCTCGGATATCGCGCTCTCGCCGTAGTCACGGCCGGTGCGCTCGGCTGGACGGGCCACTCCCGCGTAAGGCTCGTGAGCCGAGCTGACTGCTGCCGGAACTGGCGGGCGCGGCATCCGTTCGCATCTGGCAGGGATCATCGACTCGCTACTGGAAGGAGCGGGGACGCGCTGATAACGGCCGGCCATGCCTGCTGGGCGATCAGGCTTGTGGCCCGCATTGCACCGGTGTGATCGCAGCCGGGCTTTCGGCGAGTGCGAGGAGGCCGGCCTCGGCCGCAATCGGGATGGCGCACCGAACATCTCTCACTGCATCACACCCAACATGTGGGCGCAAATGGAGTAGTAAACGTGGTTGATCGGTCGGAAATCAGCGCATAGACAAGTGAAACTGGAACCAATAGCTGAGCCTTTTCATCCGCAGGCACTGAGCTTCTTCAGCGTTGCCGCTCCAGAGTGAGGACGGCTTTGGCGATTGACATCATGCGGTTCGGACGCATCGGGATCTGCGGAAGATCCGCCAGGACTTCAAGCGGGCGACGCCGCGTTCGACCGGTGCCCGTGCCGCGGCCAGGGCCCGGTTGACGGTCTTCTCGGTGGGTGTGAGTTCCTGCAGGGGCCTGCGTTTGATGCCCGTGGTCAGCCAGGGGACTGCGCCCTGGTAGGCGAGGTCGGCCAGGATGGGGACGCCCCGCTGAAGATCCTTAGTGATGCAAAGGGACAGCGGCCGTGCACAGCTGTCGCCGGCAAGGTGGACTTTCGTGCCCAGGCCGCCTCGGGAGCGGCCGTCCGGAGGAGTTGTCAAGACTTGTGGAGGAGGAGTGGTTGTCTGCTGGCAGGCGAAGGGGCTTGAGTCTCCAGTGGGGGGAGACGTAAAGGTGGGGGCATGGACGGTGACACGCTCTACTCGATCGGCGAGCTCGCTCGGCGGACCGGTCTCACGGTCAAGACCATTCGGTTCTACTCCGATCGCGGAATCGTGGCACCGACGGACCGCAGCCCGGCCGGCTACCGCCTCTACGACATCGACGCCGTCGCACGCCTGGACCTCGTGCGGACCCTGCGTGAGCTGGGACTGGACCTTCCCACGATCCGCAAGGTCGTGGACCGCGAGCTCTCGCTTCCCGAGGTCGCCGCGGCGCACGCCGAGGCACTGGCAGTGCAGATCCGTGTCCTGCGCCTGCGGCGCGCGGTGCTGACGGCGGTGGCCGAGCGCGGGTCCACACTTGAGGAGACGGAACTCATGCACCGGCTGGCCCAGCTCTCCGAGGACGAACGCCGACGTCTGATCGGCGATTTCCTCGACGCCGTCTTCGGTGGTCTTGACGCCGCCCCCGCATTCGCGGGGGTCATGCGCTCGATGACCCCCGAGCTGCCCGACGATCCGGAGGCGGAGCAGGTCCAGGCGTGGGTGGAGTTGGCCGAAATGTCCCTGGACCCGGATTTCCGCGCCGTCGTGCGGCGGATGCTCGAGGATCAGGCAGCCGAGCAGGCCCGAAGCGACACGATGGGCCCGCGCCGCGACATTGCCGCAGCCGTCCGTGACCAGGCCGGCCCGGCCCTGACCGCCGGTATTGACCCGGCCTCGCCCCAGGCCGATCCGATCGTCGCGGCGTTCACGGCGCACTACGCGCACCTCCTCGGCCGCCCCGACGACGTCGAGCTTCGCCGCCGGCTGGCGACTCGGCTGGAGAGCGTGAACGACCCGCGCAGGGAGCGATACCTCCAGCTGCTCGCAGTGGTCAACGGCTGGCCGGCCCCGGAGAGTCTGGCGCCGGTGTTCGACTGGTCCGTCCAGGCTCTGCGCGTCCGGACACAGCAATGACGGGGCGGTCGCAAGGCGGCATGGGCCGGACGCGGCCGGCGTCGGGTGAAAACGCCGCCGCACACGATCGGTTCATGAATGCCCCCGTCGTCCTTCAGGTGGCCGCGACGCCGGCCTCTCCCGCTCTCGTTCTTCGCCCCTGGCACATGGAGGACGTTGCCGCATTGGTCGAGGTGAGCCGGGATCCCGCATTGCGCCAGTGGGCGAGCTCTGTTGTGGACAACGATGCTGACGGGGCACGGTGGGTGCAGGCCCAGCAGCGGGGTTGGGCAGCGGGGGACCGGTTCGGCTTCGCGGTCCTTGAGGCACAACCCGGCTCAGTTCGCGAACAGTTGGTGGGCAATGTGGTCCTCAAGGAAGTCACCTCCCGCAAACCGGCGGCCGAGGTGGGTTACTGGACCGCGGCGCACGCTCGCGGGCGGGGAGTGGCCTCCCGCGCTCTGGAGGCACTCACCAGCTGGGCCTTCGACACCTTCGAAGCCGACGGGCTGGAGCGTCTCGAACTCCTGCACCAGGTGGACAACCTGGCATCGTGCCGGGTTGCGCAGAAGAGCCGGTACGACTTCGACAGCATCCTGCCCGCGGCGCCGCCCTCCTTCCCCCGCGATGGCCACCTGCACATACGGCGCACGAGTGCCTGAGATCCTCCCGGCTTCTGCGGATCGGCTGAGGCTGCTCACGCCGCGAGGGTCTCGGGGCGTTCGACGAGGTGGCCGCGTTCGAAGCGGGCCCCGCGGCTGAGGCGTCCAGACGCCCCAGCGCTGAACCCCGGTCCATACAGCTCCGCACATCGGCGAGCGCCTCGATCACCCCGAGCTCGTCGGAGCCCTGTGAAAGCCGCAACGCCACCCGACCGGCATGCCAGGCGAGGCGAGCGGTGCGCCCGGCCACGTAGTCCAGGGCGGGCTGGCTGCTGAACGCGTGTGCATACGGCGTCAACGGCACCCGATCCGGTCCGCGGTGGCTCTCGATCAGATCACGCACCGCTGCCACCGAACGCGCGGCATCCCCGATGCCCTCCCCGGCCCCAGCTCCGTCCGGTCGGGCGCGGGCAGCGACCCGCGCGCGACCCGCAGCGAGGCCTGCGCCTGGTCCAGCTGCAGAACGAGCTCGCCCAGCGCCTTCGAGGTCCGCAAGATCCTCTCGTCGCTCTCGCGCACCCGGTGCAGTTGGAGCCCCTCACCCAGCCGGCCGATGAGGTCGTCGAGATTTTTGACCAGCGCGGCCGCCTGACCCGGGTTCACCGCGCCGATCGGTGTGCCCGCGGCGGCCTGCAGTCGGGCGTCTGCCGTGTCGAAGAGGTCGCCCAGGGTTCGCCATCAGTGCCCCCGGACCGTCGCGAGGGCCACGGCACCAGCGTCGGCGTGCCCCGCTGCCGCGACCAGCACCGCCCGCGCCTCGTCGCTCTGACCGTCACTCAATCGCACGAGCGCGTCGCGTACCTCGTGCAGCAGTTCCACCCACGGTTCCAGCCCCTCCGGCCCGGCCTCGATGACCGATGCTTCGAGCGGCCGGCCGGACCCCGGCAGAGGCAGCAAGGCCCTGCCGGCCATGCAGGACTGCGAGGCCGCCAGCGCCTGCAGCTCGTCAGACCCCGCCTCCCAGGTGACAGTGCTGGCCACTCGCCGGGTCACGTCGAGGGCGTCCCAGGAAGCGACGAGAACCTGCCGCGGCTCGGACGAGGCGAGCATGCTCTTGGTCTCGGACAACATCGGATTCCCCCAATCAGGCTGGTCGTACAGCAACTTGATCGTCCCAGCGGACGTCACCGCGCCGCGCGCCCTGTGGATGACCTTCGGACGATGCCTCTCCGGTCCCCTCAGCGCGCGATGGAACACGCTGGTGCCCGCCCGGTGTCAGTGCGGCTAGCTACTGAACTTGCATTCGTGATGTCGGTCATCGGCAGCTGACCGACATCACGAATGCAAGTTCAGTAACAACCTTGGCAGATCCGGCTCAACCCGGGCATGATCACTCCGAGTTGGCCGGGCGGGATATCCGCTGTAAGAGCCTGTGAGTCAAGAGAGTGAGGGACGCACATGTCCCGTATGAAGCGTGTTCTGTCTGTCATAGCCGGCGCTGCCGCCTGTGTCGCCCTGGCACAGGGCCCGGCGAACGCCGTCGGGTCCTACCAGTTTGCGTATGCGTCGAACGGCCGGGGATACGGAGCGTTCAACGCCACCGACGGCAACAAGTTCAAGGTCGCGGACACCAAGGCCGACGGCTACAGCATGGTGCTCCGCATCAAGTTCCCCGGCCGTGCTGAGATCACGTCATGCGACGACCGAAACGGCGCGAACAACGGCGTGGAGTACTGCACGATCTCGAACATTCCCCACAACACCACGTTCGAGTTCAAGGCCTGCGCGAAGGACTTTAGCGGCGGACTTCCCGGATGGATCGACTGCTCCGGGTGGATCAAGGACGTGACCAAGTAGGCAATGGGCCTCTTCGGTGTGGCCACTGCCTCCGCAGAACTTGGCCAGAATTCTGTACTTGATCGGGTGGCGTGGCCGCGCTCGGCGGATCGCATCGGATAAGGTGCGATACCCGACGTGTCAGGGCCTTGAGCTGCGCTAATTCGCGACTCAGGGCCCTGTCTTGGTCGAGGTGCTGGTTACGGCGTGCCGGGTGGGGTCGTCTGTTCACCAGGTGTGTTCTGGCGGATCAGCGCCGCCAGCTCACGACGTTCGTCCTCCGTCTATCGCAGCTTGAACTCCCGGCTGTCCGCCCGGGCTGCGGCCATGGCATGGAATGCCGCGCGGCCAAACCCCTCCAGGACGAGGAGCATGATTGACCCGATCGCGACGTAGAAGGCCGTCGCGGCCAGCCTCGGCGCCGGGTCCGGTTCGGCTGTCCCCACGTTCCCTGCCCACCACAGCACTTCGCTCTGCGTCCCCACGATGACACTGCACGTGACCAGCTAGACGATCGAGGCGAGCATCGGGGGCATCAGCTTCCAACACCGAGCTCGGATCGCTGTCTTGGGGTGCGGATCCCGCAGCGCCTCCGGTGAGGGCGTCGCGCCGCGCCGCTTCTCCTCGATTGCGTGGCCGCGAGCCGCCCCCGCCGATGGAGGTCACGCGCGGCTTGTACGTCGTGGAGGTCGGCGGCTGCGCGCGGGAGGCGTCGTTCAGGCCGCCGACGCACTGGGTGCATAAGGACAGGCGCCAGTTCCACTGCATGTGCGGGCCGGCTCTCCCCCTCTTCCACCGGACCAACGGCCTTCCGATGATGACCGCGTGCGCAGGGGCCAGTGCGTGCTGGCCCTGCGCGCCAGGGCCTGCTGAGCCGCCACTTCCGCCGCCGTCTGGAGATAGCGACGCAGTGCTGCTACTGCGGGGAGCGGACCGAGGCGGGGGATGGTTGGTCGCTGAGGGCGCACGTGGCGCGGCCGTGGGCCAGCGGTGCTCGGCGTGCGCGAGCAACCGTCGCGTCCCAGGGGCGGCCGTGGCGCCACGATCAGGTGATGGTGTCCTTCCGGTGGCTCCCGTGCCCCTTCGCATGTGCGCGGGAGCCACTCACCGCCTCGGTTTGACTCGGTGCGGCGGCAGGCTGTTGCCGGCCGTGGGGGCATGACTACGGTTTTCCTTCGGGGTCCGCGACGACCGTCAATCGGTGGGCAAGTCGGTGGCATGCCTGTGCGAGTTCGCGCGGGTGGAGGTCGGTGAGTTCGGTGTCGAAGGTGGCGAGGAGCCCAGCGATGCCGGCCCAGGACCAGGCTCCGAGGGTGAGCCGGCAGTGCTCGGTGTCGAGGTGTTCGACGACCGAGCCGCTTGGTGCCCAGCGGGCGACGACGCCGGCCGGCAAGTTGAGTCGGGCACTGCCGGTGAACTCCCAGGCGGCGGGGGCATCGCCGCGCTCGTGACTGCTCATGACGAAGTGAGCGAGGTCGTCGTGGGGGAGTTGGCGCTGACTGAAGCGGTGTGTCGTGGGGCGGGTGCGGAGCCGGTCGACACGGTGCACGCGCCACTGGTGGTCTTCAAGGTCGTAGGCGACCAGGTACCACCGGCCGGCCCAGACGACCAGATGGTGGGGCTCGATGCGGCGGGCGGGCAGGAAGTCGTCGTCGCCGGGTTCGGGGCGTGAGCCGTCGGCGCGCAGCGTCTCGGTCACGAGTACGTGGCGGTGGCGCACCGCGGCCCCCACGGCGGTGAGCACGGTCGAGTCGATGGGGGGTGCCGGGAACTCCCAGTAGTTCTGCAGCGTGGTCAGGCGTAGGGATTTCATCGATTCCCGCAGCGCAGCGGGCATGGCCTGTTCCAGGGTGACCAGCGCCCGCGCCGCGTCGTCTCTCAGGCCGAACACCGTGCTCGGCGCGGTTTGCAGGGCCACCGCGACCGCAAGGGCCTGATCGTGGTCGAACACCAGCGGAGGGAGGGTGTGCCCTGTGCCGAGCCGGTATCCGCCGTCGGGCCCGTGGACGGTGGTGATCGGATATCCGAGCCGGCGCAGGGTCTCGATGTCACGGCGGACGGTGCGCTCGCTGACCCCGAGCGCGGTGGCGAGCTCGCGCAGTGGCCACAGGCGGCGCGATCCGAACAGGGACAGGAGCCGCAATGCCCGTCGTGAGGTGCTCGCCATCGTCACATCATGCCCATCGTCACATCATGCCCGGTAGTGGCCACTCGGTGTCCACTACCGGTGTCACGGTTGAGTTCCTGTGCAGGGCCAAACAGTGGTGGAAAGGGGCAGACAGGTATGCGTGTTGTCGTGGTCGGTGGCGGGATCGGTGGACTCGCTCTGGGGGCGGGGTTGCGTCGCAGGGGCTTCGAGGTGGCGGTGTTCGACCGCGATACCGACGTGGCGGCGACGGGCGGTTACCACATCACCCTGGACGAGCGGGCCCAGTCGGCGCTCCGGGAGCTGGTGGCGCCGGAGATCATGCAGCGGCTGATGGCGTCGGCCTCGGCACTGCGGCTGCGTGACCGCGACGCGTTCTGGGACCGTCGCGGCCGACTCCTCGGCCGCGGGCCGGATCTCGGCGGCGATTCCGGCATCGATGTCGATCGCATCACTCTTCGCACGCTGCTGGCCGAGGAGGTCGGCGATGACCTGCATCTGGGGCGGACGGTGTCCGAAGTGGGCCTGGGCGTCGACGGCGCACCCCGCGTACTGTTCACCGACGCCGCACGTGTCTCGGCGGATCTGGTGGTGGGCGCGGACGGCACCCATTCCCTGGTTGCCCGACACCTGGCGGGAGGCCGGACCAACAGCCCGGCAGGCATCGTAGGGTTCTCCGGCCGTACCCTCCGCACGGACCTGAGCCCCGGTGAACAGCACCGGCTCGGACCACGATCAGGGCTGGCGATCGGCCCACGGGGTGCAGCGCTGTACGTCGGCTTCCTCGACCCGGTGGGCAACGCGGTCCTCGATGCCCCTGAGTTGCGGATGTCCGTCACCACCGGCCCCTCCTACATCTGGGGCGCCATGCTCCCCGAATCCCACGCGACCGACTCCCTGCGTGAATTGCGAGACGGCGAGTTGCAGGCCGCGGTGCTGGGACGGTTCCGCGAGCAGGGCTGGGCCGAGCACACGCTTGAAGTCATCGCCCGCGCCGACCCGCACAGCGTGGCCGGGTACCGCTTCAATGCCGCCTCGACTCGCGCCACCGAGCTCGCGCCATGGCCTGCGGGCCGTATCACCGCGCTTGGCGACGCCGTCCACGCAACGCCGCCCACCGCCGGAATGGGGGCCGGCGCGGCAATCCGCGATGCTGCCGCCCTGCTTCAGCACCTGGGCCGCGTCAAGGACGGCGATACGACGACGGCCGAGGCCGTGAACCAGTTCGAGGCAGGCATGCGCCGGCGCGGCAGCGAGGTCCTCACCCTTGCCATGAGAACGGTCCGCTTGATCCTGGCCACCGACACCACACTCGGCGCCGCCGCTACCGCCGTGACCACCCCGGTCCTGGCCGCCGCCGCCCGGCTGTGTCATCGATGATCGATGCCGGCGTGAGCCGCGCGGCTCAGTCCTCGCGTCCCCGTCGTCATCCTCGTCCAGCCCTACCGTGTCGGGTTGATGCTGGTTGCGACCTCGCGGGTCATGCGCAGGTTCGGCAGCCTTCCTTGCCAAAGCTCTCGCTCGCCCGTGACCTTGAATCCGTGACGTTGGTAGAAGCGGACCGCGCTCTCGTTGTAGTCGGTGACCCACAGGGATATGGGTGCGGCTCCCGCCCAGGTGAGGAACTCGGTCATCATGCGGCCACCGAGTCCGTGGCCCTGGACGTGATTCAGCAGATACATCGGTCCGAGGGTGACCACTGCGCCACGGCGCCCGCAGAGAACGCCGACGATCTCGGTTTCGGAACGGACAACGCGGCAGAACAGCAGGTCTGGTTGCTGGTTCGCTGCCTCGATGAACTCCCGCCACTGGGTGATGCCCTCCACCGTGGCTGACGAGCTGCGATGCTCAAGGATCCAGTTCTCGTCGATCCCCACCTCCGGGTTGGGGTATGTCTGCAGCCAAGCCTTCAGCAGCAGCGGCCCCAACCATGCGGAGTCGTCCGGACGAGCGGCTTCGATCACGTAGGTCATGGCAACGATCATCGTCGAATGTGGTTCTTGGCTCGAACGTCGCCGGCTCGCCGCGACGCGGCGCAACCGCCATCGCGGTCCTCCCGCGACGGCGGTTGCGCCGTGTCTCAGTTCAGCCGGGTGGTGGCGTAGGTCTCGATGGCGTCGCGCTGGTACGCGGCCAGGCCCGGAGCGATGGCCTCGTAGGCGGTGCGCCACGTCTCGTTGTCGACGATGGAGCGTCCGATGGCCCGGTAGGTCTCGGCGGAGACGGCGCGCAGTTCGGTCAGTGCCCGGTACTGGGCGTTGATCTCGGCCTGGACCGGGTCGGCGTCGGCCGGGTGGCCTGCGGCCATGAGTTCAGCCAGCCGGATCATCTGCGCGGTGCGCTCACGGTGCGCGGCGTCGGCGTCGGCCTGGGTCATCGTGACGGCGCGTCGTCCGATCTCTTCGGCGAGTTCGGGGAAGTCGCGCATGTTCTCCTCGTACTGGGAGGGCGCCACGCCCTCGAAGAGGTTTTCCGGTCGGTTGATGGTCATGGAGTTGCCGTCCTTCCTGGACTGCTCCAGTTCGGCGATCGTGCGGGAGACGGTGCCGGCCAGTGCGTCGAGCCGGTCCCGTTCCGCGAGGAGGCGCTGGTGGTGGCCCCGCAGGGCATCCACCTCGTCGACCTGTTCGGACAGGATCCGGCCGATCTCCGGCAGCCCGACGCCCAGCGCCCGCAGCACGAGGATCTGTTGCAGCCGCAGGAGTTGGCGCTCCTCGTAGTAGCGGTGCCCATTGGTGCCGATCCGGGCCGGCGGCAGCAGGCCCGTCTCGTCGTAGTGGCGCAGTGTCCGGGCGGTGACGCCCGACATCCGGGCCACCTCCGCAATCGGCCAGTCCATCAGGGCTCCTGCACGTGTGTGTCGCCGGGCCGGTGTCTCCGGCCCTGGTCACGACGGTAGGAGCTGCCGCAACGGCAACTTCAACCCCGAGACCCATGTTCGCCTGGGAGGCACCGGTCACAGCCTGCCGAACAGCCGCCCGGAGTGGGCCAGCGCGTACCGGGCCACGTCGCCGCCGAGGTCGACTCCGGCCTCGTCCGCGGACCGGGTGTGGATGCCGGACCACACCCGGGCGTCGACGTTCTCGGCCGTGAGCCGGCGCCAGCTCGTGTAGCTGCGGGTCACGCCGGGCGCCGTGGGGCTGGACAGCTCGAAGGGGGCGGTCCGCGGGCCGACGAGCGCGGTCAGTACCGTCTCGGCCGCCCCGGCGTACGTGGCGTGGCCGCTCGGGTAGTCCGGGTGCGCAGGTGTGCTGTGGCGCGGCGTCCACGCGGGGTCGAGGTCGATGGCGCCGGTGCGCAGGGCGGTGACCGGACGCCAGCGCAGATGCGCGTACTTGCTGTCGGAGGTGGCGATCTGCGTGTCCACCAGGGCCGCATGGAACAGTGCCACGAGCCCGGCCCGCCGGTCGGTGGACGGGCCCGAGCGGGTCAGCGCGACGCGCAGGGGCTCGGTGTACAAGGTGAGCGAGGAGCCGTACCAGAAGTCGGCGGTCTCGGACTGCCGGGAGGTGCGGACCGTGCTGTCCGCCGCCCCGTACGCCCGTACCTCGGCCAGGTCGGCCCGGTAGCGGGCGGAGCCGACGGCGGGCGGCGGGCCCAGCCGGAACCGGTCGGCGCGCTCCAGCAGGAAGGGCTCGGCGAGCCGGTTGCCGTACTGGACGGCCGGGGCGTACGCCGGCGGCGTCGGCTGCCAGATGCCCGGGCCGGCGGGCGGCACCGTGAACGGGGCGTTCACCGAGGCCGGGTCGAGGCCGTCGCCCTGCCGGGCCGTCAGCACCTGTGCCGCCTGCCGGGCCCCGGCCGCGACGCCATGCTCCTCGGCGTACCCGTCCGGGATCGCGTCCAGCGTCCGCTCCAGCGCGGCGTCCAGCGCCTCGGTCCGGGCGGGCGCCAGGGCGACCAGCGCGTCGTGCACGGCCGAGGCGAGCGCTGCATCCTGGAACGCGCGGCGGTTCACGCCGGACGGCGCCAGCCGGGTCGCCCTGGCGGCGGCGAGCCAACTGATCGCCCACGTACGACTGTTGGTGATCTGGGTGGGGGCTCCTGCCGTGGCGATGGTCTCGGCCGTGATGTCGTACCAGTCCAGGACGACCGAACTGCGGGCCGGCGGGGCTGAGGCGGTCTCGACGGGGGCCGCGGGGACCGTGGAGGCGACGGTCAGCAGGGCGGACGCGGAGAGCGTCACCACGGCCGACCGGAGGCGGAACGAGGTCACAGGGGGTCCCTCCAAGGGGGATGGGGTGAAGGGTGAGGGCACGCCGACATGGCAGCGGCGACACGGCAGCCCCTACGCGGCCGCCGGGCAGAGTGCTCGCCCGGCGGCCGGGGGTTCAGGCCGCTGCGGGGGTGTAGTGGGTTGCGTCGTCGCCCTCGATGACGTGGCTGAGCGTGCCGTCGATCCCGGACGGGACGTCGCCGGCGACGGTCACCCGGTGCAGCAGTCGCGGGAGGTCGCCGTAGTCGTCGGGGGCGTAGTGCTGGGTGATGCGGTTGTCGAACAGGACGAGGTCGCCCGGCTGCCAGGCCACGCGCACGATGTTCTCCGGGCGGGTGACGTACGACTGGATGATGCGCAGCAGGTCGCGGGATTCGGAGGGGCCGAGGCCGACGATGCTCTGGGCGAAGCCGCCGATGAACAGCCCCGGCTCCCCGGTCTCGGGGTGGACCCGGACGACCGGGTGGGCGGTGCGGTACTTTCGGGAGACGAACTGCTTGCGGTGCTCGGCCGCCTTGTCGCTCTTCGGGGCGGCGTAGTCGTAATCGTTCGTGTGCACCGCCCACAGCCTGTCAGCCAGCTCACGCAGCGGCTCGGGCAGGTCCCGGTAGGCGGCGCCCGCATTGGCGATGAGGGTGTTGCCGCCGTAGGGCGGGACCACGATGCTGCGCAGCGTGGACGCCTTGGGCGGCGTACGGACGAAGGTGACGTCCGTGTGCCAGTGGTTGGCGCGGATTCCCTCGTCGCCGTCGACGGGCAGGATCTGGGGCTGACCGTCGACGGACGGCACGGTCGGGTGAGCGGTGGTGAGCTCGCCGAAGAGGGAGGCGAAGCGGAGCTGGCCCGCGTCGTCGAGCCGCTGGTCGCGGAAGACGAGCGCCTTGTGTTCCAGGAGCGCGGAGTTGATCTCGGTGACGACGGCGGGGTCGAGGTCGGTGCCGAGGTCCACACCGAGGATCTCCGCGCCGATGCGGCCTCCGATCCTGCGGACGTCGAAGCCGGTGCTGGTGGTCATGTGCGGGGTCCTTTCACGAGGTGCTTTCACGAGGTGCTTTCACGAGGTGCTTTCGGGAGGTGGATTCGGGAGGTGGATTCGGGAGGTGATCAGGACGTGATGGGCAGTGAGGAGCCCTTTGCCCCCGGTGGTCCGAGGGGAGGGCCGACGGCTCGCAGCGCGCCGGGTGTGCGGCCGCGTCCCCAGCCGATGTGCCGGCGGTAGCTGCCGAGCAGGCCGCTACGGGCCAGGTGCTCCTCGTCCCGGGCGGTGGGGTCGTCGGGCAGCGGGCGGGTCTGGGGTGCGACGTACAGCGCGTCGGCCGGGCAGTTCGCCTCGCACTGGAAGCAGGTCTGGCAGTCGTCGCGGCGGGCGAGCACCGGGACGCCGTCCTCACCCCGGTCGAAGACGTCGGTGGGGCAGACCCTGATGCACTTGTCGCAGGTGATACAGCGTTCCGCCGAGACCAGTTCGATCATGAAGCCACCTCCAGTGGTAGCGCCGCCGGTGCGGTTGTCAGGGGCTCGGGCCGGGTCCACACCCGGTCGAGGCCGCCGGTGACGATGCGGTGGTGCTGTCCGGGATCCTGCGTCGGGAAGTCGATTCGCCTGGCCATGCCGCGGGTCTCGGTGCGGGCCAGCGCCGCCGCGTACATCCAACGGGCGTGCGCCGCCATCGCCGACGCCTGCCGGGCCCGTACGACGTCCCCGCCCTCGGCGTGCAGGGTGGCGCGCAGCTCCTGCCAGACGCTGTCGAGCACGCGCAGAGAGGCGGTGAGCTGCTCGCCGTGGCGCAGATAGTTCTTCTCGTAGGGCAGCACCTCGGCCTGGACCGCGGCGACGACCTCACGGAAGCCGCCGGCCGGGCCCGGTGTGCCGGTGGGCCGGATCCCGGCCCCGCCCGCGGGGACCGTACGGCGCGTGGCGGAACGGAATCCCAGCGAGAAGGCGTGGCGGGCCGCACCCTGACCCGCCCACGTGCCGGAGGAGACGGCCCACGCGGCGTTGTGGCTGCCACCACCGGTGAATCCGCCGCAGATCAGCTCACGGGTGGCGGCGTCCCCGGCCGCGTACAGGCCGGGGACGGTGGTGGAGCAGTCGTCGCCCGTGATGCGGATGCCGCCGGTGCCGCGCACGGTGCCCTCGGCGAGCAGGGTGATGGCGAAGCGTTCCGTGAAGGGGTCGATGCCGAGGCGGTCGAAGGTGAGGAAGAAGTTTGGCTGGGCCAGCCGCATCGCCTGCCGGGCGGCCGGGTCCGCCCGGTCCAGGCGGCAGTACACCTTCTCGCTGAGCAGCGTCCTGGCGATCACGGACCGGCCACCCTGACTGGCCGCACCCTCCAGGACCGTGCCGTCCTCGCGGTAGAAGGTCGCGAAGGAGTAGAACGCGGTCTTGGTGACGGAGGTGCCCTCGGGCGCGATGCCGTACGCGTTGGAGAACTCCATGCCGGACAGTTCCGCGCCCGCCTCGGCTGCGAACAGCGCGCCGTCGCCGGTGTTGACGTTGCAGCCCAGCGCACCGCTGAGGAACGCGCAGCCGCCGGTGGCCAGGACGACCGCCCCGGCGCGCACCCGGTACGGCTGCCCGGCCTGCCGTCGGTGGCCCCTGGCCCCGGCGACCGCCCCGGAGGGGTCGGTGAGCAGCTCGGTGACCGGGCTGTGGTCGAGGATGCGCGCCCCGGCCCGCTGGACGCGGATGCGCATCCTGCGCATGTACTCCGGCCCCTGCACGCCGTTCCTGAGCTGCTTTCCGTCCGGCCCTGTCGGGAAGGGGTAACGCCCGGCCGCCGCCAGCTCGTTCATGCCCGCGTACGTCTGGTCCAGCACCCGTGCCATCCAGCGCCGGTCGGCCAGAAACCCGCCCAGTGCCTCCCGGCTCGCCATGGCCGCCTCGCGCGCGGCACGTTCCGGCGGGACGTACCAGACTCCGGTGCCACTCGAGGCGGTGGCGCCGCTCGTGCCGCAGTAGCCCTTGTCGGCGAGGACCACGTCCGCCCCGGCCTGCGCCGCCTTGAGCGCCGCCCACGTCGCCGCGGGGCCACCCCCGACCACGAGGACGTCCGTGGTGAGGTCGAGCCCGGTCATACGGGCCGTCCCTCTGCCGTGGCCGCCGCGTTCGGCCGGCCGGCGGGGCGGGCCAGGCCGTAGTGCTCGCGCAGGGTGCGGCCGTTGTACTCGGTACGGAAGAGGCCGCGGTACTGCAGGATCGGTACGACCTGGTCGACGAAGTCCGCAAGGCCGCTCGGCAGAAGGGGCGGCATGATGTTGAAGCCGTCGGCGGCGCCGTGGGTGAACCACTCCTGGAGCTCATCGGCTATCTGCTCCGGAGTGCCGGCGAAGACGCGGTGGCCGCGTCCGGCGCCGAGGCGGGCGATGAGCTGGCGTACGGTGAGGCCGTCGCGGCGGGCGAGTTCGGCGACGAGCGTGAACCGGCTCTTGTTGCCGTTGATGTCCCGCTCCTCGGGCAGCTCGGGCAGCGGCCCGTCCAGCGGCAGCCCCGTCAGGTCGGTGCCGAGCATCCCGGACAGCTGGGCGAGCCCGTACTCGGGGATCTGCAGCTCCGTGAGCTCCTGCTCCAGTGCGCGTGCCTCGGCTTCGGTCGAACCGATGACGGGGGCGATGCCGGGGAGCACCAGCAGCTGGTCCTCGCTGCGGCCGTGGCGCGCGAGCCGGGACTTGAGGTCCTTGTAGAAAGCCTGGCCGTCGGCAAGGGTCTGCTGAGCGGTGAAGACGGCCTCGGCGTACTGTGCGGCGAACTCCTTGCCGTCCTCCGACGAACCGGCCTGCACCAGCAGCGGGTGGCCCTGCGGACTGCGTGGAACGTTCAGCGGACCCTGCACCCCGAAGTGTTCCCCACGGTGATCGATCGCCCGCACCCGGTCGGTGTCCGCGTAGACGCCGCCCTCGCGGTCGAGCAGGATCGCGTCGTCGTCCCAGCTGTCCCACAGCTTGGTGGCGACTTCGACGAACTCCCGGGCCCGCTCGTAGCGCAGCCGGTGCTCCAGGTGCTCGTCCCGGCCGAAGTTGCGGGCCTCGTTCACGGTGCCGGAGGTGACGATGTTCCAGCCGGCCCGGCCACCGCTGATGTGGTCCAGGGAGGCGAACTTGCGGGCGGTGTGGAAGGGCTCGCTGAAGGTGGTGGAGACGGTGGCGATGAGGCCGACGCGCTCGGTGACCGCCGCCAGCGCGGACAGCAGGGTGAGCGGTTCGAAACCACCGAGCGCGTTGTACCGGGCGTTCCCCCACAGGGCGAGACCATCGGCGAGGAAGACCGAGTCGAGCAGACCGCGCTCGGCGGTCTGCGCGAGCTGCTGGAAGTAGCGGAGATCGGTGACCCGTTCGGGCTGGGTAAGGGGGTGGCGCCAGGCGGCATCGTGGTGGCCGGCGTTCATCAGGAAGGCGTTGAGATGCAGTCGGCGGGGACTGGTCGCGGTCATGGGGGTTCCTCGGATCGGGGGCGGTGGGACGATCGGGGACTGCCGGGGGAGGGGAGGAGGGCGGCCGGATCAGTCGCCGGTGGATACGCGCCAGGAGCTGAGCCGGCGTTCCACGGCCACCAGGAGCTGGTTGAACGTCACGCCGATGGCGGAGATCGTGATGATGCCCGCGTACATCTGCGGGATCGCGAAGTTGTACTGCGAGGCGTTGATCAGATAGCCGAGCCCCGCCTTCGCACCGATCATCTCGGCCGCGACCAGCACCAGGATCGACACCGCTCCGGCCAGCCGGATGCCGGTGAACATCACCGGCACGGCGGAGGGCAGGACGACCTTCTGGAACAGACGGGGCGCGGACAGGTCCATCGACTTCGCGAGCTTCAGCAGCGTGGGGTCGACATGGCGTACGGCGCTGATCGTGTTGAGAAGGATCGGCCACGTGCACGCGTACACCACGATGGAGATCTTCGAGGTCTCCCCGATGCCGAGCAGCAGGACGAAGACCGGCAGCAGCGCCAGCGCTGCGGTGTTGCGGAACACCTCGAGCAGCGGACCGAGCAGATCGGCGAGGGGCCGGTACCAGCCGATCAGCAGACCGAGGGGTACGGCGACGGCCAGGGCCAGACCGAACCCGCTGAACGAGCGCACCAGGCTGGCGTAGGTGTTGTCGGCGAGCTGGCCGTCGGCCGCCAGCTCCCACCAGGCGGCGGCGACCTCGGTGAACGGGGGCAGGAAGGTCCGGTCGACCAGTTCGAGCCGTGGCGCGGTCTCCCACAGCAACAGCAGGGCCGCGATCGCCACGGACTTGGTGGCCCCGGTCGCCAGGAGGGACGTCAGCCGTCGGACCGGCAGGCGGACACGGGCCGCCCGAGAGGCACCTCGACGCGATGGCGGCGACGGTGCCGAGGGAGGGACGGAGGAGGAGACGGAGGGCGTAGGGATGCCTTCGGCGAGGCTCGCCGGGCCCGGCGGGGGAGTCTTCTCGATGGACGTGCCGGTCGTCAGGCTCATACGGAAGCCTCCTCCTTCTCCAACTGCTGGGCCCTGGCCACCTCGTCGTGCAGCAGCGCCCAGATCTTGTGCCGGTGGTGTGCGAACTCGGGGCTGGAGCGGACGTCGTCCGTGGTCGTGCGGGAGTCGAGGGCGACCGGCACGATCTGCTTGATGCGGCCCGGCCTGGACGTCATGACGGCGACGCGCTGCCCCAGGTAGACGGCCTCGTCGATGCTGTGCGTGATGAAGACCACGGTCTTTCCGGTGCGCTGCCAGATGCGGAGCAGTTCGTCCTGCAACGACTCACGGGTCTGGGCGTCCAGCGCGGCGAACGGCTCGTCCATGAGCAGCACGTCCGGGTCGTAGGCGAGGCTTCGGGCGATCGCCACCCGCTGCCGCATCCCGCCCGACAGCTCATGCGGATGCCGGTTCTCGAACCCGGAGAGGCCGACCAGATCCAGGAACTCCCTGGCCCGTGCGGCTCGTTCGCGGCGTGGAACGCCGGTCGCCTCCAGGCCGAACTCGACATTTCCCTGCGCTGTGCGCCAGGGCAGCAGCGCGTACTGCTGGAAGACGATGCCGCGGTTCAGGCCGGGACCGGTGACGGGTTCGCCGTCGAGCAGGATCCGTCCGCCGGCGGGCCGGGTGAGGCCGCCGAGCAGATCCAGCAGTGTCGACTTGCCGCATCCGCTGGGGCCGACCAGGACGACGAACTCGCCCGCCGCTATCTCCAGGTCGATGCCGTCGACGGCCGTGAACTCCCTGGACTTGTCGGTCCCCGAACCTCCCTTCGCCGTCGCGTCCTTGACCGTGAAGACCTTCCGTACGCCCTCGAGCACGATCTTGGGTGTCGTGGATGCCGGCATGGGATCAGCTCCCGCTCGTCGGGGCGGAGGAGCTCGGTGAGGCGGGCGCTGTGCCGCCCGCACCGGCGGTGTTGAACTCATTGGTGTAGAGGTCGCCCAACGTGACCTGGCCCTTGCGGATGTCGCCGCGCTCGGCCAGCCAGTCGATCCAGAGCCGGAGTTCCTTGCCGGTGATCCGGCCCGCCGTCTCGGCGACGCCGTAGGACCGCCAGTACTGCAGGGGCGCGGTGTCCTCGCTCCGTCCGCGCTTCTTCACGATGTCCGTCATCCGGGCGATGACCTCTTCGTGCGGAGTGGTGCGCGACCACTCGATGGCCCGTCCCACCGCGGTGACGAAGGTCCGGGCGGTGTCGGGGTTCTGCTTCAGGAAGCGGTCCGTCATCACGAACGTGCCGGCGCTGAATGCGCCGAGCAGGTCGAAGTCGGTGAACAGCGGGCGGATTCCCCCGGTTGCCAGGGCCTTGTCGCGCAGAATGCCGCCGAGCACGGCCACCTCGATCTGCTTCTGGCGCAGCGCCTGCTCGGTGTTCACCGGAGGCACGACCAGCGGCTCGACCTTGTCGATCTGCGCCCGGGACAGGCCGCCTCGTTGGAGAAAGATGTCGAGCATGGCCTCCGCGTGGGCTCCGAGCGTGTTCATCCCGATCTTCTTGCCGATCAGATCGCGGGCGGAGCGGATCGGGCTGTCCGCGAGGACGTAGTAGCCGTTGTAGGCGTGCTTGTCGGAGCCGTAATAGCTGATGACAGCCTTGATAGGGGTCTTGTTCGCGGCCAGTTTGACGACCGCGCCGTTGAACGCGCCGCCGAAGTCCGTCTGGCCGGTGGCCGCTGACTGGATGTCCTGCGGCCCGCTGATCGTGTTGCCGACCCACTCCAGCTTCACATCCTCCAGGTAGCCGAGGTCCTCGGCCAGCTCGGGCAACGTGACCTGTCCTGCCCAGCCCTGATACCGGAGGGTCCGGGTCTGGCCCTTGCCGGAGGCGCCTGTTGCGGTCGTGCAGCTCACCGCGACCGCGGAGAGACCGATCAGAGTGAGGAACTGTCGTCGGGTCGACGCCGTCGTGGTCATGGAAGGTCCTGTTCACGTTCGATGGAGCGGCGGGAGTGTGTCTCTGCTCTGTCTCTGCTGAGTTCTTCCGCGCACATTGCGAGAACTGACATCGAGACGGTTGTCCGGCCTGAAGCAAGCGCGTTGCCGGAAAATGGCGCGCCAGGATTCGCGGCAAGGGCATGGAAGCCGCCGAACGGCGGGAAAAGGAACCTGCCCGGAAAACTCCGGTGAGGAGTCCGGTCAGTTACCGCAGTGGCGTCCTGCGCGGCGGGGAACGGCGATCCACGGCAGAGAGAAGAGCAGGAGAAAGACGCCTGTCGGCGGGTCTACCGACCGACGGCACAGATGGCGCTGGCTTGACGTCGCAGATCGACGTGGAGCCGCGCGGCGAGGTTCTCGGACATGCTCACGGCCAAGAGACTTGCAGCGAAAACCGGACACGTCAATGTGTCGTCGGGCTGCGTCTCGCATACTGAATCTCGCGCCATATGCGTGAAGTACAGCGTTCACAATTGGCCCGACATGAGGCGCGGGAAAGCGCCCCTTCCATCCGCCTCTACGGCTTCGGCGCGCGCTGCTGGAGGGCGGTGCGGCCGGCCACGGACGTGACGATCACGAAGAAGAACAACGGAATCGCGAGCGCGCCGAACACGGCGCTGCGCCACAGCACCAGAGCCAAGGGCGCGTGGACGATGAGCAGCGCGACGGCGAACGCCATCCCGAGGACCTGCCGAGAGCCGCGCGCCACCAGCAGGAGGGGCCGGCGCAGGAGGGGCGGGACCCGCCGGGCCTGAAACAGCAGCCACCCGCCCCAGCTGCCGACCAGCACGGCCGCGCACACCAGGCAGGCGACGAGGGCGTCGGTGCCGGTGGCGCCCGCACGCAGGTGGGCGGCGCCGCACGACACCGCGACGGTTCCGGCGAGGGCCACCCAGCGGGAGCCCATGACCGTTCCCCAGGCCATGGTCTCCAGGTTGAAGCGGGCCTGGCGGTCGTTCAGGTCGAGGGCGGCGGACTGGACGAAGCCCTCGGCGGCCCGAGTCCACGAGCCGGGACGGAGCCAGCGGCGGCGCAGAAGGAGCAGCGAGAGGTTGTTGTGGGCCTGGCTGCTGTCCGGGTCGAGGCGCAGCGCCGTCTCGTAGGCATGCTGGGCGACGCGGTGGTTGCCGGTCTGGTGGGCGGTCACGCCGAGGAGGAGGTGCGCGTCGCTCTCTTCGGGGGCGAGGGCGGCGGCCGTGCGGGCCGACTCGTACGCGGCCCGCCGGTGCTTCCCGCGGGCGCCTTGGCTGAGGACGGCGCCGAGGGTGTAGTGGCTCCCCCAGTGCTGCGGGGCGAGTTCGACGGCGCGCCGGGCGGAGCTCTCGGCCTGCTTGTACTCCTTCAGGGCGAGCAGGACATGGGCGTGCATCAGCCAGGCGCTCACCGACTCGGGTTCGACGCGCAGGGCCTGTTCGACGGCGGTGAGCGCCTGCTCTTCGTCGCCGAGGCGGTGCCGGCACCGGGAGAGCAGCACGAGTGCGGTGGCGTCGTCGGGGTGGCCGGCGAGGTGCTGGGCGGCGAGTGCGGCGGCCTGCTCGTAGCGCCCCAGGTCGAAGAGGGCTTCGGCCTGTTGCAGGGCCCGGTTCATCAGACCTTGTTCCGGTCATGGGTGATGCTGAGCAGGTTCGGTACGAGTGCCAGCCAGAACAGGACCTGAGGGACGGTGCGCTCGCTCCACGGAAGGGCCACGAGCAGCAGCGCGCACAGGGTGGCCCAGGTGGCCTGGCCGAGTACGACCCTGGGCCAGAACGAGCGGCGCACGAGCGCGAACACGGTGAGCTGTGCCCCGGTCCGCAGCCGCCGGTAGCGGCGCCAGGCGCCGAAGGCCCACACCACGGCCATCAGGGCCAGCGCCCACAGCCGGGTGCCGAGATCGACGGGCAGCTCCTTCGCCTCGGCCCCGGTGGGGAAGACGTCGACGGTGAGGGCAGCCATGACCAGGCAGAGCAGGGCGAGCCATCGGGTGCCGCGCAGCATCCGGTATACGGCCCTGTCGAGATCGGCGCGGAGCGACTCCGAGTCGGGGGCGACGGCGAGTGCGCCGGCGTAGAGGTCGGCGGCTCGGGCGGCGGACGTGCCGGGCTTGCGGGCCTCGCGCCCGGTGACCTCGGAGACGGCGAGCTGGTCGGTCGGGTCGATGCGCAGCATCTGCCGCACGGACTCCTGCACCAGGTCGAAGCGGCTGTTGAACGCGGCGACCTTGTACATGGTGTGCCACGTGTCGACGACGTCAGGGCCGCGCCGTACGGCCTCCTGGGCCTCCTGGAGTGCCTCCTCCTTCGTCCCCACGAAGATCAGCATCTCGGCGCGCTGGGCACGTGGGCCCCAGTATTCCGGCGCGAGGCGGATGGCCTCGCGCTGTGACTGCTCGGCCTCGGGCAGCCGGCTCAGCCTGCGCAGGGCGAATCCGCGCATGAAGTGCCCGTCGGCGAACTCGGGTTCGAGCTTCAGCGCCTGGTCGGCGGCGTCGAGCCCCTCCTCGTTGCGGCCCAGAGAGGTGAGACAGCGGGCGCGCGCGGTCCACGCCTCGTGGTCGTCGGGTGCCTCGGCGAGACGCCGGTCGAGGAGGGCGAGGGCCTCCTCCTGCCGCTTCATGCCGTAGAGCTCGAGGGCCTGTTCGACCCGTGGGTGCAGGGATGTTCCACTCACAGCTTGCGCTTCTTCTTCAGGTAGGCGACCAGGTCGTCGTACATGCCGCCGTCGTTGGCGAACATGGCGACGTTACGGGCGGAGGCGAACCAGGATTCGCTGGACGGCCTGATCTGCTTGGCCGCGTTCAGGAAGTCCTTGGTGCCGATCATGCGGACGGTGCCGGTACGGGCCGAGTCCAGGAGCGCGTACTCGGCCGCGCTCTCGCAGACATGGGCGAGATCGGCGCCGGAGAAGTCCTCGGTGGCCTTGACGATCTTGCCGAGATCGACGGACTCGATGGGACGCTCGCGCAGGTGGTAGCGGAGGATCGCCTCCCGGGCCGGGGCGTCGGGCGGCAGCACGAGCAGGGTGCGGTCCAGGCGGCCGGGGCGGCGCAGGGCGAGGTCCACGTCCCAGGGGACGTTGGTCGCGGCGAGCACGAAGACGCCGTCGTTCTGGGCGGCGTTGATGCCGTCGAGCTCGGTGAGAAGCTGGTTGACGACATTGCGCAGACCGCTGTGGTGCGTACGCGAGCGCTTGGCGCCGAGCGCGTCCAGCTCGTCGAGGAAGACCACGCAGGGCGCCTGGCGGCGGGCGGCCTCGAAGATGCCGTGGACGTTCTTCTCCGAGGTGCCGATGTACATGTCGAGGATGTCGGAGAGCGACACCGACATGAAGCCGGCACCGAGTTCGCCGGCGACGGCCCGCGCGATGAACGTCTTGCCGCAGCCGGGCGGGCCGTACAGGAGCAGGCCGCCGCGGAGCGACTTGCCGTACAGCTTGCGCAGTTCGGGGTTGCGCATCGGGGCGAGGAAGGCGGCTTCGAGCCGGTCCTTGACCTCCTGCATGCCGCCGACGTCGGCGAGGCGTACCTCGCCGGGGGCGTCGATGTCCCAGGCGGACGCATCGGCCGGGTCGCCGCTGCCGTCCGAGGTCAGGGGGGCCTCGGTGGCGTCGCCCGCGTCGGCGGGGTCGGCGGCGAAGCGGGGACCGACGACGTCGGAGACTTCCTGCTCGGCGGAGGCCCAGTCGAAGGCGGGGGGTTGGGCGCCGACCGTGGGCAGTTGCATGGCGCGGACCATCAGGTCCCGTACGGCTTCGTCGCCCGGCGCGTGCTGCAGCGCGACCGCGGCTTGCGTGACGGCCTCGTCGTGCCGCCCCTCCGCGAGCAGCAGTTCGGTGAAGTGCAGCCGCAGGGGCACGTCTTCGGGAGCGGCGGCGACAGCGGCCCGCAGGCTACGGATGAGAGGAGACTCGTCGGACATGGGGTCAGCCTAGAAAGCGGCCCGTGGCTCTCGTTCACCGGGTGCGGTCAAGATCGACAGGCACGCGGACGCCGCGACCCCACCAGCGGCCGTGGCGGTCTACGGCGGGGTCGAGGCGCCGGCGTGCCAGCACGTGCCGGCGGCTGCGATTGACCAGCGAAGGACAGGCCGAGCGGAAGGGGCAACTCGGCCTGCAAGGGGGCCGGCGCACCTCCGAACGGACCCCGCGGCCGGGCCTTGCGGTGCGTGGCGAAGCACGTCTCAAGACCGGTCAGGATTCGAGAAGCCCCAGCCTCCGCGCAGCCCCTAGCGTGATGGTCATGGCAACCACCACTTCCACCACGGCCAACACGTCCCTCGCGTCCGTCACCCTTGAGGTGGCCGACCCCGAGGCCGCCCGCCGCTTCTACGGCGCCTTCGGCGTGGACACGTACATACGCCTGCGGGCGTCCGAGGCGGACTCCAACGGATTCCGCGGCTTCACCCTGGCGCTCACGGTGTCCGGGCCGGCCACCGTCGACAGCTTCGTCGGGGCGGCAGCGGGCGCCGGCGCCACGGTCCTGAAGCCCGCCGCGAAGTCGCTGTGGGGCTACAGCGGCGTCGTTCAGGCCCCGGACGGGACGATCTGGAAGATCGCGACCTCGGCGAAGAAGGACACCGGCCCTGCCACCCGCGAGATCGACGAGGTCGTCCTGCTGATCGGCGTCGAGGACGTCAAGGCCACCAAGCAGTTCTACGCCGCCCGGGGCCTGACCGTGGCCAAGAGCGTCGGCGGCAAGTACGCCGAGTTCGCCCCCGGTCAGTACAGCCCCGTCAAGCTGGCGCTGTACAAGCGCCGTGCCCTTGCCAAGGACCTCGGCGTCCCCGCCGAAGGCACCGGCTCGCACCGCATCGTCCTGGGCACCACCGCCGACGCCTTCACCGATCCTGACGGGTTCACCTGGGAGGCTGCCGCGTCGCTCGCCCCCACGCCGTCCTGACGCCGTGCGGAGCCCTGGCCCTGCCCAATTCATCCTGAAGGGACAAGAATGTCGAAGCGACTCATGACAGGTCTGTACTGGTTTCTGGCCTTGGAGTTCGCCCTGGGCGCCGTGACCAAGTACTGGCCGGGCGACACGATGTTCAGCTCGGCGTACTCCGTGAAGTTCGTCGATTGGGGTTACCCGGCCTGGATGCGCTTCGTGGTCGGCGCCCTGGAAGGCGTCGCCGCCGTCCTGCTCGTGATACCCGACCGGCGAGCACGCTTCCTTGGTGCCACGACGCTGATGTTCGTACTCACCGGCGCGGTCACCACCCACATCGTCAACCACGACCCCGCGGTGGAGAGCTGGGCCGCGCCGACCCACCTTCTCGTCATGGGAGTCCTCGCGCTGGTCAATTGGCCTGCCGACTGGCGAGACCTCCTGCGGACTCCTACCGCGCCGACAGCCCGAGCGCCACGTCCGTCCAACGACGACGAGGGTGCGGCACCTCAGAGGGAATCCCTGACCTGAACCGACCCGCGCCGGCCTCACCGAGCTGCTGCTCGAAGAGGCCTTGTCGCGCCAGGAGCTCTTGGAAATGAATGGGGCGAGACGAGTCGTCTTGTTATGGTGGGGGCATGGCTTTCTTCTTCGTCTGAGTCCGGGCACGGCCCCTGCCGCCGCTTCTGCTGCCCGTAGACCCTTCGTATTCCTGGGGAAAGCCCTATGCGCGACCGCGCTCGTACCGCCCCGCCCGTCACCGTCCCGGCCGTGGCGCAGCTGTCTGTCAAGTCCGTCACCAAGTCGTACGGCACCCGGACCGTCCTCGACCAGGTCTCCTTCACCGTCCGGCCGGGCGAGAAGGCCGCCGTCATCGGTGAGAACGGCTCCGGCAAGTCCACCTTGCTGCGGCTGCTCGCCACGGCCGAGACGCCGGACGCCGGGGAGGTCACCGTCCGCTTTCCCGGCGGAACCGGCCACCTCGCCCAGACCCTCGACCTTGATGCGGACTGCACCGTGCAGGACGCCGTCGACGTTGCCCTGTCCGAACTGCGCGACATGGAGCGAGGGCTCCGTGCCGCAGAGGAGTCCCTCGCCGACGCGTCGGACGAGGAACTTGCGGCGTACGGCGAGCTGTTGATCGCATACGAGGAACGCGGCGGATACGAGGCGGACGCCCGTGTGGATGCCGCCATGCACGGGCTCGGCCTGGCCCGGATCACCCGGGAGCGCCCGCTCGGTTCACTGTCCGGCGGCGAGCAGTCGCGCCTCGCGCTCGCCTGTGTCCTCGCCGCAGCCCCCGAACTGCTGCTCCTGGACGAACCGACGAACCACCTCGACGCGGCGGCCGTGCGCTGGCTGGAGGAACACCTGCGCGCACACCGCGGCACCGTCGTCGCGGTCACCCACGACCGCGGCTTCCTGGAGCGCATCGCCACCACGATCCTCGAGGTCGACCGGGACGAGTGCGCCGTGCGCCGGTACGGCGACGGCTGGGCCGGCTACCGCACCGCGAAGGCCGCCGCCCGACGCGCCGCGGAGCAGCGGTACGCGGACTGGGTCGAGGAGGTGGCCCGGACGGAGGAGCTGCTGGAGACCGCGGGCAGGAGGCTGGCCACCACCGGCCGCGACCCGAAGCAGGGCTTCGGCAAGCACCGCCGCTCCAGCGAGGCGAAGCTCGGTGGACAGGTGCGCTCGGTGCGGGAGCGCCTGGATTGGCTGCGGCGCAACCCGGTGGCGGAGCCGCCGGTACCGCTCAGGTTCGCGACGGCGCTGCCGACGGCAGCCGGCGGCCCGCTCCAGGGCGCACTCGCCGAGCTCGACAGCGTACGGGTCGGGGAACGGCTGCGCCTGGACGGGCTCCTGACGATCGAGCCCGGAGGACGCCTCCTTGTCACGGGCGAGAACGGCGCGGGCAAGACGACGCTGCTTCGTGTCCTGGCGGGCGACCTGCGGCCGGATGCGGGCACGGCGAGCCTCCCCGCCCGGATCGGCTACCTCAGCCAGGAACTGCCCGCGCACGCCACGCGGCTGACTCTGCTCGCCGCGTTCGCCACCGGGCGGCCGGGGCTACCTGACGAGTACGCCGAACAGCTGCTGTCCCTCGGCCTGTTCCGTGAACGGGACCTGCACGTCCCGGTCGCCGCACTGTCCGTCGGACAGCGGCGGCGGCTGCAGATCGCGACCTCGGTGACCCGGCCCGCAGACCTCCTCGTACTCGACGAGCCGACCAACCACATCGCACTCGACCTGGTCGAGGACCTTCAGGCGGCGCTCGCGGCGTACCCGGGGGCGGTGGTCGCTGTCTCGCACGATCGCGACTTCCGTGCGCACTTCGAAGCCGAGCGGCTGCAACTGCACGCCGGCCGCAGGCGCTGACCCGGTCCGGCCCGCCCCGAAGGATGCCGGCGCTTTCGGGCCACCCGAGACTTTCCCGACGTCTCCCGAACCGGTTCCCGTCTCCCGTTTCCCGTGGTGAGGTGCCGCTTTGACGGTCGTACCCGGCATTCGTCGCGGGAACGCCTTTCGGCCAACATCGCGACATTTCTGCGCTTCGGACAACCGGACGCCCGATGCCTACCTCTCACAGCGCAGGTAGCACCGAGCGCCCCATACCGCGTCAGCCCCGGGGTGGAACCCCCGCCGGGCCGCGACCGATTTGGCCTTCTCCACAGCATCCGGAGGACGAGAGAACGATGAGTACGACGCGCACCAACCGGCTCCCGCGGCCGCTGCTCGCGGGGACCACGGCTGTCGCTGCCATGGCGGTGACGGTCGGTCTCATGACCGCCGCGCCGGAGCAGGCGACGGCCGCGACGGGCCCGAAGTTGAGCCTCGTCGCGGCGACCGGATCGGTCACGCTCACCTCGTGGAAGGAAGAGCCGGGCGTCTACCTGGACCTCGGCACGTACCTCACCGCCGAGGGCAGGCCGCTGGAGCTGAAGGTGACCCGGAAGTCCTACAAGGATCCGGTGACTGTCACCCAGACCGTGTTCGAGGGCGGCAAGAACAAGGCGAAGCCGTTGCCCCTGGGTACCGTGAAGGACTTCTCCGGGCTGCCGGGGTTCGCCGAGATCACCGTCAAGAACAAGGCCGGCAAGGTGGTCGTCAGCCGCGCGGAGAGCTTCTGCCCGAACAACGCCAGCGGACGGATCCGGCCCGACGCGCCCGCCACCTCGAAGTACCCGGAGAGCTGCCCCACCAACCCCTTCACCCTCGGCTCCGTGTGGGGCGTCGAGAAGGGGTGGGCCTCCAACACCTACGGCGGTTCCTACACCCAGCCCGTGAAGCTCGCCGCGGGCGCGTACACGGCCGAGGTCAGGGTCGCCAAGAAGTACCGTGACCTCTTCGGCATCGCCGACAAGCCCGCCAAGGTGAAGCTCACCGTCGAGGAACGCAGCTGGGAGAACGGCCCGTCGGCCGCAGCCGGGAAGCACGCCGGACACGGCTCCGCGCACCAGGCCCCCTCCGCCCACGCCGGGCACGGAGCGGGACACGCCCCGACCCCCGCCCAGGCCGGCGCACCGCAGACCAGCGGCGCGGGCCCCTCGTACAACGTCGGCCACGGGCCGCTGAAGGCCGCGCCCCCGGCACTGCCGTGGGCGCTGAAGGTGCAGCAGGCCGGGCGCGCCGGTGTCCAGGCCGCCGGTGACACCCCCGGGCAGACCGACGGTTCGCGCAAGGCCCCCGCCCTCGCCCCGCGGTCCGCGCGCCCCACCGGGACCCCGTCCGTCCCGAACGTCCCCAAGCCCGACCTGCGGTCGCTGCCGGCCTACGGCATCACCATCAGCGACGGTGGCGTCCAGGACATCCCCGGCAAGGACTACCTCGCCTTCAGCGCGAACGTCTGGAACGCCGGCCCGGCCCAGCTCGTCGTGGACGGCTTCCGCTCGCCCGGCAAGGCCAAGATGGACGCCTACCAGTACTTCTACGACGCCCGGGGCAAGCAGGTCGGCTACACCCCCACCGGCACCATGGAGTGGGACCCGCGCCCCGGCCACGTGCACTGGCACTTCACCGACTTCGCCAGCTACCGGCTGCTGAAGGCGGACAAGAAGGAAGCGGTCCGCAGCGGCAAGGAGGCCTTCTGCCTCGCCAACACCGACGCCGTCGACTACACGGTGAAGAACGCCAACTGGCACCCGAACAACACCGACCTGTCCACCGCCTGCGGCCAGGAGAACTCCATCTCCGTCCGGGAGGTACTGGACGTCGGCTCCGGTGACACGTACACCCAGGACCTGCCGGGACAGTCCTTCGACATCACGGACCTGCCCAACGGCACCTACTACATCCAGGTCCTCGCCAACCCGGCCAAGCGGCTGAAGGAGACCAATCTCGACAACAACAGCGCCCTGCGCAAGGTCGTCCTCGGCGGCACGCCTGGCCGGCGGACCGTCACCGTCCCCGCCCACGGCCTCGTGAACGCGAACTGACCAGAGGGCGATCCCCGCAGTAACCGCCGAGCCGGCCCGAACGGGCCGGCTCGGTCGTCATCCGGAGCAGGGTTCCACTCCTACGCGCTGTCCAGCAGGTGGCTGAGGCGCAGTCGCAGTGCCCGTTCCGCGCCGGCCGCCAAGGTGGCGACGCCGATCGCGATGTTGCCCCATGCCGGCACGTCGATGGGCGAGGTGAAGGTCCCGGTGCGCTGGGCGATGCCCGCCGGCTTGGTGAGCTGTTCGGCAAGTTGTGGGACGAGGACGACAAGGGCGGCGGCGAGCACGCACAGCGAGAGGAGACCGATGGCGCGGCTCAGCGCGGGGTGTGCGATCCCCCGGGACAGCGCCAAGAACGCCGTCTCCATCACCCTGCCCGACAACGACCGCCTGAAGGTGTACGCGATCAGCGGGCGCAACGCCTGATCCTTGACGGAGCGGCGGCTCGAGCCACGGGTGGAGCCGCCGCTCCCAGTGCGCACGGCGCCGGAACGCCGCGTTGTGGCCTCAGACCTGCTCACTGGAGCTCCCCAGCCACCGGCCGGCCGGTCCGCGGTCGTGGGATCTGGCTGAGGGTGACAGAGCGATGTGTCATGCGCTGCTCGAGATACCTGCGTTCGCGAGGATGTCGCGTGCGGGCAACGCCGTGCTCTGGGCGGCGGTCAGGCCGGAGGCTGCCAGGTGGGCGTCCACGATCCGAAGGCCGGCCGCGTATCCGGCGAAGTCGGGCAGTCCGATGGGCTGGAGCCCCATGTGCGCCGCGGTGGCGTCGCCGTACACGTAGGCGGGCAGGTTCTGCATCCCGGCCACGTCGATCCCGGCCGCGACCTTGTCGCAGACGTCGTCCAGTTCCGGGCCGGACAGCGACGTCGCCCAAGGGCCCATGGCCGGCTCGCCCGCCAGTTCCCGTACGAACGCCTCGGCCAGCCCCTCGGCCACGACCTGTTCGCCGACCGTGACCGTCATGGGGTTCCAGACCACGTTGGCGTAGCGCACGTTGTGGTGGAGCTCGTGCGCGGCGACGTACCCGATCTCCGCCAGGCTGGTCTCGGTGGGCCACATCGTCAGCTGGATCGCTCCGGGGATACCGCCCATACCGAGGTAGCCGGCGTTGCGCACCGTCAGCAGGTCGTCATCGGGGTCGCCAAGTACCAGCACGACATGCACGGTCTCGGCGCTCTTGGCTCCGGGCACCGCGCCGCTCAGCCGCTCCCATGCCGCGGCGAGGCAGTCCTCGATCCGGTCCCACACCCCCGCGTCCCGCATCTGACGCAGGGCCGTCAGATAGCGCGGGTCCTCGCGGTCGATCCGGAAGCCGCTCCCCATCTGGTGCATCTGAACCACGTCCACGCCCACCGTGGACATCACGCCGTGCAGAGGGCTGAGCATTTCCCGTAGGGCGTCGGGCCGCTCCTCCAGCGGGCGCTGCAGCAGATCGAGCATGGAGGAGGCCGTGTCATGAACAATGATCTTCATGACCTGGACCGTAGAGCCTCACGTTACGGGAGGGGCAAGCCAGAAGGTCCACGGCCACTCACTCCTGCCGCAACCCGGCTCACTCCAGTCGGATACGCGAGTTCAATGGAGTGGACTTCGTCCGCGCGGACGACCTCGCCTGGGACGCCGGAACCGCCCGGCTGCTGCCCCGGCTGTTGAAGGGCCGCACCCGGGGCACGGTGTTTACCACCCACCGCCGACCCGGCCCCGGAAGGTGGTGGGCCCGCGCTGCCCCGACATCAGCACGCGTCCGGAGCCCGCAAACAAGGGCTTCGGTCGGCGAGCCGCGCGACCATGCGATCGGCAGGTCCCGCGGCGGGCTGAGTACGAAGATCCACCTCGCAGCGGACGCTCACTGCCGGCCCCTGGCCTTCGTCCTAACCGCAGGACAGGCAGGTGACGCTCCTGCCTTCGGGGACGTGATGGCCCGACTGCGGGTTCCCCGCCGGCGCGGGCGGCCTCGCACCCGGCCCGATGTCGTCCTGGCCGACAAGGCCTATCCTCGCGCCCCATCCGCGAGCACCTGCGCAAGCGCGGTATCCGCGCGGTCATCCCTGTCCCAGCCAAACCAGCGGGCCCACCGCCTACGGCGAGGCAATCGAGGCGGTCGGCCGCCGGCCTTCGACCGCGAGACATACAAGCAGCGCAACACCGTCGAGCGATGCATCAACCGCTTGAAGCAATGGCGCGGCATCGCCACCCGCTACGAGAAGACCGCGACCATCTACCTCGCCGGACTCCACATCGCAGGCATCTTCATCTGGTCCGCCGGATGATCCGAGGGGAATGGTCTAACTCACGGCCGTGGCGGCCGTGACCACGGTGACTGCGACCATCGCCGCCTGCATGTTGCGGATGGCAGCGTGGACGCTCTCGGCCGCCCATTGCCCGGCGGCCACCTCCGCCATCCGCCCGGCGACCTGGTTGCGCGGGCTGTCGGGAAAGGCCAGGCGGTGCAGCTTGGCGGAGTGGATCAGCGAGATTAGGCCCGCCGTCCGGGTGTCCGGCTCGGCGCCGTCCAGTACGACGGCGCGGAGCCGTTCCCGCAACTCGGCCTCGACGGCGCCGTCGGCCTCGGGATAGCGGCGTATGGGGAACACGCCGAGTGCCTTGTGCTTCTCCTCGACGACCACTCCGCGCGTGCACAGGCTCTCCAGAGCCGCACCGACGGCCTTGGCCTGGTCCTTCGTCAGCCACTCCGTCACCCGGCGCTTCTTGCGACCGCCCAGCCACGTCTCGATCAGTGCCGTCCGGCTGTCCAGCAACTGGTCCCCGGTCGGCGTCGTGTCTGTCAGTTCGAGGTACTTGCCCGCCACGGACACCCGCCCGGCCAGCACCAGTTCGAGCAGAATCCCGCCCGACACCGCCCACCCAGCGGCCTGCCGCTGCTTCGCCGACCCGGACTCATCGTCCAGAGACAGCAGCATGATCTCTTCGGCCAGTGTGATCGCCATACCACTACCCCCGTATACGACCCGTGATCACTTTCTCATGATCAGACGCCCGGAACCGCAAGGAGGTTCCCCCGCTGATTCCGGCCCCAGCCCGTCCCTCCCACCTCATACCTGGTCCACTGACTGATCCGAAAGAAACGGCCTAGCCTGCTCGCGCCGGGCACCGCCCGACGCTGACCGGGTGGCCCGGGCTTGCGACCGGTACCCAGGTACAGCTTCACGGTCGGGTGACGTCCCGCCCGCACGCCGCGGGGACGGAGCGGCCCAGACCCTCACCTCCAGCACCACCTCCACCAGGCGGGCGACCAGTCTCTGCCACGGCGTCTCGATCTGCGTGCGCCGGCGGCATGCTGATGCGCGCGGACGATGGTGGAGTCGACCCCGGTCCGCACCCGGTGGAGGATCCCGTCGATCACCTGCCGGTGATCCCGCGACCTGCCACAGCGCCCGTTGCTGACCGGCAACAAGGGTCGAAGCCGTTCCCACTCGGCATCACTCGGATCACTCCGCCCCATGCCCACGTCAACGGCTTGGACATGCCGGCCGTCATGTAGCCGATGCGACACCTTCGTGCCGAACAACCTTCGGCCTGGAAAGGAAGATCCGGCGGGCCGGCAGCTCGATTTCCGTGACGACGACGGTGATCTCCTCTCCGACCTCGAATTCTTCCACCGGACTCACCACAGGCCGGCCAGAGACTTCTCCGGAGGGGACCAGCCCGACGATCCCGTCCCCGAGGCCGACGAAGACGCCGATGGAAACCGTCTTCTCCACCGTCCCGCGGAGTTCCTGGCCCACCGCTGTGCGGTCGGCGAGAGCCTTGAGGGGGTGGGGCTCCAGTGCCTTCAAGGACAGTCTGGCCTCCGCGTTGTAGGTGTCGAACTGAAGGAACTCGCAGGAGACACGCTGCCCTACCTGAACGACATCGGTGGGAGCGTCGATGTGTCGCCAGGACAGTTCGGGGATGACGATGAACCCGACACCGGGGAGGGTGGGATGGGCAGGTCCGTCGTCCAGGGCCACGAAGACCCCGAACCGCTCGATCGCCGCGACGGTGCCGGACAGGATCTCGCCGCGGTGCAGGGACTCCAAATACGCCCAGAGTTCCGGGCTCTCAGACTGCCAATCCACACCGCCACCCTGGCACACGACATCGTGGGCCGACGATGCCCTCGACGAGCTGCACCCCCTCCATGCCTCAGCAGCCGGGATCATGATCGGCCGGACATCTCCTCGGCGACGCCTTGGCGGAGCGGGGGAGTCCGCGCGGGCCCGGACCCGCTGGGCGGAGGCCCTCGCGGTGTACGAGCAGGTGCCTGGGGCGGAGGGGTATGCACCGCGGGGCCGCCTGAACGCATGGCTGGGCGGCCGGGCCGCGGACAGGGTGGGAGGTCGACTGACGGAGGCGTGATCCGCCTCGCCCGCGGTGCCGACGTTCTCCCAGGCCGGCGCACAAGTTCAGGGGGCGTACCCATCTCCAAGCATGAGTCGGCACTGCACTTGACGGGCACTCCGGCCGGTGCTTGACCTGAACCTTGGTTGATGTACGAGAGTCGTGTCATCGAACGGCGAGACGAGGAGATTCCGATGACACAGCCCAGGATCCTGGTGACCGGCGCGACCGGAAAGGTCGGTGGCGCGGTGGTGACCCAACTGCACGCGGCGGGCGTGCCCGTGCGGGCGCTGGTGCGAGGGGAGGCCGACTTCCCGGAGGGCGTGGAGGCGGTACGCGGCGATCTCGCCGATCCCGCGTCGCTGGGCATGGCGCTGGAGGGCGTCGATTCGGTCTTCCTGGTGTGGCCGTTCCTGAGCGCCGAGGGCGCGACGGACGTGATCGACGCGATCGGGAAGCACGCTCGACGGGTGGTGTACCTGTCATCCGCCGGGGTCGGGAGCGAGAAGGAGAAGCCCGGCGAGGCGATCACCATGTTCCACACGAAGCTGGAGCGGCTGATCGAGGCATCGGGCCTGGAGTGGACGGCGCTGCGGCCCACCGGGTTCGCGAGCAACACGCTGGGCTGGGCGGAGGAGGTCCGCACCACCGGTGTCGTACGGGCGCCGCTGGCAAGGCTGGCCCGTCCGCTGATCCACGAGGCGGACATTGCTGCGGTCGCCGTTCGGGCGCTGACGACCGACGCCCTGCTCGGCGCCCGCCCTCTGATCACCGGCCCCGAACTGATCACCCAGGAACGGCAGGTGGCGCTGATCAGCGAGGCGATCGGGCGACCGGTGCGGTTCGAGGAGGTCGCGCTGGAGGAGGCCATCGAGCAGATGAAGGCCTCAGGCTACCCGGCAGAACTGGTGGAGGCCGTGCTGCCGGCCCAGGCGGAGATGCTCGACCATCCGGAGCCGGTCAACGATGAGGTGGAGCGCATCACGGGCACCCCGGCCCGGTCCTTCCAGGAGTGGGCGGTTGACCACGCGGCGGACTTCCGCTGAGAGGGACGTCCATACACGTTGGCGTAGACGACCGAACCCGCTGTCCGTCAGCGACGAAATGGCCGCGATCCAGGCTGCGGAGTCGGTCGTTCACTCCAGTGAGACGGCGGTGAACGTCATCTCCCCTCAGCGATGGGATCCTCCGCGAAGACGCTGATGGTGACGCGAGCGGCGGCACCGGGTACGGACAGGGCGAACCAGGCGGCCTTCGTGCACAGTTCGACGCTCGCGTCCGGGCGAGGACGAGGGGAGCCCGGCCTCGAGTCTTGTGAAGTCGTACTGGCCCACGCGTGCCCGGGCATCGGCAACGGCCCGGGGCAAGGGCAAGAGGGGCGAGATCACTTGCCGCGCGGGCTGTGCCCCCAGTACGTGCCCGGTCTGCCGCACGTGTGATCCGCTCCGTTCTGCTACCGCGCGCACACTGTCCGGCAGCTCGAGCCGCAGGCCGCCCTGGAGTGGGAGGCTGAAGAGTGAGGGTGCCGACGAGACTCGGGAGAGCCGAACGGGATGCGGCACCCCGTCTGCCGCAGCAGGTGGCAGGAGCGCATTGGAGGGCCGACGTGACGCGCGCAGAGTGGCTTCTGGTCCCCGGTGAACGCGGCAACACCGCGACGGGCCTGGACAGGCGCCGCCCGGACGCGAAGGCATGGTCCGACGGGAATCAGGCAAGCGCCCTGGTTCACGGCGCCGCGTACTTCAGCGAACTCCTGGCGGCGATACGCGAGATGCGCTCGGGCGACTTGCTTCTGTTCACGGACTGGCGCGGCGATCCCGAGGAGCGGCTCGCCGGGCAGGGCACCGAGATCGGCAGGGTCCTGTGCCGGGCGGCGAGGCGTCACGTCGTCGTCAAGGGGCTGCTCTGGCGTTCCCACCTGGACAGTCTCCGCTTCAGCCAGGAGGAGAACCGCCGCTTCGGCAAGGAGATCGAGGAGGCGGGCGGCGAGTGCCTGCTCGACATGCGGGTGCGGCCCGGAGGCTCGCACCACCAGAAGATGGTGGTGCTGCGGCACCCCGGCCGCCCGGAGTTGGACGTGGCGTACGTCGGAGGAATCGATCTCTGCCGCAACCGCAACGACGATGCCACCCATCGTGGCGACCGCCAGTCTCTGCCCATGGCATCCGCCTACGGTCCGCACCCGCCGTGGCACGACGTCCAGCTCGCCCTGCGCGGCCCGGTCGTCGGGGATGTCGAAGCCGCGTTCCGCGAACGATGGCAGGACCCCGCCCCGCTCAGCCGCAGTCCGATCACCCGCCTACGTGCGCTGATGCACCGGGAGGACACCGACGCGGACAGCCTGCCGCCGCAGGTCGGCGATCCGGTTCCATGCGGCACGCACACCGTGCAGCTGCTGCGCACGTATCCGAACCGACTGCTGCTCGGGTACCCCTTCGCCCCCGACGGGGAGCGGAGCATCGCACGGGGGTACCTCAAGGCGCTGCGCCGGGCCCGGGCGCTGATCTACGTCGAAGACCAGTACCTGTGGTCGCCGAGGGTCGTGGCCTGCTTCGCCCGGGCACTGTCCAAGTACCCCGGACTGTTGATGATCGGAGTCGTCCCCACGGTCCCGGAGCAGGACGGCCGGCTCACCCGGCCCATGAACCTGGTCGGGCGGGTCAACGCCCTGGACGAGCTACGTCGCGCGGGGGGCGACCGGGTCGCGGTGTACGGACTGGAGAACCATGCCGGGACCCCCGTGTACGTGCACGCCAAGGTGTGCGTGATCGATGACGTGTGGGCCTCCGTGGGCTCCGACAACATCAACCTCCGCTCGTGGACCCACGACTCCGAACTCAGCTGCGCTGTCGTCGACGAGTGCCCGGACCCTCGGCAGCCACGCGACCCCGGAGGACTGGGAGACCGTGCCCGCGTCTTCGCCCGGGAGCTGCGCCTGGGGCTCATGCGCGAGCACCTCGACGTGCAGGGAGCCGAGGGGCAGGAGGCGGCGGACCCGGACGCGCTGTGTGACCCGGCGACAGCCTTCGGTGCCTTCGAGGAGGCTGCCGCGGCGCTCGACGCATGGCACGAGGGAGGCCGCCATGGCCCACGGCCGCCGGGCCGTCTGCGCCGGTACACAGCCCCGCACCTCTCCGGGGCACAGAGGGCGCTGTCGACCCCCCTGCACCACCTCCTGGTGGATCCGGACGGCCGACCGCTGGGGCTGCGGCGCCGCAACGCGTTCTGAACGAGTCGTAGCGTCGGCTCGGGGAGGAAGACGTCTGGCCGTCACGGCCCCATGCAAGGTAGTGGATCTTGTGCCGTGCCCATCAGCATGCGGCGGGGGCCCGCCAAACGGGGTGACCTGCAGAAGGAACCACCGGGCGGTGTCCTTGACGAGCCTTGTGATCACGGGCTTGGGCGTTCGCGCGGCGGGTTCACCACCAAGGTGCCCCTGGCCGTCAAGCAGGGCCAGAAGCCCATGACGGTAGTGGTGACCGCCGGGCAGCGCGGGGACTCGCCGCAGTTCGAACCGGTGCTGGAGAAGGTCCGCGTGCCCCGCATCGGGCCCGGCCGGCCGCGCGTCCGCGCTGATCGCGTGAGGGCTGACAAGGCGTACGCCTCCCGGAAGAAGCGCGTCCACCTGCGCCGCCGGGGGATCCGCTGAACCATTCCGGACAAGGCCGCCGGAAATTCGGCTCGGGCGGCGGCCGGCCTCCGCAGTTCGACCCGGTCGACTACCGCGAGCATCATGCGGTCGAGTGCGGGATCAACCGCCTCAAGAGGCACCACGCTGTGGCCACCCGGTACGACAAACTCGCCGTCGGCTACGAGACGACCGTGCTGATCGCAGCCATCAACGAATGGCTGTGACCAGCAGGTGGCCACGTCTCAAGCCCACACCGCTTTGACCACGGCGTGACCTGCCGAAGCCGCCTGCCCGTAGAACTCTTGGAGGTCCCTGTGATGGTCGAGGTGTTCCTGCCTGGTCCAGCCGAGGCCACTGAACCTGGCACCGGCAACGTTCCACAGCTCGTCGAAAGAGACAGCCGTAAGGAAACGCGCGGCCTGTGACACCCCAGGCGGCTCCAGAAACATCAGCGGGGGATTGGAGGGGTCGGCGTCGGTTCTGTGGGGCACGGGGCGGCCGCCGTAGATCGGCAGTTTCCAGGGCTCGTCAGCGTCTGTACAGAGGGCATCGGCTGCGGCGTAGAGGTCGTTGACAGCGTCCCAGCCCTTGTTGATCGAGTGGGCGATGCCCGCTGCGTGCTCCTCGATGTCGTTCTCCCAAGCCTCGGACATGAACGCAGCGAGCCAGGTGTAGTCGTCCCGGATCTCGGACTCAGCGACGGCGCGAAAGTGCAGATAGATGCTCACTACGACGAATCCCTCAGCTCGACGACCCATCTGTCAGGCCGAACGGGGCGAACCTACTGGAGAGCGCTGACAGCCACGTGTCGTCGGTATCAACTCGCTCCATGCGGCAGTACTTTCGAAACACGATCAACAGCGAGATCACCCCGGCGGTCAATCAGGTCGAGACCCACCCCTTCTTCCAGCGCACCGCCGACCAGGAGCTCATGCGAGAGCACGGGGTCCAGATGCAGTCCTGGGGCGGGTTTGCCGAGGGCAAGAACCAAGTCTGTGGCCCAGGTCGTGCTGCGCTGGCTCACCCAGCGTGGCATCGTCGCCATTCCCAAGTCCGTCCGGGCCGAGCGGATGGCTGAGAACATCGACGTCTTCGACTTCGAGCTCAGCGACGAGCAGATGGCGGCCTCGGGCCTGGCCGAGTGACCGTACTACCTTCGCCACGCCGGCATTTCTTCTGGCCGTACTCCGGCGTGGACCCCGCCGAGTGCGCTCGCCGAGCCGGCCCAGAGCATCGAGGTCCCCTTCCGCTTCTACGCCCAGTTCCTGGATCGCGCCAGTCGGGGCTCCGCCCCCTCAGCCGGACCGGACTTGGACCGGAAATGGAGCGGAAGAGCTGGTCAGGAGTGGGAGCGGGAGGAACTGGGAGTTGCGGTACATGACTTCCCTTGCGCTGATCCGCGCGGATAGAGGGCGCCTGACGGGCGAACGCCCCCGCCGATGGTCCGGATCTTGGTTTCGGGAGCGGTGGGAGACGTGCGCTCCGGATGCGGTGGGATGACGGCAGGCCTGCAACGAAGACCATGCCGCCCACCGCTGTGCAGGTAGCGACGTCGGCTGCCCATCGAGCGTGGTGCTCCGCGTCGTTGGCAGCGCCGGCTCATCGCGCGAGCCGACGGCGCTCAGTACCGGAGCAGTCCCGCGTCGATGCGCTCCCACGCGGCCCGCAGCTCGGCGAGCCGTGCCTGTTCGAAGGGTGCTCGGTCCGCCTGCTCGCGGGCGTCCTCGGACAGGTGGAAGAGCTGGTCCCGGCCGGACTTTCCGCGGTAGTACTTCCAGTCGCCGCGACGCAGTGCCCGCTCGCCCCGCACCCGCCAGAAGAGGTTCCGCTCCGGCACCTCGGCGCCACGCAGCAGGTGCCCGGCGAGGCTGGTGCCGTCGAGAGGGTACGCCGGGTGGTGACGGGCGCCGGCCAGGTCGAGGAGGGTCGCCGTCCAGTCGGGCGTGAACACCGGCAGGTCGCTGACCTGGCCGCCGTCGATCCGCGCCGGCCAGCGCAGGATCGACGGAACGCGAATGCCGCCCTCCTGGAGGGAGCCCTTGTTTCCCGCGAGCGGCCAGTTGTAGGAGAAGCGCTCCCCGCCGTTGTCGCTGGCGAAGAAGACGAGGGTGTCCTGTTCCTGGCCGGAGCGCTTCAGCGCGTCGAGGACCTGCCCGATCGAGCGGTCGAGGTCTTCGACCATCTCCCTGTACTTCTCGATCGAGCCACCGTCCTGGTGCCAGAGGGCGGAGCGGTCGCCGGCTTCGATCCGTCGGACGATCTCGGCGCTCGTGTCCGTGTCGCCGTCGGCGATCCAGGGCCAGTGCGGGGTGGTGAAGTTGAGGTTGAGCAGCCAGGGCCTGTCGTGGTCGCGGCTGACGTACTCGCTCGCTCGCTCGGTGAGGATCCGGGTGTAGTAGCGCAGGTCCTTGTACTCGGCGTCGCCCTCGTAGAGGTCGTACTCACCGCCGAGGCCGAGCTTGGAGTAGTACTCCAGGGCTCCGCCGAAGTTGCCGAAGAACTCGTCCCAGCCGGAGCGGGTGGGGGAGTGGTCGGGAAGGTATCCGCAGTGCCACTTGCCTATGAGGGCGGTGGCGTAGCCGGAGTCCCGGAGCAGCGAGGCGAGCGTGGGGTGGGTGGGCTCGAGGCCGACGGACTTGTCGGCGATCGGCTCGGCGAGGCCTCCCTTCGTACGGCCCGGGTAGCGGCCGGTGTAGAGGCTGAAGCGGGTGGGCGAGCAGGTCGCGGAGCCGGAGTAGGCGTCGGTGAAGCGGACGCCGCCGCGGGCGAGACGGTCCAGGTGGGGGGTGCGGATGTGCGGGGAGCCGTATGAGGAGAGGTCCGCCCAGCCCAGGTCGTCGCCCAGGACGAAGAGGATGTTGGGCCGCCGGGAGTGGCGCAGCGGGTGCGCGGCGCGGAAGGGGCGCTCCCGCGGTTCGGCCGGGGTCGCGTGCGCGGACGGCGCGGTGGCACCGAGGGCGGCCGCGGCGGCGACACCGGCGGCGGCCCCGCCGAGGGCGCGGCGGGACAGGGGCGTGGACATACGAGTCTCCAGAAGGGCGTGCGGATGTACGGGCATGCCTCCGGGGCCCGGCTGGCGGGGACGGTGCCGTGGGCGCGGAGGAGCGCGCGGGTGTGGCTGGGGGAGCGGGAAGACCGGCTGGTCAGGGGCAGCGACAGGCCGCGCTCGCGACACGGACGAGGTCCACGTGTCGGCGCTCGACGAGGGTGACCGAGGGGTCACGCTTGGGCTGCATGGCTCAGGAGTCTCACCGGGGCGGGCGGGGGGCGTCAACGGTGCAGTGAACGGTCAACGCGCGTAGTTCGCATGATCGACACGCCACCGCAGCTCGGCACCCCGGTGCGACGGTCGCCTGCGGCAAGGGGACGGACGGACAGGACGCCTCCGACGACTTCGGCGACCCGCACCTCATCGAGCACGCCAACCGGGGCCGGTACGACCGAGCGACCTGCTGCGGTCGCTCCGACACCCTCGTGGGCTCCTTGTCGTAGGCGTCCTCGACCGTGACGGTCAAGCGCCGGCTCGCCCGGATGCCTCATGGGGCGACACCCGGTGGGCAGGTGTGGTGAGTCTTCGATGGTCGCTCACCATCGTGCCGACCCTGGTAGGGCCCTGGACGTCGCCTCCCGAAGTGGAAGGCGACATCCAGGGCCCGGTTGTCACGCCCCCGCGCCTCCGCTGTTCCGCTCGACCGGGATCCACAGCTGGGAGTCCGTGGCCGCGCCGATCTCCACCGGCTGGGTCCGCAGGAGTTCCGGGCCGGGCCGGCTCACGTACGGGTTCGAGGGGAACCACTGGGTGAACACGTCTCGCCACAGTTCCTGGAGGGCGGTGGGGTAGGGGCCGTGGTTGTCGAAGACGGCCCAGGTCCCGGCAGGGACCTCCAGGGTGTCGAGCTCCTCCGCGGCCGATTCCGGGCCGGTCGTCACGCCGATCCAGTAGTCGACCTCGGCGCCTTCCTCCCGGCTGTCGGTCAGGTGCACCACCGCGGACAGGACTCCCTCCGGCTCTCCGTCGGCGAGTTCCTTCATCCGGATGATCGCCTGCTGGTCCAGGCTCTCCACGTGTGCCGCGGCGGCCGCGTTGACTCCCTCGTGCACGAGCGGAACCCGTGCTTTCCGGCCGAGGACCCGGAACGCTTCCTTCTCGACGATCCGGTACCGCATGGTCGTACTCCCTTCGACGACGACTCGGAAGGACATGCGCGGCTGCGCCGTCAGCGTCGCGCCCGTGCGCCGGGCCTCGTTCGGTCCGATGCCGTGCACCGACCGGAACGCGCGCGCGAACGCCTCGCCCGAGCCGTAGCCGTAGCGCACGGCCACGTCGAGCAGTGTCCGCTCCCCGTCCAGTACCTCGGCTCCGGCGAGTGTCATGCGCCGGCGTCGTACGTACACGGACAGCGGCATCCCGGCCAGCGCGGAGAACAGACGCCGGAAGTGGTACTCCGACGTCGTCGCGATCCGGGCGACCTCGGCGATGTCGAGCTCCCGGCCGGCCTCCGCTTCGAGGCGGTGCTCGATGTGGTCGAGCGCCTGGTTGAGCTGCTCCAGCACGGGTGCGTGTCCTTCCCTCTGTTGCCTTCACCGTAGGAATCACCACCCTTCCAGGACCCGACGATCCGTGCCCGAAACGATCGGGTGCCGGACCACGCCGCCACGAGCCGGGAGTATGCCCGGCCGGATCTGCTCGCCGTGCCGCTCCGTGTTCGCGGCCGTACGCTCGGCACATGCGACGCCGACAGATGCACATGTCCCGCGAGGCTCAGGACGTCCTGCTCAAAGCGCTGCAGCAGCTACGGGCGGAGCTGAAGGCCACCGCGGAGTTTCCCGTGCACGTGCTCGAAGCGGCGGAGGCCGCCAAGCAGGATGTCCGGCTGCCCGAGAAGGACGCCACCCACCTGCCCCTGTTCACGATCGACCCGCCGGAATCGAGGGACCTCGACCAGGCCATGTACCTGGAGCGGCGGTCGGGCGGCGGGTACCGTGTGCACTACGCCATCGCCGACGTGGCAGCCTTCGTCAAGCCCGGGAGCCCGCTGGACGACGAGGCCCACGACCGGATCGAGACGCTGTACCTCCCCGACCTCAAGGTGCCCCTGCACCCGCCCTCGATCTCCGAGGGGCCGGCCAGCCTGCTCCCGAACCAGGTCGTCCCCGCCCTGTTGTGGCAGCACGACCTCGACGCCGACGGCAACGTGACCGATTCGACCGTGAGCCGGGCCAGGGTACGCAGCAAAGCCAAACTCGACTACCTGGGCGTCCAACAGGACATCGAGGCCGGAACGGCCGAGGAGTCCGTCGCCCTGTTGCGCGAGATCGGCAAGCTGCGGGAGGCCGTCGAGGCCGCGCGCGGCGGGATCTCGGTGAACCTGCCGGACCAGGAAGTCACCCTGAAGGACGGATCGTTCCGGCTGAGCTACGTGGCAGCCTTGCCCGTGGAGGGCTGGAACGAGCAGATCTCCCTCATGACCGGGATGGCCGCGGCCCGGATCATGCTGGACAGCGGTACCGGGATCCTGCGGACCCAGAAGGAGCAGGACGACCAGGACGAGATCCGGCGCGTGCACGACATCGCGAGATGCCTGGGCATCACGTGGGAGCCGGGCGTCACGTACGCCGCGCTGGTCAACTCCCTCGACCCGGCCGAACCGAAGCACATGGCCTTCCTCAGCGAGGCCACCGCCATGTTGCTCAAGGCGGAGTACACCACCTTCCGCGACCACCACCTCCCGCCATACACGCACCATGCGTCGATCGCGGCCCCGTACACCTACTGCACGGCCCCGCTGCGGCGCCTGATCGACCGCTACACAGGTGAGCTCTGCGTGGCCGCGTGCGCCGACCAGCCTCCGCCGAACTGGGTGCTCGACGCCCTAACCTGCCTGCCGTGCGACATGGCGCGGGGGAAGGGGAAGCAGGCGGACCGGCGCGCGGTGGACCTGGTGGAGGCCGCAGTGCTCAAGGACCGGCTGGGCCAGACCTTCGGCGGCACGGTCATCGACACCGAGGCGGAGGACGGCGAGCCGAAGAAGGGCACGGTGCACCTGACGGAGCCCGCCGTGATGGGCAGGATCACGTCCGGCACCGAGCTCGACCTGGGCGCGAGCGTCCAGGCCAAGCTCACGCGGGCCGACCCCCTCTTCTCCGGCAGGCACAAGATCCTCTTCAACACGGTGGTGTAGCGGCCCGTCGCGACGAAAAAGGCGCGAGTGGCGCCTGACGGGCGAAACACTTGGTCAGGCGCCCCCCCTTGTGGCTCTAGAAGAACCCGAGCTTCTTCGGCGAGTACGACACCAGCAGGTTCTTCGAGTGCTGGTGGTACACGCCTCGCGTGGTCGCTGACCAGCGGAAACGGCCACGATTCGGCAAAGCCGCAGGCGGCTGGTCCGCGCATGGCCCGGATCCTGGTCGCCACGCAGCGGCCCACCGCGACTTGTTCCACCAGCGCCTGCATGCCGAGACCTTGTTCATGGCCGGCAGCGCGAAGGTGCTCCGCGAGACGGCGCGGCGATTCCTCGACGTCGTCCGCAAGGGACCGGGAGGGGACCGCGGCTCAGATCATCACGTGCTTGGGCCGGGTGTAGTCGAGGAGGCCGGAGAGGGACAGGTCGCTGCCGTAGCCGGAGTGTTTGACTCCGCCGTGCGGCATTTCGGAGACCGTGGTGCCGTGGGTGTTCACCCACACGATCCCGGTGTGCAGGGCCCTCGTCGCCCGCATCGCCCGGTCGTGGTCCCTGGTCCATACGCTCGCGGCCAATCCGAAGCGTACGTCGTCGGCGAGCCGCAGCGCTTCGGACTCGTCGCTGAAGGACTGCACGGTCACGACGGGTCCGAAGATCTCCTCCTGGACGATCTCGTCGTCCTGGCGTACCCCGGCGACGACGGTGGGGGCGTGGAAGAAGCCGGGCCGCGCGGGCCGTGTGCCGCCGGCCACGATCCGGGCGTGGCCGGGCAGCCGGTCGAGCAGGGCGCAAACCGAGGCCAGCTGGGCGGCGTTGTTGAGCGGGCCCAGGTCGGTGCCGGGGCGCAGTGCGCGGGCGGCGTCGGCGAGGGCGTCCAGGAAGGCGTCGTGGATGCGGGCGTGGACCAGGAAGCGGGTGGGGGCGGTGCAGTCCTGGCCCGCGTTGTAGAAGGCGACCTGGGCCAGGGCGGCGGCGGTGGCGGGGACGTCGACGTCGTCGTGGACGATCACGGGCGCGTTGCCGCCCAGTTCGAGGTGGACCCGCTTCAGGCCGGCCGCAGCCGAGGCGGCGATCTCCTGGCCGGCGCGGACGCTGCCGGTGAGCGCGATCAGGGCGACGGCGGGGTGGGCGGTGAGGGCGCGGCCGGTGTCGCGGTCGCCGCAGACGACGTTCAGCACGCCCGGGGGCAGGTGAGGGGCCGCGATCCGGGCGAGGAGCACCGACGAGGAGGGGGTGGTGTCGGCGGGTTTGAGGACGGTGGTGTTGCCGGCGGCGAGGGCCGGTGCGACCTTCCACGCGGCCATCATGAGGGGGTAGTTCCACGGCGTGATCTGGGCGCAGACGCCGACCGGTTCGCGGCGCAGCAGGGAGGTGCGGCCCTCGGTGTACTCGGCCGCGGCGGCGCCTGGGAGGTTGCGGGCTGCCCCGGCGAAGTAGCGGAAGGCGTCGGCGATCCCGGGGAGTTCCTCCGTGCGGAACTGTTCGGCGGGCTTCCCAGTGTCGGCGGTCTCCGCGGCGGTCAGCTCGTCCGCGTGCGCCTCGACGGCGTCGGCGACGGCGAGCAGGGCCCGCTGCCGCTCGGCCGGGGTGGTGGCCGACCAGGGCCGGTACGCGGCCGCCGCGGCCGCGCAGGCGGCGTCGGTGTCGGCGCGGCCGGAGCGTGGGGCGCGGCCGTGCACGCGCCCGGTGGCGGGGTCGACCAGCTCGGTGGTCACGCCCGTGGCGGCGGCTCGGTCCTCGCCGCCGATGTGGTTCAGCAGACTGTCAGCCACGGCGCAGGGCCTCCTTCGCGGCGGCGCGGCCGGTGCGGACGGCGCCCTCCATGTAGCCGGCCACCCACTGGTCGGATCCGCAGACGTAGAAGGGCGGTTCATGGGTGCCGTGACGGGGGCCGACGGCCATGACGTCGCCCGGAGCCCATTGCGTCACGTACCCCTGGGTCCAGGGGTCGGTGCCCCACAGGCGCAGATGCGCGGCGCGTGGCCGGTGGGCCTGGTCGCCGTACAGCCGGGCGATCTCGGTGAGGAGTTCGTGGGTGCGCAGGTGGGCGGGGGTGCCGAGGAGGACGCCGTATCTCTCGGGCGGGATCAGGGCGGACAGGATGCCTTCGTTCTGCGGCCAGGTGCTGCCCAGCACCCCCTCGCACTCGGACAGACCGCTGAGCCCCCGGTCGCGCCAGAACGGGCGGTCGTAGGCCGCGACGAACTTCGCGGCGAGGGCGTGTCGCTGGTGGTACAACGAGGCCAGACGCTCCTCGCCGACGCCGGTGACGGCGAGCGAGCGCAGCGGGCCTGCGGGCAGGGCGCTGACGACGGCGGCCGCGGTGAGGGTCTCGCCGCCCGCGAGGCGCACCGAGCAGCCGCCGGAGCGATGGACCGTGAGCGCCTCGACGGGCGAGCCGGTACGGATTCTGCCGTCGAGCCCCGCCGCCATGCGCAGGGCCACGGTTGCTGAGCCCTCGGCGACCCGCAGGCCCTCCCAGGCCTCGTACTCGTAGTGGCCGAGGCCGGGGACGGCGGCGTGCTTGCGGAGCGCGGCGAGCAGCGAGGTGCGTTCGTACGAGCCGTCGGCGAGCGCGAGCTGGCCGATCTCCCAGAGCCGTACGACGGCCGGGCTCGCCCCCTCGTCGCGCAGCCAGCCGGCCACGGACAGCCGGTCCAGGGCGGTGGCCTGCGGGTGTGACCAGGGGTCGTCGGGGTCGACGGTCGCGGCGAGTGCGGCGAAGCCGGCGGTGACCTTCCGGTGGGAGGCGTCGTCGCCGGGGCCGAACCAGTGCGGCGGGTCGCCGGCGCTTACGCCTTCGGGCGTGGCGCGGGCGAGCGCGCCGGGTTCGGCGACGTAGCTGGGGACGAGGGAGAGGCCGAGTTCGGCGACGAGGGCCGTGTACGCGGTGTGCGCCGAGCCGACGACCTCCCCGCCGAGCTGGACGAGGCGGCCGTCGGGCAGCGCGGTCTGCTCGACGCGGCCGCCGACCCGGTCGCGGGCCTCGACGACGAGGACGTCGACTCCGCCCGCGGCCAGGTCACGGGCGGCGGCGAGTCCGGCGAGTCCGGCGCCGAGCACGATGACATCGTGGTTCATGGTGTCTCCTCCGGAGGGGCCGTCGTCAGTCCAGCACCAGGCAGTGCTCGGGCCGCCAGCCGAGCTCGACCTCCTCGCCGCCGCTCCAGCGGTCCTCCATGCGGGAGCGGGCGGTGTTCTGCTCCAGGACGTGCACGGTGACGCCGGGGGCCAGTTCGATGAGATACGTGGTGGTGGGGCCGGAGTAGACGGTCTCCCGGACGACACCGGTGACCCGCGCCATGCCGGGCTCGAAGTCGGACAGCCAGATCTTCTCGGGGCGCAGCGAGAGGCTGACCCGGCTGCCGTCGGTCATGCCGGGGCGGTCGCCGACGGGGAGCGCCGGGCCCTGGTCGAGCAGCACCCGTCCGGCGCGGTAGGTGCCGGGGACGAGGTTGGAGGTCCCGAGGAACGAGGCGGTGAAGCTGCTGGTGGGACGCTCGTACACGTCCTCCGGAGTCCCGCACTGTTCGAGGCGGCCCTCGTTCATGACGGCGAGGCGGTCCGACATGGTCAGGGCCTCGTCCTGGTCGTGGGTGACGAACAGGAAGGTGATGCCCACCTCGCGCTGGATCTGCTTGAGCTCGACCTGCATCCGACGCCGGAGCTTCAGGTCGAGAGCCGCCAGCGGCTCGTCGAGCAGCAGCACCTGCGGACGGTTGACCAGGGCGCGGGCGAGGGCGACGCGCTGGCGCTGTCCGCCGGAGAGGGTGGACGGTCTGCGGCCCGCGAGGTCGCCGAGCTGCACGAGGTCGAGCATCTCGGCGACCCGGCGGCGGATCTCGGGGCGGGCGACGCCCTTGCGCTTGAGGCCGAAGGCCACGTTGTCGGCGAGGGACAGGTGGTCGAAGAGGGCGTAGCTCTGGAAGACGGTGTTGACGTTGCGCCGGTGGGGCGGGAGGCCCGTCACGTCCTCCCCGTCGAGCAGGACGCTGCCCTCGGTGGGGTCGGCGAAGCCGCCGATCATGCGCAGCAGGGTGGTCTTGCCACAGCCGGAGGGACCGAGCAGGGAGAAGAACTCGCCGGGGGCGATGTCGAGGCTGATGTCGTGGACGGCGTACGAGGCGGAGCCGCCGGAGCTCCCGGAGCTCCCGGGGTAGCTCTTGCCGACCCGGTCGAGCCGGACAGCGGGGTGCGGGAGTACGGCTTGCGGTTGCGGGGGTCGGGCCGTGTCCGGCGCCTGCGGGGGCGTGGGTTGCGAGGTCATGGCGTTTACTTCCCGGAGAGCAGGTCGAGGCCGCCGCGCCGGCCGAACAGGCGCGGGATGGCGAGGGCGAGGGCGATGAGTGCGACGGAGCCGGCCAGCATCAGCGTGCCGACGGCGTTGATGGTGGGCTGGACCCCGAACCGGATCGCCGAGTAGATCCGGACCGACAGTGGTTGCGGATCGACGCCGGTGGTGAAGTAGGCGAGGACGAAGTCGTCGAAGACCAGGGCGAAGACGAGGACGGCGGAGGCGAGGATGCCGGGGAGCAGCGCGGGCAGCGTCACCAGCCGTACGGCCTGCCGGCGGGTGGCCCCCAGGTCCATGGCCGCCTCCTCGATCTCCGGGTTCAGGGCGGCGACACGGGAGCGCAGGATCACCGTCACATACGAGATGGAGAAGGTGATCTCGGCGAGCATCACCGTCGTCGTGGACAGGGTGATGCCGAGGCCCTTGAACAGGAGCATCGCGGCGACGCCGGTGACGATCTCCGGGGTGATGAGCGGGACGAGCATCACCAGTCCGGCGAAGGAGCCGAGCCGGTTGCGGCCCCTGACCAGGCCGAGCGCGAGGGCGACGCCCAGCACCACCGAGCCGACCATGGCGACGAGGGAGACCCGCAGGCTCATGTCGAGCGAGTCCAGCAGCATGTCGTCGCGGAGGAACGCTCCGTACCAGCGCAGGCTGACGTCGTCGAAGACGGTCAGGGACTTCTGCGAGTTGAAGGAGAACAGGACGACGACGCCGATGGGGACGTAGAGCAGCGCGAAGAAGACGGCGGTGACGGCGATGGCGAACCGGGGACGGCGTTCGGCGCCGCGGCGGCGCCCGCGGGCGGCCCTCATCGGACCGCCTCCGCCTCGTCCTTGCGGGTGCGCCGCAGGTAGCCGAGCATGCCGAGGAGGAGGACGGCCATCAGCAGCATGGTGAGGGCGGAGCCGAGCGGCCAGTTCTGCCCCTGGAAGAACTTGTCCTGGATCAGGTTGCCGATCATGATCTGGTCGGGGCCTCCCATGAACTGGGCACTGACGAAGTCGCCCATGGCGGGCAGCAGGACGAGGACACAGCCGGCGGCCGCGCCCTGCCGGGTGGCCGGGACGGTGACGAACAGGAACGTCCGCAGCGGACCGGCGTACAGGTCGCGGCCCGCCTCGATGAGCGAGGTGTCCATGCGCTCCATGGCCGCGTACAGCGGGATGATCATGAAGACGACGAAGCCGTAGACGAGACCGGCGACGACGCCCGTGCCGGTCTGCAGGATCCGGGTCCCCCCGTCGGCGAGCCCGATCGCCCGCAGTGCCCTCAGCAGCGGTCCGTCGTCGGACAGGACGACGGACCAGCCGTACATCCGCACCAGGTAGTTGGCGAAGAACGGGACGACGATCGCCGCGATCAGCAGGTTCTTGTATCGGCCGCCCCTGGTCGCGATGGCGTACGCGACGGGGTAGGCGATGACCAGGCAGACGGCGCAGGTGACCAGGGCGTAGCCCAGCGACCGCAGCAGGACCGTGCGGTACGCGGGGTCGGCCAGGGCCGTGAAGTTGTCGAGGACGAAGCCGAAGCGCGGGTTGCCGAGCGGGTCGGTGGTGCCGAACGCGAGGGTGGCCACCAGGATCAGGGAGGCGACCAGGAAGACGGTCATCCAGAGCGTGCCGGGCAGCATCAGCCAGGTCCACAGACGTTCCTGTACCGGCTTTCTGACGGTGCGTGGGGTACGGGCGGTATCGGCCATGTCAGCCCGCCTTCACGTCGGTCCAGGCGGCGTCGCGTGCCTTCTCGCCCGTCGCCGTGCCGTTGCGGAAGAACATGTCGTTCCTGAGGTCGGCCGCGGTCACCTGGCACTGGGGGAAGGGCTCCACGAGCGCGGCGTAGGTGTCCTCCGTACCGCGCACCGGCATCGGGTAGCCGATGTACTCGATGTTCCGCTTCACGTTCTCGGGCCGGAGCATGTAGTCGATGAAGAGCATGGCGGTGCCGGGGTGCGGTGCGTCGGCGGGGATGGCGTAGCAGTCGGAGTTGACCGGGGCCCCCTCGCGGGCGGTCTCGAAGCCGAACACGGACGGGTCCTTCGCCTGGGCGAGCATCGCGGCCATGTCCCCGCTCCACGCCTGGGTCATGTCGGCGTTGCCGTTGAGCAGGTTGTTGTAGCTGTCACTGGAGAAGCCGCGCAGCCGAGGGCGCAGGGTGCGCAGGGTGTCGGTGACGCGGTCGAGGTCGCCCGGCCGGTCGGTGGTGAGGGGCAGGCCGAGCTTGAGCGCGCCGACGGCCAGTACCTCGTCGCGGTCGTCGAGGACGAAGACCTTGCCCTTGGCTTGGTCGTTCCACAGATCGTTCCAGGAGCCGCTGAGGTCGCCGAGCCGGTCCCGGCGCCAGCCGATGCCGGTCTTGTACATGGTGAAGGGGACGGTGTGGGCGGAGCGGGGGTCGTACCAGGGGTCGGCGAAGTAGTCGTAGGCGCCGAACACGGCCTCGGCGTTCCTCAGACGCCCGTGGTCGATGCGGCGCAGCCGGCCCCCTCGGGAGAGGCGCTCTGCCCACTTCGCCGTGGGGAAGATGATGTCGTACCGGTTGCCGGCGTTGAGTTTGGCGGCCATGCCTTCCATGGAGTCGTAGTTCGACTGGACGACCTTGACCCCGTACTCCTTGGAGAAGCCCGCGAAGACGGCCGGGTCGACGAAGTCGGCCCAGTTGAAGTAGACGAGGTCGCCGTCGACCTTGACGTCGATGGGGGCGTCGGCGGCCGCCTGGCCGTCGGCGTCGGGGGCTGAGGAGAATCCGCAGCCGGCCGCCGTCAGACCGAGGGCGGCGGTGGCACCGGCGCGGAGCAGCGAGCGGCGGGACAGGGAAGGTGCCTCGGGGGACATGGGGTCCTCTCCGTAGGGGCCGCTGGGGGACGGCGGGCGAACGTTCGGTGCGTCGACGCGTGAGGCGTTCGGCTGGGCGCGTACGGGCGCGTACGGGCGTGTACGGGCGCGTTCGGGGGGTGCGGGCGGGGTTCGGCGATGTGGCGGTGCCGCTCACCGGCCGGGCGAGCCGGAGCCGGGGTCGGGGTCCGGTGCGGCGTCCGTGGGAGCGGCGGGGTCCGAAGGTTCTACGGGGTCGGCGAGGTCGGCGCGGATGCGGTCGGCGAACCAGCCGACCGCGAGCTCGCGCCGGGACAGCGGTCCGGGCTCGAACCCCGGGGTGGACAGACCGCGTTGGACACGGGCGACCAGTTCGGTGTCCTCGTCGTTGGTGATCCAGCCGATGTGCATGTTCAGGCGCCGGGCGAGTCGGGTGCGCAGCCCGGTGCCGCGGCGGGTGTAGAAGGCGCCGGGGACGGCCACCTTGTCGACCGCGGCCGGCACGGCGGTCCACGCGAGCACGTGGTCCGGGTAGAAGTCGATGAGGGTGTTGGGGTAGATCACGGCGTACCGCCAGACCCTGCGGTCGGCCTCGGTGAGGCCGGGCATGGGCGCGGCGACGCGCTGGTAGAGCCGCTCGGTCCAGTTGGAGGACGGCTTGTCGCGCAGGGGCGAGGTGAACAGGACGTAGGAGCCGTGGATCTCGCAGCCGTAGCCCTGGTAGTCGAGCAGGCGCATCAGGCCGGGGTGGGCGACGGGTACGTGGTACCCCTCCAGGTAGTTGTCGACCGCGACCTTCCAGTTGGCCTCCTGGACCTCGGCGCGGGCCAGGTCGTGGATCCGGTCCCGGCCGACCGGCACCAGGTCCGCCCCGGCGTAGTGGCCGACGGCCTCGGCGAGCCCTGCGCAGCTCTCGGCGAGCGGGACGGCGTTCGGGTCGAGGTTGACGAAGACGAAGCCGAGGAAGGATTCGACCCGGGCCGGGAACAGGCCGAGGCGGGGCTTGTCGAGGCAGGGGATCTGCCGGGCCTCGGGGGCGCCGACCAGGCTGCCGTCGAGGCGGTAGGTCCAGCCGTGGTACGGGCAGCGGATCGCCTTGCCGGCCGGTTCGGGGGCGGTGACCAGGCGGGTTCCGCGATGGCGGCAGACGTTGAGGTGGGCGGCGAGGCCGCCGTCCTCGGTGCGGACGACCAGGACCTCCCGGTCGGCGACGGTGGCGGCGAGCCGGGCCCCGGGGCCGGGCAGGTCGGACTCGTGGCACACGAGCTGCCAGGACCTGGCGAAGATCTGGCGGGTCTCGGCGGCGGCGACGGCGGGATCGGTGTAGTGGCGGGCCGCCAGCGCGGGAGCGGGGAGGGCCTTGGCGGCCGTGTCGGGTGCGGTGGGCGCCTCGTGCGCGGTGAGTGCGCCGGGTGCGGGGGCTCTGGGGTGCATCGGTGACTCCTCGTACCGCGGTGCGGCGATCGGTGTCGGGCGTCGATGTCGTGCGAACCGGATGCGGGCAGCGGGTCGGGGCGGGTGCCGGGACCGGGCTGACCGATTGGACAGCCAGCGTGGTGGCTGAATTCCGCTAGGTCAAGACTTGTACGCTGACCGATCGGTCAGCTACCTTGGTTATTGCCTGACCGATCGGTCAGCAAACGTGATTCTGTCGCTGCTCTGCCGCCGCACTGTCTCTGACCTGCGCATTTACTCGTCATCTGGTGGGTGCGGCCCACGGCCCTCGCGCCGGAAGCAGCCCGGCGTGCCCTGGCACCTGCCCCGACACGCACCTCCCTCGCTTTCCTCCTCCGATTCCTCCTCGGCCGAGACCGCGGACGAGCCTGTGGCTCGAACGCCCCACCCGCCCACTCGGCTGCCGGGCCGGCGGCCGACGGTCACGGCACCCGCACCCCCTTCCCTTCCGGAGGCACGTATGAGTGGTCGTCGGCATCTGGACTGGCTCGGGCTCACCCCCGAGCCGGAGCGGGAGCTGCCCGCAGCCGTCGCCACGCTGCGTGCCTCCCTCGGCACGGCGCACCACCCGCCGCCGGGCCGGGCCGAACTCGCGGCCGCCGAGCGACACCGGGTGGAACGCCTGGTCCTGCGGGGCAGTCGGCACAGCTGGTTGCGCTACCTCGCCGAAGCCACCGCGCTCGTGACCGCCGTGACCCTCCGGCTCGACGAGCAGGGCCGCGGGGACAGTCACGCGGACGCCGACGCGCGCATGAACGCGGACGCGGACACGAGAGCCGACGCGGACACGGACGCCTCGACCGCGGCCGCGCTGCTGGCCGCCGAGGTGATCCTCGACCACCACCGCATGCTCATCGGCCTGCCAGGAGCGGGATACGGCCGCACCGCAGGGGACCGCGCCGCGCTCGAAAGCGCGCTGCGTCTCCTGCGCACCCGGTCCCGTACCCCCGGACCCGCCCCCACCGCCCGTACAGGAGACGGCAGATGACCCGCAGCCTCCCCTCGCCCCCGAGCCTTGCCTCGCCCCCGAGTCACCCCCCGGCCATCAGCCGCCCCTCGACCGTCATCCGTCACCCGACCGCCCCCGAGCCGGGTTCCGTGCTGGGCGCGACGCCGTACGCGACGGAGAACGCCGAGGCGTACGAGGCCACCGGTGGCTACGCCGCTGCCGTCACCCCCGACGAGCTGCTGCACCACCTCGACGCCTGCGACCTGCGCGGCCGCGGCGGCGCCGGATTCCCGGCCGCCGTCAAGCTCCGCACCGTCCGCGAGCACGGGCGACGTGGCCGGGGAAGCGGGACGCGCGGCGAGCGCGCCGCAGGTGCCGGCGCCCCGGTCGTGGTGGCCAACGGGGAAGAGGGCGAGCCCGGTTCGGTCAAGGACCGCTGGCTGCTGCGGGCCCGCCCGCACCTGGTCCTCGACGGCCTCGTCCACGCCGCCGCGGTCACCGGCGCCGAACACGGCTATGTCTACCTCTCCGACCCGGAGGCGGCCCGCCACATCCGCCGGGCCCTCGCCGAACGCGTACCGTCGCTGCCCGTCGAGGTCGTCGAGACCGCCGCCGCCTATGTCGCCGGCGAGGAGACCGCGGTCGTCCGCCGGATCGACGGCGGGCCGGCCCTGCCGACCGCCAAACCGCCCCGCCCCTTCGAGCGGGGAGTCCGGGGCGCGCCGACGCTGGTCGCCAATGTCGAGACACTCGCCCGGATCGCGCTCGTCGCCGCCCGCCCCGACCTGCGCGAGTCGATCGCGCGCTCCACCCTGGTCACCCTCTCGGGCGGCAGCGTCGCACCTGTGCTCACCGAGGTGCCGTACGGGGTCCCCCTTCGCACCCTTGCCGCCGCCCACGGCACCCCGGCCTCGGCCGGTGCCCTGATGGGCGGTCTCTTCGGCGGGCTCGTCGACGCCCGCGCCCTGGACCTGCCCCTCGAACCCGGCGCACTCGCCGCCGCAGGTACGGCGCTCGGCTGCGGAGCGATCCGCTTCCTCACCGCCGAGGTCTGCCCGGTGGGCGCCGCCGCCGAGGCCGTCGGGCACCTCGCGGCCGAGAGCGCACGGCAGTGCGGCGTCTGCGTGTCGGGCTCGGCCGCGATCAGTGACGCTCTGGACCTCCTCGCCTCCGGATCCGCCGAACCCGACACTGCCGAGCGGCTGCACCGATGGGCGCGAGGACTGCCCGGGCGGGGTGCGTGCGGGCTCCTTGACGCCGCCGCCGGCCTCGCCGGAAGCCTGCTGCGCGTCTTCCCAGCACAGGTCCGGGCCCATCTCGACGGGCCCTGCCCGGTATGCCGTGCCGACGCCCCCGGGCGGGGCCCGCACCGCCTGACCCGCCTGAGCGTGCCGGTACCGGCCGTGGGACCACCCGCGCCGACCGGATCCGGCCCCACATCCGCCGAGCCCATGGCCGCCGTACTGGAAGGAACGTCATGAAACTGCTGCTGGACGCCACGCTGTGCAACGGCTACGGCCTCTGCCAGGAGAACACCCCCGAACTCGTCGAGCTCGACGAGTGGGGCTACGCGAACGTCGTCGCCGTCGACGTGCCGCCCGCTGCCGAGGACCGGGCCCGCGCCTGCGTGGAGAGCTGCCCCAACTCCGCCCTGCGCGTGGAGGGATGAGATGAGGCGTGATCTGACCTCCCTCTTCGACCCCGGATCCGTCGCCGTGGTCGGCGCCAGCGACGACCCGGCGAAGTACGGCCACGCGGTGGCCGCCCAGGCCCTCCGAGCGCCCGACCGGCGGCCCGTCCACCTGGTGAACCGGCGCGGCGGCACCGTACTCGGCCGGACGGCGGCCACCTCCCTCGGCGAGGTCGGCGAGCCGGTCGACCTGGTGGTGATCTCGGTACCCGGCACCGGATTCGAGGCGGCCGTCGACGACGCTCTCGCCTGCGGCGCGAAGGCGATCGTCGCCATCACCGCCGGTTTCGCCGAGGCCGGCCCCGCCGGGCTCGCCCGCCAGCGGGCCGTCGCCGAGCGTGTCCGGGCCGCCGGAGCCGTGCTCGTCGGCCCCAACTGCCTGGGCATCGCGGACAACACCACCGAGCTGTACCTGGCCTCGGACCGGTTCGCGCCCGGTCGTGTCGCCCTGCTCAGCCAGAGCGGCAACCTGGCCCTCGAACTCCAGCTGCGCGGCGCCCCGCACGGCCTCGGCTTCTCCCGGTTCGTCTCGCTCGGCAACCAGGCCGACGTCACCCTCGTCGACCTCGTCGAGGACTGCGCCCGCCACGAGCCCACCTCCGTGATCGCCGTGTACGCCGAGGACTTCGGCGACGGCCGGGCCTTCGCCCGTGCCGCCGCCGAGGCCGGCAAGCCGGTGGTCCTCCTCACCGCCGGCCGCGGCACCGCCTCGGCCCGCAGCGCCCGGTCGCACACGGGGGCACTGACCACCTCGGCCGACGTGGTGGCCGCGGCCTGCCGCGACGCGGGTGTCGAACTCGTCCGCACCCCACGGGAGATGACCGTGGTGCTCGCCGCCCTGGCCGGCGGGCGGCGCACGACCGGCCGACGGACCGCGGTCCTCACGGACGGCGGCGGCCACGGCGCGGTCGCCGCGGACGCCGCCGAGGACGCCGGGCTCGACGTGCCCGAGCTCGGCGTCCCGGCCCAGGACCGGCTGCGGAGCGTGCTGTGGGAGCAGTCCGCCGTCCGCAACCCGGTCGACCTCGCCGGCATGGGGGAGCAGCGCCCCCTCTCGTACGCCGACACCGTCCGCGAACTGCTGGCCGCCGACGAGGTCGACGCCGTCCTGATGACGGGCTACTTCGGCGGATACGCCGCCTCCGAAGGCGGCCTGGGCGGCGGGCCGGCCGGCGGCTCGGTCCTCGCCGAGGGCGAGCAACGGGCCGCGAAGGAGATCGCCGGACACCTCGCCGCCACACCGAAGCCGCTGGTCGTGCAGTCCATGTACCCGGAGTCGCCCAGCTGCCGGGCGCTCGCGGAGGCCGGGGTCCCGGTGTTCGCCGCCACCGAGGACGCGGCCCGCGCCCTGGCCGCGTCGACCGGCCGCGCGGCGGGCGCTCCGACCGGGGTGGCCGTTCTTCCGCCGGCCGCGGCACCCCTGGGGGACCCCTCGTACCACGGTGTGCGGGCGCTGCTTGCCGCGGCCGGAGTGCCGTTCCCACCGGCCCGGGAGATCACCGACGAGTCCGGGCTGCTCGCCGCTGCCGCCTCGTTCGAGGGACCGTACGTCCTGAAGGCCCTCCACGTCCTGCACAAGTCCGACGCCGGCGGGGTGGCGCTGCGGCTCGCGGACCGGGACGCGCTGCTGGCCGCGTACCGGCGGATGCACGCCCGCCTCGGCGCCCCGTCGTACTCGGTCGAGGCCATGGCGGACCTCTCGGACGGTGTCGAACTGATCGTCGGCGTTCAACGCGACCCCCGGTTCGGCCCGGTGGCGATGGTCGGCCTCGGCGGAGTGCTCACCGAGACCCTGCGCGACGTGGCCTTCGCCCTCGCGCCCGTGACTGCCGGCTCCGCCGAGAAGCTGCTGCGGGGGCTGCGGACCGCCGCCCTGCTCGACGGCGTGCGCGGCCGTCCCGCCGTGGACGTGACGGCCGCCGCCGCTGTCGTCGCCCGCATCACCGAGGTCGCCGCGGCCCACCCGGAGATCGCCGAACTGGAGGTCAACCCGCTGCTGGTACGCCCGGACGGCGCCCTCGCGCTGGACGCGCGAGCCGTCCTCGGCTGACCCCACCCCATCCCCACGAGGCCCCGGCGAGGCCTGCCCGTACACCCCCGCGTACCTCTCTGCACACCGTCCCGCACACCCCTCTCGCCCTGGAGGAGACCCGCACCATGGACTTCCGCTACACCCCCGAGCAGACCGAGCTCAAGGCGCGCGCCGCGGCCTACACCCGGCTCCTGATGCGGTACGAGGAGCAGTCCGAGGAAGCCGGCGGCCCGCTGCCCGCCGACACCGTGCGGGAGCTGACCCGGGCCGCGATCGAAGCCGGCGTCTACGCCATCAACATGCCCGCCGAGTGGGGCGGCGCCGGACTCTCCCTGCTGGACCAGGTGATCGTCGAGGAGGAGTTCGGCAAGGTCACCAACTGCCTGTGGGACATTCCCTGGCGGCCCGCCAACGTCCTCGCGTACGGCACCGAGGCACAACGCGAGAAGTACCTGCTGCCGGTGATTCGCGGCGAGCGCTTCGACGCCTTCGCCGTCACCGAGCCCGGGGCCGGATCCGACCCCGGATCGGGCACGAGCACCGCGACCCGCACGGCGGGCGGCTGGCTGCTGAACGGCGAGAAGTGGTTCGTCACCTGCGGCGACATCGCCGACTTCCTGCTGGTGCAGGCCGATGCCGGGCCGGACCGAGCGGCGACGCTGTTCTTCGTCGACAAGCAGGCCCCCGGTGTCGAGATGACGCGGGTCCCCCGTTTCATGCACTCAGCGGTGAACGGGCACCCCGAGTTCCGGTTCACCGACGTCTTCGTATCCGACGAGGACGTGCTCGGCGGCGTCGGCAACGGCTACGAGCTGACGAAGGAGTGGTTCACCGACGAGCGGCTGATGATCGCCGCCCGGACCGTCGGCGCCGCCGAGAGGGCCTTGGAACTGGCCCGTGACTGGGCCGTCGGACGCCGTCAGTTCGGCTCCCGTGTCGCCGACTTCCAGCTGATCCAGGGGATGCTCGCCGACTGCGCCGTCGACATCGCCGTCAACCGCGCCTACACCCACCAGATCGCCTGGGAGGCCGACCAGCCTCAGACCGACCGCAAGACCCTGCACGCCAAGGCCTCCACGGCGAAGCTCGCGGCGAGCGAGGCCGCCGGTCGGGTGGTCGACCGGTGCCTGCAGATCTTCGGCGGGCGCGGCTACGACCGCTCGTACCCGGTCGAGCGGATGTACCGCGAGCTGCGCGTCGACCGGATCTGGGAGGGCACCTCGGAGATCCAGCGGCTGATCATCGCCAACGAGCTGATCAAGCGCGGCACCGGGGCGCTGGCCCTGCCGCGCTGAGCCCACCGCCCTGCCCCGGCACCCACACCCACACCCACCACCGAGAGGACAAGCACCCCATGGACTTCCGTCTCACCGCACGCCAGCAGGAGCTCAAGGAATCGGCGCGTGACCTCACCGACTTCATCATGAAGTACGAGCTCGACTGCGAGGAGAACAACGGTCTGCCGCCACAGGCCCACGCCGAGATCCGCGACGCCGTCCTCGACAGCGGCCTCCAGGCCGTCAACATGCCGGCCGAGTGGGGCGGTGCCGGACTCACCGTCCCCGAGCAGGTCGTCGTCCAGGAGGAACTGGGCCGGCTCACCGGCGCACTGTGGGACATGGTGTGGCGGCCCGCCAACGCCCTCTCGCACTGCACGCCCGAACAGCGCGAGCGGTACCTCGTGCCCGTGATCCGCGGGCGCCGGCGCGACTGCTACGCGGTCAGCGAGCCCGAGGCCGGCTCCGACCCGCAGAACCTGCGCACCACCGCGACCCGGACCGCCGACGGCTGGGTGCTGAACGGTGAGAAGTGGTTCGTCACCGTGGGCGACCACGCCGACTTCATGATCGTGCTCGCTGCTGCGGGGGAGGAGCGGGCGCCGACGCTGTTCCTCGTGGACAAGGACACCCCGGGTATCGAGATGACCCGGGTGCCCCGTTGGATGCACACCTTCGTCTACGAACACCCCGAGTTCACCTTCACCGACGTACGCCTGCCCGAGGACGCGGTGCTCGGCGGCGTCGGCAACGGCTACGACCTCACCCGCTCCTGGTTCTCCGAGGAGCGGCTGATGATCGCCGCCCGCACGATCGGGGCGGCCGAGCGGGCCCTGGAGCTCGCCCGTGACTGGGCCGTCGGACGCCGTCAGTTCGGCTCCCGTATCGCCGACTTCCAGCTGATCCAGGGGATGCTCGCCGACTCGGCCGTCGACATCGCCGTGAACCGCGCGTACACCCACCAGGTCGCCTGGGAGGTCGGCGAGGGCCGAACCGACCGCAAGACCCTGCACGCGAAGGCCGCGATCGCCAAGCTCGCGGCGAGCGAGGCGTCCGGTCGGGTGGTCGACCGGTGCCTGCAGATCTTCGGCGGGCGCGGCTACGACCGCTCGTACCCCGTCGAGCGTCTCTACCGAGAGCTGCGCGTCGACCGGATCTGGGAGGGCACCTCCGAGATCCAGCGACTCATCGTCGCGGGCGAACTCGTCAAGCGCGGGACGGGTGTCCTGCAGCTGCCGGTGACCGCGTGAGCGACCTCGCCCGGGTGGGGATCGTGGGCTGCGGGCTCATGGGCTCCGGCATCGCCGAGGTCTGCGCCCGCGCCGGACGCGACGTCGTGGTGGTGGAGACCGGACCGGCGGCCGCGGAGGCCGGACTGCGGCGGATCACCCGCTCGCTGGAACGGGCTGAGGCGGCCGGCCGGCTGGCCGTGGCCGAGCGTCGGGCCGCGGCCGGTCGGATCGCGGTGACCACCGACATGGCGCGGCTCGCCGACCGCGATCTGGTCGTCGAGGCGGTGGCGGAGGACGAGCGGGCGAAGACCGAGGTCTTCGCCCGGCTCGACGCCGTCGTGGAGCGCCGGGACGCCGTCCTGGCGACCAACACCTCGTCCCTGCCCGTCATCAGACTGGCGGCCGCCACCTCGCGGCCGTCCCAGGTCATCGGTCTGCACTTCTTCAACCCGGTGCCGCGGCTGCCGCTGGTGGAACTGGTGCCCTCGCTGCTCACCGGCGAGGACACCGTCCGGCGCGCGGGCGCCTTCGCCGCCGAGGTCCTCGGCAAGGAGGTCGTGCACGCCCGGGACCGGGCGGGGTTCGTCGTCAACGCCCTGCTCGTGCCGTACCTGCTGGCAGCGGTGCGGATGGCCGAGTCCGGTGCGGCGTCGGCCGAGGACATCGACCGGGCCATGACCTTGGGCTGCGCCCATCCACTCGGCCCGCTCGCCCTGGCCGACCTGATCGGTCTGGACACGGTGCAGGCCATCGCCCGGTCGATGTACGCGGAGTACCGCGAGCCGCTGTACGCCCCGCCGCCGCTGCTGGCTCGGATGGTGGAAGCGGGGCGGCTCGGTCGGAAGACGGGTCGTGGCTTCCACCCGTACCCGGGGCGCCTGGCGGGGCAGGATGGGCAGGGATGATGGTCGGGGACGTGGACCGAGACCGAAAGCGGGAGTTGCCAACGTGACCAAGGCCGAGCGCGCACTCGAGACACGGGAGCGGATCCTCAAGGCCGCGTGCGAGGTGATCGCGGACATCGGGTTCGAGAACGTCAGCATGCGCAAGGTCGCCGAGCACGCGGGGGTGTCGAAGGCGCTGCTCCACTACCACTTCGACACCCGCGAGAAGCTCTTCGCCGAGGCGATGACGCATTCGTTCGCCCAGACCGGCACGGACCTCGACGGCGGCGACGCCGACGTGCCGGCCGGCGTCCTGCTCGCGCGCATCGTGCGAACCATGCTGCCCACCGACGAGGAGCTGCGCCAGGACTGGAAACTGTGGCAGGAACTGTGGGTGCGCGCACAGCGCGACGACGCAGCCCGGCACCTCGCCGTCGACCTGTACGACCAGCTCCATGCCTGGGTCGGCGGCGCGGTGGAACGCGGCGTCGCGTCGGGCGAGTTCGCCCCCTGCGATGTCGCCGCGATCAGCACGCTGATCCTGGCGCTCTGTGACGGCCTGGGCATTCGCGTGATGCTCACCGACCCACATGTCGACCTACCCACGGCCCAGTCGACGATCTGGTCGGCCATCGCCCCTTCGCTGGGCATCTCTCCCGTCTTCCCCGAGGTCCGGGCGCTCCAAGAAGGCGCCTGACCCGGGAAAACCCCGGGTCAGGCGCCTTCTTCCGTTCCGCTAGAAGAAGCCCAGCTTCTTCGGCGAGTAGCTCACCAGCAGGTTCTTCGTCTGCTGGTAGTGGTCCAGCATCATCCTGTGGGTCTCGCGGCCGATGCCCGACTGCTTGTAGCCGCCGAAGGCGGCGTGGGCCGGGTAGGCGTGGTAGCAGTTCGTCCAGACACGGCCCGCCTGGATGGCGCGGCCGGCGCGGTAGGCGGTGTTGATGTCGCGGGTCCAGACGCCCGCGCCGAGGCCGTACAGCGTGTCGTTGGCCGTGCCGATCGCGTCGTCGAAGTCGGTGAAGGAGGTCACCGCGACGACCGGGCCGAAGATCTCCTCCTGGAAGATCCGCATCCGGTTGTCGCCCTCGAAGATCGTCGGCTGGACGTAGTAGCCGCCGGCCAGTTCGCCGTCGTACTCGATGCGCTGACCGCCCGTCAGGATCTTCGCGCCCTCCTGCTGGCCGATGTCCAGGTAGGAGAGGATCTTCTGGAGCTGGTCGTTGGACGCCTGGGCGCCGATCATCGTGTCGGTGTCCAGCGGGTGGCCCGGGAGGATCTTCTCCGTACGGGCGACCGCCGCCTCCAGGAACTCGCTGTAGTGGCCGCGCTGGATCAGCGCGCGCGACGGACAGGTGCAGACCTCGCCCTGGTTGAGGGCGAACATCGTGAAGCCCTCCAGCGCCTTGTCGCGGAAGTCGTCGTCCGCGGCCCACACGTCGTCGAAGAAGATGTTCGGCGACTTGCCGCCGAGTTCCAGGGTGACCGGTTTGATGTTCTCGGAGGCGTACTGCATGATCAGCCGCCCCGTCGTGGTCTCGCCCGTGAACGCGATCTTCGCGACGCGCGCCGAGGACGCCAGCGGCTTGCCCGCCTCCGCGCCGAAGCCGTTGACGATGTTGACCACGCCCGGCGGCAGCAGGTCCGCGATCAGACTCATCAGGTAGTGGACCGAGGCCGGGGTCTGCTCGGCCGGCTTCAGGACCACCGCGTTGCCGGCCGCCAGCGCCGGGGCCAGCTTCCAGACCGCCATCAGGATCGGGAAGTTCCACGGGATGATCTGCGCGACCACGCCCAGCGGCTCGTGGAAGTGGTACGCCACCGTGTCGTCGTCGACCTCGCTGAGCGTCCCCTCCTGGGCGCGCAGCGCGCCCGCGAAGTAGCGGAAGTGGTCGATGGCCAGCGGGATGTCGGCCGCCAGCGTCTCGCGCACCGGCTTGCCGTTCTCCCAGCTCTCCGCCACCGCCAGTTCCGCCAGGTTCGCCTCCATGCGGTCGGCGATGCGGAGCAGGATGTTCGCCCGCTCCGTCGGAGCCGTGCGGCCCCACCCCGGCGCGGCCGCGTGCGCCGCGTCCAGGGCGCGTTCGACGTCCTCGGCCGTGCCGCGGGCGATCTCGGTGAACGGCTTGCCGTCGACCGGGCTCGGGTTCTCGAAGTACCGGCCGCCGGCCGGGGCGACGTACTCGCCGCCGATCCAGTGGTCGTAGCGCGACCGGTACGACATGAGCGCGCCGTCGGTGCCGGGTGCGGCGAAACGGGTCATCTTCGGGGCCTCCCTCGGACCGCGCCGGCCGTCCCTGGCCGGCGCTCACCGCCGAGTGTGCGGACCCGGACGTTGCAACCCCGTTGCGCCCGCGGACAGTTCCGCGTCCAGGGCGCGCAGCCGCGCCAGTACCGGCGGCCGCTGCACCGCCGGGACCGCGTCCGCCAGCGCCCGCCACAGCTCCACGTCGTCCTCGCCCCACGCGCTGTACGCCCAGTCCGCGAGCAGCCCCGGATCCGCCCGGTCCACCAGCGCCGCCCGCAGCCGGTCCGTGAGCCGCTCCCGCAGCCGTACGACCCCGGGCGCGCGCGAACCCGGCAGCAGTGGGCCCGCGTACGCGCCGAGCGCCGCCGACACCGCGCCCGAGGCGAGCCGCCGGTCCACGGCCGCGAAGTCGGCGTCCACCGGCGAGGCCAGCCGGTACGGGCGTGAGCGCAGCACCTCCGGGCCGAGCAGACCGCGCAGCCGCGACAGCTCCGCGCGCAGCGTCACCGGGGTCACCGACTCGTCCTCGTACAGCTCCACCAGCAGTTCGTCGCCGCTCACACCGTCCGGGCGGTGGGCGAGGACCACCAGGATCTCGCTGTGCCGGCGGCTCAGCCGTACGCTGCGGCCGTCGATCCGCAGCACCGCCTCGTCCCGGCCGAGCGCCGTCAGCCGCGGCCGGCCGGCGGGCACGGCGGGCGCCCGAAGCGCCAGATGCGCCTCCGCCGCCCGCGCCACCGCCTGTACGAACGCCAGGCTGTGCGGATGCGCGAGTCCGTCGCCGCCGGTGATGTCGACCGCGCCGAGCATCCGGCCGGTGTGCGGATCGTGGACCGGTGCCGCCGCGCACGTCCACGCCTGCACCCGACGCCTGAAGTGCTCGGCGGCGCAGACCTGCACCGGTCGGTCCACGGCGATCGCCGTGCCGGGCGCGTTCGTGCCGGCCGCGGACTCCGACCAGCGTGCGCCCGCCACGAAGTTCATCCCGCGCGCTTTTCGGAGCGTCCCGGGATGGCCCTCCACCCACATCATCCGGCCCGCCGCGTCGCAGACCGCGAGCAGATGCTCGCCGTCCCGCGCGTACGCGCCCATCAGCTCCCGGACCACCGGCATCGCCGGTGCCAGCGGATGTTCCTCCCGGTACGCGACGAGGTCGTCGTCGGCCAGCTCCACGCAGGCCGCGCCGTCCGGGCTGACGCGGGCCCGTGCCGAGCGCCGCCACGACGCGGCGACCAGTTCGCGCACCGGCGGCCTGCGCAGCTCGCCGCCGGAGGTGAACACCTCGTGGGCCCGGCGTACGGCTGATGCGTCCCCGGCGCCGGGAGTCGCCGCTCTGGCGTTCCGGGCTTCAGAAGTCGTTGCTCCGGACTCTGGAGTCGTCGCTCCGGCCCCCGGAGTCGTCGCTGAGGCGTCCGTCGTCCCGCCTGCGTTCAAGTCGGCCTCCCGCCGAGGTCGTCCCGCGCGTGCTCGAAGCCCCCGTGCGCGCCATCGTGGTGCCGGAGCGGTCCGCCGACAAGCGTCCGTGCACGGCCTGTCCGGTCCGCGCCCCTGGCCGTCACGTAGAGTGGGGCTCGGGCCGTGACTGGCGCTTGGGTGGATCACCACCGGGGAGCGGCCCGGCGGACCTCCGTCCGACTGCCGCGCGCCTGGGCGACTCCCATCAGCCCACGCCCAGGAGCAGCCCATGTCCACCAGCACCGCGACCCTCATGGACGGCACCGCCCTCGCTCGGCGCACGGTCGAGGAGACCGCCGCCCGCGCCGCCGAAATCACCCGCCGCACCAGCGTGACGCCCTGTCTGGCCACCGTGCTCGTCGGCGCGGACCCGGCCTCCGTCACGTACGTGAAGATGAAGCAGAACCGCTGCGCCAAGGCCGGAATCCGCTCCCGCCACGTCGAGCTGCCCGCGGCGACCACGACCGAGGAGCTCGTCGCCGCGATCTCCGCGTTGTCCGCCGACCCCGAGGTGCACGGCATCCTTCTCCAGCACCCGGTCGGCCCGCACATCGACGAGCGCGCCGCCTTCGAGGCCATCGCCCCGGAGAAGGACGTCGACGGCGTCACCATGGCCTCCTTCGCAGCCATGGGCTTCGGCCTGCCCGGCTTCGTCTCCTGCACCCCGGGCGGCATCATGCGGCTCCTCGACGCGTACGAGGTCGGGCTCACCGGCAAGCGCGCGGTCGTCGTCGGCCGTAGCGCCATCCTCGGCAAGCCGGCCGGACTGCTGCTCCTCGGCCGCGACGCCACCGTCACCTACTGCCACTCCCGCACCACCGACCTCTCTTCGGTCGTCCGCGAGGCCGACGTCCTCGTCGCCGCCGTCGGCAAGCCGAACTTCATCAAGGGCGAGGACATCAAGCCGGGCGCCGTCGTCATCGACGCCGGCTACAACCCGGGCAACGTCGGTGACGTCGACTTCGGGTCGGCCGCCGAGCGCGCCTCCCTCATCACGCCGGTCCCGGGCGGCGTCGGCCCGATGACCATCGCGGTGCTGCTCGCCCAGACCGTCGAGGCGGCGGAGCGCCAGCTCGGTTTGAAGTAACGCGCCGCACATAGGCCCGGTTGAAGTAACGCGCCACACAGGGCTTCGGCGGTGCGGTCATGGCCGGATCGTGACGTGCGCGACACGCCGACGGGACAGGCACACACAGCGTCACACGCCTGTCCCCGAGGGTGTTTCGGGTGCATTCGCACCCTCGAATGTCACGATTCCGTACGGCCCTGCCCGTAACCGCCGACCCGGTCTCGCGGGACGGCGGGCCACCGGTCACCCTGGTGCACATGGCTGAGCGACCCATTGCCCCCGGCACCCCCGGTCCGCACCGCCGCCTCATGCCCGGGCCGCTGGTGCTGATCGTGCTGGCCGCCGTCCTTGCCGCCGCCGTCGTGACGGCCCGGGACACGCTCCGCACCGAGGACGTGCGCGACGACGCCCGGCGCAACGCCCCGGCGACGCCCGACGGGCCGACCGGCGGGGGCGACGGCGACGGCCGCCCCGGCACTCCCACCTCCGGACCCTCCGCGGCCGGCGGCGACCCGGCACGCCTGCCGTCCCGCCGCGCCACGCCCGACCCCGGCGAGCTGCGGGAACGCCGCAAGAAGTCCACGAAGCCCACCCCCTCGGCGACCCCGGCGATCGTCCGCGGCCACACCACCCCGGCCCCGACTCCGACCCGCCGGCCCGACCGCTCCAGCGGCGGCGAGCCGGTCGAGTACGAACGCCTGCGCGTCGGCGACTGCTTCGACATGGACCGCGACAACCCCGGCACCCCGACGCGCCGCCGCTGCGACCGCCCGCACGACGCCGAGGTGGTGGCCCGGCTCCGGCTCGCCGGGGCGCTCCGCACGGATGACGAGGTCCGGCGCCGGGCGGCGGAGCTGTGCCGCGCGCCGCTGCGCGCCAAGGCGGCCGCGCAGCCCTCGGGCACGTACTGGACGACGTACGTCCAGTACCCGTACCGCTCCGGTTACCTGCTCGGCTACGACACGATCGTGTGCAGCCTCGCCGTGCTCTCCGACTCGGGACGCAAGCTCGAAGCCCCGTTGCAGTGACCCCTCACTCCGCGGGCTGAGCCACCCCCGCCAGCGCCGATGCGGGGTCGGCCGTCGGCGGGCCCGCCGGGACCCACTGGGAGCCGGCGCGGCGGAACGGCCACCAGCGGCCGTCCTCGGCCAGCCGGAGCTGTACGTCCGCGCCGACGACCGTCCAGCGGGCGTGGGACGACGCACGGAGCGTGGGCCGGTCCGCTGCCTCCCACGCCTCGGCGAGCACCGCCTTCGCCCGCGCCAGCACCTCCGGGGACGGCGGCCGGTACCCGTCCAGGACGGCGAGTGCCGCCGCCCCGCCGAGCCGCCACGCCTCGGCCGCCGCCGTCAGCCCCGCACGACCGCGTCCGGCGCCGGACGCGAGCCGGGCCGCGATCCACGGAGTCGGACCGGCCGCGGCCAGTCGCACCGCGTCCTGATCGACCGTCAAGGACGGCTCCCACGGGGCCGCTACGTGCTCCGGGGCCAGCGCCTCGGCCAGCAGCCGCCGCGCCCGGGCCGCCGCGTCCTCGGCCAGGAACTCCAGCGCGGCCGGGTCGAGACCCGGCGCCGGGTCCGTCTCCGTGTCCAGCGACTGCGCACCCCCAGGCGCCTCCGGCAGTGGCGGGGGAGCAGGCAGCGGCGGCAGGATGTCCCCCGCCGTGTATGCCTCCGCCGCCGGTACGCCGGCCCGCCGCGCCCCCTCCCGTGCCGGCTCGGCGCGCGCGACGCTCCGCTCCTGCAGGTCGTCCAGGAGCCGCCGCTCGCCCCGGCCGCGCATCAGGAGCAGCACGAACGGGTCCTGGTCGAGCAGCCGGGCCACCTGGTGGCACAGGGCCGCCGTGTGCGGACAGTGGTCCCACGCACCGCAGGTGCACTCCGGCTCCAGGTCGCCTATGCCCGGCAGCAGTTCGAGTCCGAGCCCGGCCGCGTCCTCGACCAGATGCGGCGGCATGTCGCGGTCGAGCAGCGCCGCGATGTGCCCGGCGCTGTCCGCCGCCATGTCGAGGAAGCGGTCCCACTCGTCGTCGTCCAGCTCCCGCAGCAGCACATCGCTGCGGTGGGCCATGCCGTCCCGGTCCCGGACGACCGCCGTGATGCGGCCCGGCCGGACCGACACCGCGCCCACCGCGCCCTCGCGCGCGGCCCGCCGGCCCCGCTTCACCTGCTCGCCGTCGAGCGCCGTGTCCTCCAGCGCCTGGAGCCAGGCACGGCCCCACCAGGTCTGCGCGAAGCCCCGGCCATGGGCGGGCGGCAGCGCGGCGAAGGTCCGTTCCTCGGAGTCGGCCGCGTCGGGGCCTTCGTCGTGCGTGTCGTCCTGGTCGAGCTCGTCGTCCGTCTCGTAGGCGTCCAGCGTGTCGTCCCCGTCCTCGTCGTCGCGGCCGTACTTGCCCTTGTGGCCGTACTCGTCCTCGTAGTCGTCCTGGTACTCGCGCTCGCGCCCGCTCATCGGCCGCCTCCTCGCAGCTCCACCAGCTCGGCCAGCTCCGCGTCGGTCAGCTCGGTGAGCGCCGCCTCGCCGGAGCCCAGTACGGCGTCCGCCAACTCCCGCTTGCGCAGCAGCATCTCGGCGATACGGTCCTCGACCGTGCCCTCCGCGATGAGCCGGTGCACCTGCACCGGCTGGGTCTGGCCGATGCGGTACGCCCGGTCGGTCGCCTGCGCCTCCACGGCCGGGTTCCACCACCGGTCGTAGTGCACGACGTGGCCGGCGCGGGTGAGGTTCAGACCCGTGCCCGCCGCCTTCAGCGACAGCAGGAAGACCGGCACCTCGCCGTCCTGGAAGCGCTGCACCATCGCCTCGCGTTCGGGGACCGGCGTGCCGCCGTGCAGGAACTGCGACGGCACGCCGCGGTCCGCGAGATGCCGCTCCAGCAGCCGCGCCATCTGCACGTACTGCGTGAAGACCAGCACGCTCGCGCCCTCGGCGACGATCGTGTCGAGGAGCTCGTCGAGCAGCTCCAGCTTCCCCGAACGGCCGTCGATCCGCGGCCGTTCCTCCTTCAGGTACTGGGCCGGGTGGTTGCAGATCTGCTTGAGCGCGGTCAGCAGCTTGACCACGAGGCCGCGCCGTTCCATCCCGTCCGCCTCGGAGATCGCGGCGAGCGTCTCGCGGACCACCGCCTCGTACAGACCGGCCTGTTCGGCGGTGAGCGACACGGCGCGGTCGGTCTCGGTCTTCGGCGGCAGCTCGGGCGCGATGCCCGGGTCCGACTTGCGGCGGCGCAGCAGGAAGGGCCGCACGAGCGCGGACAGCCGTGCGGCCGCGGCCGGGTCCTGGCCGCCCTCGACGGCCTGCGCGTATCGGCTGCGGAAGGTCCCGAGCCGGCCGAGCAGTCCCGGGGTCGTCCAGTCGAGGATCGCCCACAGCTCGGACAGGTTGTTCTCGACGGGCGTGCCGGACAGCGCCACGCGGGCCTTCGCCCCGATGGTCCGCAGCTCCTTGGCGGTCGCCGAGTACGGGTTCTTGACGTGCTGCGCCTCGTCGGCGACGACCATGCCCCAGTGCACGGCGCCCAGCCGGGGCGCGTCCAGGCGCATGGTGCCGTACGTGGTCAGGACGAACTCGCCGTCCGCCAGGCCCTCCAGGGAGCGGGCGGAGCCGTGGAAGCGGCGGACCGGGGTGCCCGGCGCGAACTTCTCGACCTCCCGCTGCCAGTTGCCCATCAGCGACGTCGGACAGACGACGAGTGTCGGCCCGGCGGAGGTTTGATCGGTCTGCCGGTGCAGATGGAGCGCGATGAGCGTGATGGTCTTGCCGAGACCCATGTCGTCGGCGAGGCAGCCGCCGAGGCCGAGCGAGGTCATCCGGTGCAGCCAGTTGAGGCCGCGCAGCTGGTAGTCGCGCAGCGTGGCGGCGAGCGCCGCGGGCTGGGCGAGCTCCTGCACGCCGCCCTCCGGATCGGCGATCCGGTCGCGGAGTGCGGCGAGCCCGCCGGACGCGGCGACGTCGACCCGGCGGCCGTCCACCTCGACGCTGCCGGTGAGGACGGCCCCGAGCGCGTCGACCGGGGTGACCTTGCGGTCACGGGACTCCCGGGCGCGGCGGACCTCCTCGGGGTCGATCAGGACCCACTGGTCGCGCAGCCGCACGAGCGGCCGGCCGGTCTCGGCGATCCGGTCGAGCTCGGTGCGGCTGAGCTCGAGCCCGCCCACGGCGAACCGCCAGTCGAAGGAGAGCAGGGCGTCGGCGGAGAGGAACGAGGGGAGCCCGTCGCCCCACGTGCCGTCCTCCGCGCCCGTCTGCCCCTCTGGAGGGCCGATGACGGCGCGGGCGGTGAGGCGGTGGGCGAGGTCCCGCGGCCAGTGCACCTGGACGCCGGTGGCGGCGAGGTGGCGCGCGGCGGGGCCGAGCAGCTCGGCGATCTCCTCGTCGGCCAGGTCGACGGCGTCCGGAACGGCCGCCGACAGCAGCGGAGTCAGCGGCGCCCAGGCGCGGGCGGCGCGCCGCAGGGCCAGCAGGGCGTCCATGCGGGCGCGGGGGCCGAAGGCCGCGGCGCCGGGTCCGGCCGCGCCGGACCAGACGTCGGCGGCGTCGGCCAGCAGCGTCGGGTCGGCGGCGCTGTGCATCTGGAGCACGGCGCGGAAACGGGGCGCAGCGCCATCCGTCTCGGCGTCGCCCTCTGTAAGGCCGGGGACCTCGATGCGCAGCGAGAGCCGTACGCCGGCGTCGTGACCGGCGGCCACGTCCGTCGCCCAGGCGCGCTGTTCGGGCACGGTCTGCGGCGCGGTCGCGGCGAACGCCGGGCCGCCCGCGGCGAGTTCGGCCGCGGGGGTACGGGGCAGGACATCGGCGACCGCGTCGAGGAAGGCACGCAGCAGCTGCTCCGGCTCGGGGAGCAGCGGCCCGTCGTCATCGCTGTCGCTGTCGCTGTCGGCGTTCAGCGGTACGGCGTGCGCCGTCGGCGGCATCGAGGCGGCGAGCGTGCGTACAAGGTCGAGCTCTTCCGGGCCGAGCGGGCCGATGCGCCAGGCGTCCCGGTCGGTCTCGGTCAGGCCGGGCAGCAGCAGACCGCGGGCCGCCAGGTGCAGCGCGAGCAGTGCGGCCGAGCCCCAGAAGGCGGTGGCGGGCGAGGCGCCGGGGACGAGCCTCGCGCGGGTCAGGACCGGCAGGGCGTCCCGTACCGGAAGGAACAGTGCGGGGACGGTGTTGCGGCGGAGGTCGTTGCGTACGAGGACGAGCTCCTCGACGACTGCCTCCGGGGTGCCGACGCCGTCATCCGCAGGGTCATCCGCGGGGTCGTTCCCGGAGTCGTCGGAGGGCCAGAAGGCGATCCGTCCCGTGCGGGCGGGGTCGCCCGGCAGGAAGACGGCGGAGCAGCGGGCGAGCCGGGTGAGGCGGGCGAGGTCGGGGCGGTCGGAGAGATCGGCGAGCGGTGCGGGGCGCTGCACGGTGAAGACGCACTCCTCAAATTTGACTAATGCGCGAGCGGCCGAGAGTACTCGACGCGTCCGCCGCGCGCACGCATTCGCATCGTGATGTGCATCACCTTATGCGTCGCCGGATGGAGGAGGGGTGGGGACAGCCCCACCCCCGGCACCGGGCAGGCCCCCGACGGCCCCGGGGGATGCCGCCCCGGAGATCCGGGGGAAGCCGTCATGGCCGCAGACGATCACCGTCCGTAGGTTTCAAGGACCGGCAGCGACCAAGACCCAGCCACCCTTCCCACGGACACCGGAGACCGCCATGCCCCAGGCCACCGCAACGCTCACGGCGCCCGCCCGGCCGCCCGCGCCTCGCCGCGAGTCCGGCGGCGGCAGCGAGTTCGCGCCGCTGCTGCGCACCATCAAGCAGCAGGGCCTGCTGGAGGGGCGGCCCGGCTGGTACGCCCGCGGCATCGCCGTCAACCTGCTCGGCCTCGCCGCCGTCGTCGCCGGCCTGTTCCTCATCGGCCCGTCCTGGTGGGCGTTGCCGCTCGCGGTGCCGTTCGCCCTGCTGTCCACCCGCGCCGCCTTCGTCGCCCACGACGCCGGTCACGCCCAGATCAGCACCGACCGCCGCCGCAACCGGCTCATCCAGCGGCTGCACGCCAACGTGCTGCTCGGCATGAGCCGGGAGTGGTGGAACGACAAGCACAACCGGCACCACGCCAACCCCAACCACGTCGACAAGGATCCCGACGTCGCCCCCGACATCCTGGTCTTCGCCCAGGACCAGGCCGAGGGCCGCACGGGCTGGCGCGGCTGGCTCACCCGTCACCAGGCCTGGCTGTTCTTCCCGCTGACCACCCTGGAGGGCATCGCGCTGAAGGTGTACGGCTTCCAGGCGCTGTTCGCCGCGGACGGGCCGTACCGGAACCGGCGGGACCGGCTCGTCGAGGGCGGTCTGCTGTTCGCCCACGTCATCGGCTACGTCGCCCTGCTGCTGGCCGCGCTCACCCCGGTCCAGGCGCTGGTGTTCGCCCTGGTCCACCAGATGCTGCTCGGCCTGCACCTCGGTCTCGCCTTCGCGCCCAACCACAAGGGCATGGAGATGCCCGACGCGGACGGCGGCGAGTCCTGGGGCCACCTGCGCCGCCAGGTCCTCACCTCGCGCAACATCCGGGGCGGCGTCGTCACCGACTGGTTCCTCGGCGGACTGAACTACCAGATCGAGCACCACCTCTTCCCGAGCATGCCGCGCCCGCACCTGCGGCTCGCCCGGCCCGCCGTGCGCGCACACTGCCGCGATCTGGGTATCACCTACACGGAGACCGGTTTCGTCGACTCGTACCGGCAGGCCCTCGGGCATCTGCACGACGTCGGCGAACCGCTGCGGAGCGAGTGACGACGCGGAGCGTGTGAGGACGCGGTGCGCCCGAGGACCGGGCGCAGGCGGACGGCGGGGGAACCGCGCCGTTCGCCCGCGCGTTTCCCCTGCAAGAGCGGCCCCCGGGCCGCGAAGGAGGCGTCGGAGATGTCGACAAGGACCAAAATCGTCATCGGGGGAGTGGCCGTCGGCCTTCTCCTGTGGCCCCTCATCGGATTCTGGATGTCACTGCTCATCGTCGTCGGCGTCCCCGCCGTGGCGTACTTCGCCCTCGACCCGGAGCAGCGGCGGCGGCTGCGCCGGACATCGCGCAAGGAGATAGACCGCTGAGCCTCAGCCCGCCGGCGTCAGCTCGCAGGAATTGACCACGTCGCCCGTCGCCGGCCGCGCCACCCGATGGTCGGCCGGCGGGCGGGCGCCGTGCTCCACCCAGGCCGTCAGGGTCGTGAAGGCGGACCGGTAGCAGGGCAGGATCGGGCGCAGCCTGTCCGGGAAGGCGTCGTACAGCCCGTCGGCGTGCGTGCCGTCCGCGACGGTGTAGTAGCGGTGCAGCGCGCCCCGGCCGCGTGCGTCGATCATCCGCGCGTACACGTCGGAGTCGGTGGAGATCGGCAGCAGTGTGTCGAGGTCGCCGTGCAGGGTGATCAGCGGGCGGCCGATCCTGCCGGTCAGCGCGATCCGGGCGACGGCCCGGTGCACCGATGCGGGGCGCGCGGCGTAGTCGTACACGGCGTCGGACGGGCAGGGCGCGAAGATCTGCTCCGTGGTGGAACCGGCCGTGGCGCCCGGGCAGGCCGGGTCGTACGCCGGGTCGAACTCGGCTCGGAACACCTTCTGTGTGAGTCCCCAGTACACCTTCTCGTGGTACGGCCACAGGAACTGCGAACCGGGCGCGAAGCCGGCCCGCAGGAGCGCCTCGTCGTCCGCCCGGCCGAGCGTGCGGGCGACCGTCACCGGCAGCCCCGTCAGCAGGTTGGGACCCTCGGCGGTCCAGAGCACGCCCTCCCAGTCGACGCCGCCGTCGTAGAGGTCCGGCCGGTTCTCCAGCTGCCAGCGGGTGAGGTAGCCGCCGTTGGAGATGCCCGTCATGTACGTGCGCCGGGGCCCCTGCCCGTAGCGGAGTCGTACGGCCTGCTTGGCCGCCAGGGTCAGCTCGGTGACGCTGCGGTTCCACTCGGCGACCGCGTCGCCGGGGCGGCGGCCGTCGGTGAAGAAGTCGGGGCCGGTGTTGCCCTTGTCGGTGGCGGCGTACGCGAAGCCCTGGGCCAGCACCTGGTCCGAGATGAGCGTGTCGGTGGCGTACTGCCGCCGGGTGCCGGGCGCCCCGGTGACGACGAGGCCGCCGTTCCAGTTGTCGGGGAGCCGGATCACGAACTGGGCGTCGTGGGACCAGCCGTGGGTGGCGTTGAGGGTGGAGTCGTCGGGGAAGTACCCGTCGATCTGGAGCCCGGGGACGCCGGAGGGGTTCTTCGTCCCCTTGGCCGAGAGGCCTGCTTGGTCGGCCATGTCGGTGTGCGGGGTGCCGGCCAGTCCTGCGGTCGTGAGGTCCGGGAGGCAGGCGAGACGGTGGTGCTCGGCACCGGGTACGCGGACCCGGTCCTGCCGGGTGCATCGGCCGGGTGCCTCAGGCCCGGTCTCCGCGGCCCCGACGGGGCTCGCGGGGCCGACGACGGTCAGCGCCGCCAGGAATACGGTGAGCAGGGGTACGCCTCGGAACAGGCGCATGGGCGGCCTCCGGTAGGGGATGCGGACAGGTGCGCCGCCACATCCTGCGGCCGCCCCGACCGCCCGGCCATGGGGCCGCACCACACCGCGGACCGGCCGCCCATGTGGGGCACCGGTCGGGGCCTCAGGCGGGCCGGACCGCGATGCCGTCCAGCGCCTCCAGGAGCGTGGGCAGCTTCGGCCCGCGGGCCACGGGCAGCACCTCGCGCGGCTCGTCGTCCAGCAGCACGAACGCCATGTCGTCGGTCCGGGCGACCAGCGACCAGCCCGGCCCGTCCGCCCGCAGCATCCGCGCGCCGTCGGGCGCGAAGCTGGACCGGACCCGCCCGACCGGCGGCGCGGCCTCCAGATAGCCGCGCAACTCGGCAAGGGCCCGCCGGACGCCGGCGTAGGGGTCGTGCTCGGCGGGAGCGGACGACGTGGCGGTGGCGGAAGCCTCGTCGCCCTGCGTCTCCTCTGCGGAGCCGGTCGCCTCGTCCGTGGAGCCGGTCGCCTCCTCCGTCCCCGTCCCTGTCCCCTGGCCGTCGTCGAACTGCGCTCGCCAGGCGGCCCACTGCAGCGCCACCTCGTCCGCGCCGAGACGTCGCTGCGCCGGGCCCCACGCGTCGCCGTCCGGCGGGACGAGCAGCGCGGGCTCGCCCTCCTCGGGGGCCGGGTCGTGCGGCGCGGGCAGGCCGGGCGCGGCGGTGGCCACGGCCAGCGGCCACCCCGGCATCGCGGCGACGACGCTGCGTTCGTCGGGCGAGAGGTCGTACTCCATCCCGCAGTCCCAGGAGGCGATCGCCACCGCGACGAGCGAGACGTCGTCGACGACCACCGTCCAGCGCGCTCCGTCGCCGTCCTGGCCGAGCACGAGCCCGTACCCGTCCGCGTACGCCTCCAGGCCGAGCGTCGCGCAGGCTGCCGGATAGTCGTCGCCGAGCACGCTCGGGAACTGCGCGGGCGTGAGGAGCACGGCCGTGAGCACGTAGAGCGGGTCGTCGTCGACGGCGGTGTCGACGACGACCTCGCCGGCGTCGTCGGTGGCGGTCTCGGTGGCGGTCTCGTCCGTCCCGGCCACAGCGGCCTCCCCATCAGCTTCAGGTGTGCCCATCGGTCGTCGGCGCACCATAACCAGTGGGTAACCCGCACGTCGAGAGCCTTCCGCTTACCGATTCCGCCGCGGACCTCACGCGGGCGGCAGCCCGAGCAGGTCCCGCGCGACGGTCTCCGGGGACTGATCGCGCTCCCGGGCGAGCGCGATCACGGCCCGGCAGGCCAGCTCGTTGATGCCGAACGTCAGGGCCTCCGGCTGCACCGACGTCACGGCGTCCTCGATACGGTCCTCGTCGTCCTCCACACAGCCGACCACGTAGTCCGCCGCGGCCTCGAACAGGTTCCGCTGCCGCCGAGCCTCCCGCGGTGCGACCCGTGGCTTGCCGTCGGGGTTCGCCCTGCGCTCCCGCAGCCTGCGCAGTCTCTCCAGTACACCTCCGGGCACGGTCCACCGCCTTCCCCCGGGCGGGGCCACCCGGCATCACCACGGTAGACAGCGGACGGCCGCGGCAGAAGACCGCCGACGAGGACCCGCCACGGCCGGCGCCGACCCCGAATCCGTTCCTCAGTCCTTGCGGACGGCCAGCACCAGGTAGCGGTCGTCCTCGTCCACGTAGGTCTCCATCCGCCAGCCCGAACCGGCCAGCAGGGGGCGGAGGTTGGGCTCGGCCCGCAGGTCGTCCGGGGTGAGCTGCCGGCCGTGCCGGGCGGCGAGCGCGGCGCGGCCGACCGGGTGGAAGAGGGCGAGCCGCCCGCCGGGCCGGACCGTCCGCGCCAACTCCCGCAGATCGGCCGCCGGATCGGGCAGATGGGATATGAGCCCCGCCCCGAACACCGCGTCCAGGGCGCCCGAGCGCACGGGCAGCCGGGTCACGTCGGTGCGTACCAGCAGGACGCCCTCGTCACGGCCGGCGTCGACGGCTGCCGTCAGCATCTGCGCCGTCAGGTCCGCGCCGATCACCGTGCCCTGCGGGCCGACCGCCTCGCGCAGCGGAGGGAGGGCGCGGCCGGTGCCGCAGCCGGCGTCGAGGACGGAGTCGCCGGGGCGCAGGCCCAGTTCCGCCACCGCGGCGGCGTAGGCCGGGCCGTCGTCGGGGAAGCGGGTGTCCCAGCCGGCGGCGCGTACGCCGAAGAACTCCTGGACGTCTTTCGGGTCGTCGCTCATATGTCCATGATCCCGCACCCGGGGGCCGCCGTCCCGTCCCTCGATCCGGTGGTTTCGTCCGTCCTTACGGTGAAAGTTCGGTGCACTCGTTCGAGTCCGGTGCGATCGTTCCAGACCATCTCTCTGTCATATTCCATCAGCTTTCGAAATGCGCCCCCAGCGTGCGCCCCTGCCCCCCTAGCGTCCCCGAGTCATGGGACACCTGGACCACGCCACCTTCGGCTGGCTGACCCCCGTGCTGTCGTACGCGATGGCCTGCATCGGCGCCGCCCTCGGCCTGCGCTGCACCGTACGAGCCCTGGAGGCGAGCGGCCGATCACGCCGCAACTGGCTGCTCACCGCCGCCTCCGCCATAGGCACCGGCATCTGGACGATGCACTTCGTGGCGATGCTCGGATTCGGCGTCACCGGCACCGACATCCGCTACGACGTACCGCTCACCATCCTCAGCCTGATCGTCGCCATGGTCGTCGTCGGAGCCGGCGTCTTCGCCGTCGGCTACGGCCGCGAACGCCTCCGCTCCCTGCTGATCGGCGGACTCACCACCGGCGTCGGCGTCGCGAGCATGCATTACATGGGCATGGCCGCGCTGCGCCTCCACGGCAGCGTCCACTACGACCCTGTGCTCGTCGCGCTTTCCGTCGCCATCGCCGTCGTCGCCGCGACCGCGGCCCTGTGGGCGGCCCTCAACATCCACGCGCCGATCGCCGTCGCCGTCGCCTCGCTCGTCATGGGCGCCGCTGTCAGCAGCATGCACTACACCGGCATGTTCGCAGTCGAGGTCGAGGTCGTGCCGTCCTCCGGCGCCCTGGCCGGGACCGCGGCGATGCAGTTCATCTTCCCCCTCGCCGTCGGCCTCGGCTCCTACCTGTTCATCACCTCCGCCTTCGTCGCCCTCTCGCCCACCGCCAGGGAACGCGCCGCGTACGCCACAGCCGAGCGCCTGGCCGAACCGGACGAGCGGGCCGTGGACGTCGCGCCGCCCGGCTTCCGGGAGACGGTCGGCAACGGCCCCGCCTGAGGCAACGGCCCTGCCTGGCGCGCCGGCCCCGCTTGACGCGGCGCACCCGCACCACATCCGCACGCACCCGGAACGAGGAGGCCATGCGAACTCCCCGCAACACCCCCGACGCCACGGCGCAGCCGCCGGCGCCCGCGCCCGGACCCAAGGAGCGCGGACGACGGGCTCACGCAGGACCGCCGGCCGACGAGACGCCCCCGCCCGCGGCGTCACGCGAAGTCCCGGCAGGCGACGCGGCGCAGGGCGCCGGGACGGCGACCGAGCGACGACGGCACGGAATGCGCCCCAGGACCGTCCGCGCGAAGATCGTGTCGCTGCTCATGGTCCCCGTGGTGTCGCTGCTCGCCCTGTGGGGATTCGCCACCGTCACCACCGCGCAGGACGTCTCCCGCCTGCGCCAGCTCCAGCGCGTCGACGCCGACATCCGCGGACCCGTCGCCCAGGCCGTCACCGCCCTCCAGGCCGAACGCCGTGCCGCCGTACGCCAGATCGCCTCCCCTGGAGCCGGCCGCGCCGCCGAGCTGAAGGCACAGGCAGGCCGTACCGACGCCGCGATTTCCCGGCTCCGGCTCGGCGACGGCCACACCGTCGGCGACACCGGCGACCTGCCGTCCGAACTCGGCGAACGCGTCGGCCGCTTCGTCCGGCAGACCGAGGCCCTGCGCCCCCTGCGCACCGGCGCGACGGACGGCACCGCCGACGGCGACCGGGTCTACACGGCCTACACCGACGCCATCGCCACCGCCTTCGAGGTCGGCGGCGCGCTCGCCGCGCTGCAGGACTCCCGGCCCGGCGCGGACGCGCGCGTCCTGCTCGAGTTCGCCCGCGCCGGCGAGATGCTGTCCCGCGAGGACGCCCTGCTCGGCTCCGCGCAGCTGACCGGAAGCCTCGGCGCGCCGCGGCTCCGCCTGTTCAGCGGGGCCGTCGCCAACCGCCGTACCCTGCTCGCCGCGGCCACCGCGGACCTGCGCGGCGACGCCCGCGACGACTGGCGCGCCCTCGCCGGCCGGGACGGACACCGGCAGCTGAGCGCCGCAGAGGACCGCATCGTCGCCGCCCCCGCCGGCCGTCGCGCCGCCCAGGCGGTCCCCGCCGCCACCTGGGACGCCGCCCACGCCGCCGTACGCGACGGGCTCGCCGCCGTCGAGCGGGACGCCCGGCGGGCTGCGGCGGAGGCGGCCGACCCGTTCGCCGGCGGTCTGTTCACCGCCGGCGGCGCGGCGGTGCTGCTCGGCCTGGCCGCCGTCGCCGCCTCCCTCGTCATCTCCGTACGCATCGGCCGCGGACTCGTCGTCGAGCTGATCGGCCTGCGCAACACCGCCCTCGCGATCGCCCGCCGCAAACTCCCGGACGCCATGCGGCGGCTGCGCGCCGGCGAGGAGATCGACGTGGCCGCCGAAGCCCCGCCCGGACGCCCGGCGCAGGACGAGATCGGCCAGGTCGGCGAGGCGCTCGCCACCGTCCACCGGGCCGCGCTCGGTGCCGCCGTCGAACGCGCCGAACTCGCCAGCGGGATCTCCGGCGTCTTCGTCAACCTCGCCCGGCGCAGCCAGGTACTCGTCCACCGCCAGCTCAACCTGCTCGACAGCATGGAGCGCCGGGTCGACGACCCCAACGAACTGGGCGACCTGTTCCGGCTCGACCACCTGACCACCCGCATGCGGCGGCACGCCGAGAGCCTGATCATCCTGTCCGGCGCGGCCCCCGGGCGGGCCTGGCGGCTGCCCGTGCAGCTCACCAATGTGGTGCGGGCCGCGGTCTCGGAGATCGAGGACTACGCCCGGGTCGAGGTCCGGCGGCTCCCGGAGACGGCCGTCGTCGGCGCCGCCGTGGCCGACCTGACCCACCTCCTGGCCGAACTGATCGAGAACGCGGCCCAGTTCTCGCCGCCGCACACCAAGGTCCGGATCAGCGGCGAGCCCGTCGGCAACGGCTACGCGCTGGAGATCGAGGACCGCGGGCTCGGCATGGGGCCGGACACCCTCGCCGAGGCCAACAGCCGCATCCGCCAGTCCGAGGCCCTGGACCTGTTCGACAGCGACCGGCTCGGGCTCTTCGTGGTCAGCCGGCTCGCCTCCCGCCACGACGTCAAGGTCCACCTGCGCACCTCCCCGTACGGCGGTACGACCGCGGTCGTACTGATTCCCACGGCGCTGCTCCAGGGCGCGCTGCCGCCGGGGAGCCGCGATGCCGGGGAGGCGAGCGAGGCGGGGGAGCCGGAGGAGCGCGTGGAGCGCGTGGAGCGGGCAGGGGTGCCGGCCCAGCGGCCGATGCCCCCGATCGCCCAGTCCCCGCGCCGCGCCCTGTGGGGAGCCGACGGTGGTGCGGACACAGGACGCGGCGCGGACGAGCAGCCCCCGGCACCGGTCACGACGCTGCGCCTGCGCAGCGCGCCGACTGCGGAGACGCGGCCGGTGCCGGAGCCGATGCAGGAGCCGATGCAGGAGCCGGCGGTGGAGCCGGCCATGGAGCCGCAAGGCGGCGCGGATGGGGCCCTGCCCCGGCGCGTACGGCAGGCCAGCCTCGTCCCACAACTGCGCGAGGCGCCCCGGTCCGACCAGCCCTCGACCCGGGGTCCGGCGGCCGACGGGCGAGGCGAGCGCACCCCGGAACAGGTCAGGGACCGGATGACCGCGTACCGCGAGGGCTGGGCCCGCGGCGGCGGAGCCGTGCCCGGGGCCCGCAGACCGCTCGGCACAGGTTTCGGCACTGACGGCAGCGAAGGAGACGACGCATGATCGACCACGACAGGGTGGCCCAGCACCGCTCCGGTGAACTCGATTGGCTGCTCGACGACCTCGTCGCCCGGGTCCGCGAGGTCCGGCACACCGTGGTGCTGTCGAACGACGGGCTGGCGATCGGCGCGTCCAGGGGCCTGAGCCGCGAGGACGCGGAGCATCTGGCAGCCATCGCCTCCGGCTTCCAGAGCCTCGCGAAGGGCGCCGGACGCCAGTTCGGCACCGGCGGGGTGCGGCAGACGATGGTCGAGATGGACGACGGCTTCCTGTTCGTCGCGGCCGCCGGCGACGGCTCCTGCCTCGCCGTGCTCAGCTCCGTCGCCGCCGACATCGGCCTGATCGCGTACGAGATGGCACGCCTGGTCAAGCGCGTGGGCGAGCACCTGTACACGCCGCCCCGCGTGACGGCGACCCCGCCGGCCGCCGGCTGACCCGGACCCCCGGAGACACCCATGAACCACCACAGCACCACCGCCGGCGGAGGCGGGCACGGAGCGCTGCCGGGCGGCCAGTGGTACGACGCCGAGGCCGGCCCGCTGGTCCGCCCGTACGCGATGACCGGCGGCCGGACCAAGCCCGGACCGAGCAACGTGCGGTTCGACCTCATCGCGCTCGTCGTCGTGGACGACGACCCGCCGGGCGCGGCCGAGGAGTCGCTCCTCGGCCCCGAGCACCGGACACTGCTCGCCCTCTGCCGGGCCGAGACGCAGTCCGTGGCCGAACTCGCCGCGGACGCCGACCTGCCCGTGGGCGTGGTCCGGGTGCTCCTCGGCGACCTGCTCGAATCCGGCTTCGTGAAGGTCAGCCGGCCCGTACCACCCGCACAGCTCCCCGACGAGCGGATCCTGAAAGAAGTGATCGATGGCCTCCGAGCGCTCTGACAGCAGCTTCGCCGGCAACGGCGCGGGCGCGGACACCGCTCCCCTCGCCCTGAAGATCCTCGTCGCCGGCGGGTTCGGCGTCGGCAAGACCACCCTGGTCGGCGCGGTCAGCGAGATCCGCCCGCTGCGCACCGAGGAACAGCTCAGCCAGGTCGGGGAGTCGGTCGACGACACCGACGGGGTCGCGCAGAAGACCACCACGACGGTGGCGATGGACTTCGGCCGCATCACGATCCGTGCGGGGCTGTCCCTGTATCTGTTCGGCACGCCGGGGCAGGACCGGTTCTGGTTCCTGTGGGACGAGCTGGCACAGGGCGCGCTCGGCGCGGTCGTACTCGCCGACACGCGGCGCCTGGAGGACTGCTTCCCCGCGGTGGACTACTTCGAGCACCGGCGGATTCCGTTCGTGGTGGCCGTGAACTGCTTCGCCGGCGCCCGGAACTACGGGGCGCACGAGGTGTCGCAGGCGCTCGACCTGGACCGGGGGACGCCGGTGGTGCTGTGCGACGCGAGGGACCGCGACTCGGGCAAGGAGGTCCTGATCCGGCTGGTGGAGTACGCGGGCCGGATGCACACGGCGCGGCTGCTGGACTCGGTCGGGTAGCTTCCGGGACCCGGGAGTCCTTGTCGGGCGCTACTGGGAGCCACGGGCGCTACGGGGGCTACCGGGCCAGGACTCGTCCGGTGGATCATGGGCCGAGCCAGAGCGAGAGCCGGACCGAGGCGAGGGCCGGCCAGTGCCCTCATCGTGTTGACCGCTCCTGGCAGGCAGTGCTGGAGTCGGCACGTGGACAGCATCCCCGCCAACCGGCGGCTCTGGAACCGGATCAGCAGCGCCTATCAGCACGAGCACGACCCGCAAATCGGCGCCGCACCACGGCTGTGGGGCATGTACTCCATCCCCGACGCGCACCTGCACGCCCTGGGTGATGTCACCCGCAAGCGCGTCCTCGAACTCGGCTGCGGCGCCGGCCAGTGGTCCAGGGCGCTCGCCGCCGAGGGCGCCACCGTGGTCGGGCTCGACCTGTCCGAAGCCCAACTTGCCGCAGCGGTCGCCGCGATGGGAGCGGACCGCTATCCGCTGGTGCAAGGCGCCGCCGAACAACTCCCCTTCGCCGCCGACAGCTTCGACCTGGTGTTCTGCGACTTCGGTGGACTCAGCTGGGCACCCCCGCACCTGGCCGTCCCGCAGGCCGCACGCGTCTTGGGCCGAGGCGGGCGCCTGGTGTTCAACGTCGCCAGTCCATGGTTCGAAGCCTGCTACGACGAAGCCGCCGGCCGCGTGACCACGACGCTGCAGCAGGACTACTTCGGGCTGAACACCATCGCCGAAGACGACGGCGCGACCAGCTATCAGCTCACCTACGGCGGCTGGGTCAAGGTCCTGCGCGGCGCGGGTCTCGTCATCGACGACCTCATCGAGCCGCGGCCCGAACTCGGAACACCCAACGGCTACAACGAAACCGACCCACCCGACTGGGCACACCGCTGGCCGGCGGAACTGCTCTGGGTAGCCCGCAAACCGTAAGCTCCGCCGCGCCGAGACGGAACTAACCGTGATGCTTGCCCAGTTCACGACTGTGCGTAAGGCTTACGCGGGACACGCGGAGCCTGTGAAACGGGGCCGCAGCAACGGGGAGGACCGAAGATGGCGCTGGACAAGGGGCTTGACTGGCTCCTCGATGACCTGACGCGACGGGTGGAGTACATCCGGCACGCGCTGGTGCTGTCGAACGACGGGCTGGTCACGGGGGCGAGCGCGGGACTGGAGCGGGAGGACGCCGAGCATCTCGCGGCGGTGTCGTCCGGGCTGCACAGTCTGGCGCGGGGCTCGGGCCGGCATTTCCGGGCGGGCAAGGCGCGCCAGACGATGGTGGAGTTCGACGACGCGATGCTGTTCGTGACGGCGGCCGGCGAGGGCAGCTGTCTGTGTGTGCTGAGTGCGGCGGAGGCGGACGTCGGTCAGGTCGCGTACGAGATGACGCTGCTGGTCAACCGGGTCGGCGAGCACCTCGGCGTGGCGGCGCGGCAGCCGGGGGTGGCGGGGGTCGCCGAACGCTGATCCGGGGAGTGCGTGGCGAGTTGTCCACAGGGCAGGGCGCACCTCGACGCGTTCGGTCACTCTGAGCTACGATCGTCACCGAGGGTAAGTATCACTCGCGGGGGAGGATCGTGATGACCACGACCGAAGGCACACAGCTGCACGCGCAGCACGACACGCAGCACGACGCGCAGAACGCGGAGACGGGCGCTTCGGCGCTGTCGCCGGGGCCGGCGGCGCACCGACTGGCCCTGAAGTGGGACGAGTTCGAGCTCGCCGTGCAGATGGGGCTGGTGCGCACCCTGCCGGGGACCGGGCCGCGGATCCGGGTGGAGACCGACGAGATCGAGCGGTTGTGCGCGGCCCCGGACTTCCCGGAGGGGCTGCGCGAGCGTGTGCGCGCGGTGGGCACGGCGGAGGCGGCGCAGTTACTGTCCGTCTCGGCGGAGCGCTTCACCTGGCTTGCGCGCACCGGGCACATCAGGCCGGTGCGGTTCTACCTGAACCGCTACAACACCGTCGTCTGGCTCTATCTCGCGGGGGAACTCCGGGAATTCGCCGAGGAGCATCCCGGGCTGCTGACGGCCAGGATGGGCCGCGAGGCCCGCGACCGGAGGGCCGCGGGCGAGGACCGGCGGCCGAGGAACTGGCGGGCCAGGAGGCTCGGACTGCTGCTGCGGGCCACGGACGACCCCTGGGAGAGGGCGGCGGCCATCGCCTCCCTGCTGGATCCGGTGCAGCTCGCCCAGGTCGTCGGGGATCCGTACGAGCGGTCGTTCCTGCTGCGGCTCAGGCCACCGCTGCCGCCCGGGCTGCCCGAGGGGGCATCGGCCCGGGAGGTCGCCGACCGGCTGATGGTGGCCGACGACCCCGACGAGATCTTGTGGCACCGGACGAGCCTGGCCATGGCCCTGGAGGAGGCGCGCCTCCTCCAGGCCGCGCCGCGGCCGACGGCCCGGACGTCTCGACCACCCGCACCGGCGCCCACGGCCGGCGTGCGGCCGCGAAGCGGCAGGCGGACGCGGGAGTCGGTGCGGCCGCCGACGAACTCGCGCGGCCTGCTGACCCGGCTGAGGCTACGCCGCGGCCCTCGGTCCGAGGAGTGCCCGGCCGAGGCCGGGCGATGGGCGGAGTCGGGGAGACGGGGATGACTGCCTGAGGGAGCGGGGCTGACGGGTACAGGCGGATGTGGGCCGGGCCGGCGGACGCGGCTGCAGTCGGCTGCCGTCTCCGTCGACGCCGCTGGCCCAGCGCGTGCGGGGGCGGGCTGAGGCGGGGACCATGGGCGCATGCTGCTGGTGCGTCTCGCGGACGTTTCCCGTCAGGTCGCCGCTACCTCCAAGCGGTCCGAGAAGATCGAAGCGTTGGCAGGGCTGTTCGCCGAGGCGGAGCCGGAGGAGAGTCCGCTGGTCATCGCCTATCTCGCCGGAAGCCTGCCGCAGGGACGGATCGGCGTGGGGTGGAGCGTGCTGAAGCAGGCGGTTCCGCCGCAGATCGAACCTGCCGAACAGCCGGCGCTGACGCTGACCGAGACGGACGCCGCGATGACGGAGCTGGCGACCGTGTCGGGCGCGGGGGCGCAGGCCGAGCGGCTCCGGCGGGTCCGGGAGCTGATGGCGTCGGCGACGCAGGGGGAGCAGGAGTTCCTGCTCCGGTTGCTCGGTGGGGAGGTGCGGCAGGGCGCGCTCGACGCGATCGCTCTGGAGGGCGTCGCGCGGGCGGCCGGCGTGCCGGCGGACCGGTTGCGGCGTGCGGTGATGCTGGAGGGTTCGCTGCCGCGGGTGGCCCGGGCGGTGCTCGCCGAAGGTGCGGCGGTGCTGGAGACGTTCTCGCTCCGGGTCGGCAGTCCCGTGCAGCCGATGCTGGCCCACACGGCAGGATCGGTCGGCGAGGCGGTCGACGCGCTGGGACGCTGCGTCGTGGAGGAGAAGCTCGACGGCATCCGCATCCAGGTGCACCGGCTCGGCGACGTGGTCACGGTCTACACCCGGTCGCTCGACGACATCACGGGCCGGCTGCCGGAGGTGGTGGCGGTGGCCCGGGGACTCGTGGCGGACTCGTTCGTTCTCGACGGGGAGGTGCTCGCGCTGGACGAGGAGGGCCGGCCGCTGGCCTTCCAGGACACCGCCTCCCGGGTCGGCTCCCGCGTCGATGTCGACACCGCCCGCACCACCCGACCGCTGTCACCGGTCTTCTTCGACGTCCTGGCCGTCGGAGGCGAGACCCTGATCGACGAGTCGGGGGAGCGCAGGCACTCCGCGCTCGCCCGACTCCTGCCGGAGCACCTGAGGGTGCGCCGGACCGTTGTCGACGACGCCACGTCCGCCGAACAGAAGGAGGCAGCCGAGGAGTTCTTCGCCGAGACCCTGCGCCGGGGCCACGAGGGCGTGCTGGTGAAGGCGCTGGACGCGCCGTACGTCGCGGGGCGCCGGGGCCGCACCTGGTTGAAGGTCAAACCCGTCCACACGCTCGACCTCGTCGTCCTCGCCGCCGAGTGGGGGCACGGCCGCCGCACCGGCCTGCTGTCCAACCTGCACCTCGGTGCGCGGACCGCCGACGGAGGCTTCGTGATGCTGGGCAAGACGTTCAAAGGGCTCACCGACCAGGTGCTGCGGTGGCAGACCGAGCAGCTGAGGGAACGCGCCGTCGAGGACGACGGGTTCACCGTCCGGGTGCGGCCGGAGCTCGTTGTGGAGATCGCGTACGACGGAGTCCAGCGGTCCTCGCGCTACCCGGCCGGGGTCACGCTCCGGTTCGCCCGGGTCGTGCGGTACCGGCCGGACAAGCGGGCCGACGAGGCCGACGCCGTCGACCGGCTCACGGGCGGCGGCCCAGCCGGCGCCGAGGGCGTCGGCTGAACCTCGGTCGGCTCAGTCGTCGCTGGTGTAGCAGCGGCGGGCCCAGAGCGGAAGCACGTACCAGCAGAGGAGGTACCAGACGACCAGACCTGACACCAACCACGGCACGTACGGGGCGCGCGTCGCGAAACGGAGGACCAGCAGCAGGGCCGAGCCGAGGGTGGCGAGCAGCAGCGCGAGCCCGACGGCGATGAGCCGGGAGGTCCACTTCACCGCCTGCGGCTTGAGGCGCCGGCCCGCGACGATTCGGTGGAGCGAGACCGGCCCGATCAGCGCGCCGGTGGCGGCGGAGCCGAAGGCCACCGTCGCGACGTAGAGCGTGCGGTCGCTCGACGTCAGGTCCACGAAGCGCGGGGCGAAGACGACGGTGAACAGGAAGCCGAGCAGGACCTGAACACCGGTCTGGGCGACGCGGATCTCCTGCATCAACTCGCTCCAGCGGCGGTCCGCCCGCTCGTTCGGCGTCTCCCGCCGGCCGTGGTACAGGCCGTCCATGCCCTGGCCGCCCCGGTCGGGCCGACGGTCCGGGTCGCCGCTGTCGGCACGGTCTCGTTCCTGCCCGGACATGCGGCCTCCTCGGTCTCGGCGGCCCCCGCCGGGCGGCCCCTGCGGAAGCCGTACCCGGAGCGGGCGCGGGGACCGCCGGCGCTGGGCCGGCCGGGTGAGGGCTCGCGGAGCGGCGGGGGCGGGGTGATGCTGGAGGGTGACGCCGGAGGGGGCCGGGAGGAGATGAAGGACGTGGACGACCGACACATCGACACCGATGTCACCGTGCAGCTGAGCTGCTCCGGCGAGGACGCCAGGGCGGTGTTCGAGGCCCTCGACCGGGTCTACGCGATCGATGATCCGCCGACGGCCGAGCGGGTGCCGCAGGTCCCCGCGCCGACCGTGTGGATGGCCACCTTCGACACGGCGGCGTCACGGGGCGCGGCGGCCCGCCCGATGCATCTGTCCAGCGAAGTTCCCGTGCTCCTCACCGGCGGGTACCACGCGGTCGACGAGATCGAGAAGGTGCTGGCGCAGTCCTTCGACGTGCGGTCGCTGGAATCGGTCTCCGGAGACCAGGAGACCGAGGCCCGCCTCCTGCTCGCCTCCCGATGACCCTTCCGGGGCCCCGGGGCGGTGTGGAACTCCGCCCCGGGGGCCTCGGGTCTCAGGGACCCCATCGGCTCAATAGCCGCGCCTCTGTCGCTCAGACCACCGCGCCCGTGCCCGTGCGGGCGGGGCGGCGGGCCGGGCGCGGTGGGGCCGGGCGGTGGGTCTCCAGGATCACCGCGAGCGGCATCGCGGTGAACACCGTGGAGCCGACGCCGGCGACCACGCCGGCGAGCAGCGCCACCGAGAAGTCGGCCAGCGAGTCGCCGCCGAGCACGGCCAGGGCGACCAGGACGAAGATCGCGCCCATGCCGGTGTTCACTGTGCGCGGCACGGTCTGCAGCACCGCCCGGTCGGCGAGGTCCGGCCAGGCCCCCTGCGGGTGGGCGCGGCGCAGTTCGCGGAGCCGGTCGAGGACGACGACGGTGTCGTTCACCGAGTACCCCACCACTGTCAGCAGCGCCGCGAGGAAGACGCTGTCGACCGGCCGGCCCAGCCAGGCGAAGAGCCCCACGACGAGCAGGACGTCCTGCACCATGGAGGCGACCGCCGCCGTCGCCATCGTCCAGCGGAACCGGACGCTCAGATAGACGAGTTGGGCCGCGACGGCCACGCCCAGCGCGATCAGCGCCTTGCCGCGCAGTTCGTCGCCCAGGCTCGGGCCGACCGCCTCGTCCCGCTCGACGGTGACCGTGCCGCCGGGGGCCGACAGCGCCGTGCGGATGCGCTCCTGCTCGTCGTTGGCGAGTTCCCCGGTCCGTACGGTGATTCCGTCGTCGCCCGAGGACTGCACCACGGCTTCCGGGAAGCCCGCGTCCGCCACCGCCGTGCGGGCCGTGTCCGCGTCGACCGGCCGGCTCGTCGCGTACTCCACCAGGCGCCCGCCCGTGAACTCCACGCCGAACTCGAGGCCCCGCAGCCCGATCCCGGCCAGCGCGACCAGCAGCAGAGCGGCGCAGGAGCCCAGCCACAGCCGTCGCCGGCGCATCAGCCGGGGCCGACGGCGGTCCAGCCAGTCCCGCACCCGCCCGGTCGAGGCGATGCCGGTGATCCCCGGCCGCAGCCGCACGAACCGGGTCCGCACCGCCCAGTCGGCGAGGACCCTCGTGATGACCAGCGTCGACACCATCGCGGCCAGTACACCGATCGCCAGCGTCACGCCGAAGCCCTTCACCGGACCGGTCGCGAAGACGAACAGGAGCCCGGCGGCCAGGAGCGTCGTCACGTTCGAGTCCACGACAGCGGTCCACGCCTTCGCGAAACCGGTCCGCAGCGCGCGGTCCGCGTCCGGTACGCGCCGCAGCGCGTACTCCTCCCTGGCCCGTTCGAAGACGAGCACATTCGCGTCCACCGCCATGCCCACGGCCAGGACGAAACCGGCGAGGCCGGGCAGGGTGAGCGTCGCGCCGAGGGTGACGACGGCCGCGTACGAGATCAGCCCGTAGAGCGCGAGCGCGCAGGTCGCGAGGGCGCCGAGCAGCCGGTACACGAACACCACGAACAGGCCCGTGCACGCCAGTCCGATCAGCGCGGCCCAGGCGCTCGCCCGTACGGCCTCGGCGCCCAGCGTCGGGCCGACCGTGCTCTGCTCGACGGCCGTCACCGGCACCGGCAGCGCTCCGCCCTCGATCAGGGCGGCCAGCTCCCGGGCCTCGGCGGCGTCGAAGCCGCCGGTGATCGTCGCGGACCCGCCAGGGATCCCCGCCCCGCAGGCCACCGACTGCTGCATGCCGGGCGCGGACACGATCCGCCCGTCCAGGACCACCGCGACCCGCCGGGCCGGATCGCCGGGCGCGGCGCAGGCCGCCCGGCCGGTCAGCCGCGACCACTCCTTCCCCGCCTCGCCGTGGAACGCGAGGTCGACGTTCCACCGCCCGCCGCTCTGCGGGTCGACGACGGCTCGCGCGCTCTTCACCCCGTCACCGGTCAGCGCGGCCGGTCCCAACTGGAGGAAGCGGCCCGGGGCGTCGGGGTCCGCGAGCGCCGTCGCGGACCCGGTGGCGCTCTCGCCGGTCACCGGACGGAAGGCCAGCTGGGCGGGACGGCCGATGGCCTCGGCGGCCTCGCGCGGATCGCGGACGCCGGGCAGTTCGATCACGATCCGCCGCTCTCCGGACCGCGCGAGCGACGGCTCGGCGACCCCGAGCGCGTCCACCCGCTGCCGCAGTACTTCGAGGGTCCGCTGGGTGGCGGCCGCGTCGGCGACGACGGTGGGCGAGTCCTGGGTCTCCAGGACGATGCGGGTGCCGCCGCGCAGATCGAGGCCGAGCCGGGGCGCGGTGGTCAGGGCGAAGAAGAGGGACAGGGCGACGACTGCGAGCGCGACGAGCGCGCGCCAATGACGTGAGGACAAGGATGCTCCACGGAAGAGTCTGGGCGGAGCGGGCTACGGGCAGGCCGTAGCGCCGCGGGACCTCAACTGCTCCGCGGAGAGGGCGGGCCACGGCTGAGCCGCGGCTGGTACGGGGCGGCGGGCGGTGCCCGCTCGCGCCGGACCTCGGCGAGCGGTCCGGGCAGGACCGGCGCGCGATACGAGGTGGCGACGACCCCGGCCGCCGGAGGCGGCGGCAGCGGCGGCTGCGCTCCGTGCGCGGGAGCCGACACGTCCTGCTCCGCCGCGTGACGCCCGCTCTGCTCGGCCCGCACCACGCGGGTCGCCTGCGTCGCGGGGGCGGTGGCGGCCTGCCCGGGCGTCGCCGTGCGAGGCACGACGGACGAGGTCATGGGGCCGACGACGGACGAGGGCGCGGGGCCTGACACGGACGAGGTCGCGGGGCCCGCGGGGGACATCGACACGCGCAGGGAGGCGGACGGGGACGTCGGCAGCGTGACCGGCGCGGCGGCGGAGGCCTCACCTCCGCCCGCGAGGACGAGGAACAGCGACCAGAGCGCCGACGCCACGAACGTCAGGGCAGCCGTCACCGCGTGACGCGACCGTCCGCGCATACGACCCACCCCCCTCGTCCGAACGCCTCAGCCTAGACCACGCGCGCGCCCCCTGCGCCGGAGGGCAGGGCTCCGTAAATCGCCGTTGCCGCAGGGCTGTTCACCGCCCGGCGCCCGCCCGATGCTGAACGCGCGGTGCACGGCGGCCGGGCGCGGTGTTCCCGCGGTGGGGACCGCCCGAGCCCCGGCACCGGGGGAGGCGACCATGCCCATGCTCGTGATCGAGGGAACGTACCGGATCGCCGGGGCCCGCCCCGACGGCGATTCGGTACGCTTCCACCCCCACGACCCGGCCCACTGGGACCTCGTGGGCGGCCGGAACCGCGTCCGCCGCAACAGCGCCGGAGGCGCGCAGCTCCGGCTCGACGGGATCGACGCCCTCGAGACGCACTACCGTCCGCCCGGCGGCGCCGAGCTGCACCAGCCCGCGCCGTTCGCCGGGGCCGCCGCCGACGCGCTGATCGCCTGGCTCGGCTTCACCGGAGTCCTGCGCGACGAGCACGGCACGGTCGACGCCGCGGAACCCGCCGCCGCTCCGGGGTACCTCTTCACCCGCGGCGCGGATCTGCACGGCCGCTGCGTCGCCATAGCCGGGCGGGGGACCGCCCCCGCGCCCAGCGGCACCCTGCTGCACCTCGGCCCCGAGTTGCTGCGGGCCAGCGCCAACCACCACCAGCTCGCCGAGGGCCTGGCCTATCCGACGTACTACACCAAGCTCTTCCACGACCTGCGAGACGAACTCACCGCCGCGGTGCTCGCCGCGCGCGAGGCGGGACGGGGGCTCTGGCCGGCCGACCAGACCGTGTCCGGGGCGAAGATCGACGGCATCGTGGCGCTGACGGACGGCGCGGTCCTGCTGCCGAAGCTGTTCCGGCGGCTCGCGGACTACCTCGCGATCGGCGCCGGCGACCCCTCGCTCGCCGGTTTCCGCGCCTTTCTCGCCCAGCGCCGCGACCGGGTGCTGGTGCTCTCGCGCGGACAGTTCACCGGTCTGGACACCGTCGTCGAGGTCGCCGACGCGACGGTGCGTCTGACGCGGCCGCCGGAGGATCTGGTCTTCGAGGAGCGCTGAGCGGGGACGGGTGCCGGGGGGAAATGCCCGGTGGGTGGCGTCGTGAGGTGACTCACACCGAAGAGGGGGAGAAGTCCGGAACACCGGAGCATGGTTTATCGTTCATTCAGATGTGGCCGTGAATACATGGCGTGCCTGCCCCTTCCCCCCCGGGTAAGGCAACGCTCCGGCCACGACAACGGCCCCGGCTGGAATCCCCCGTCCAGCCGGGGCTCTGTCGTACCCCGTGGCGAAGCGGCAGAGACATGGGGCGAAGCGGCAGCGACGCCGAAGAGGCACGGTGACCGCGTCGGGCCGTGTTCACTGGCCCACGCGGCCGTCGATCCTCTCGCGCAGCAGGTCGGCGTGGCCGCAGTGCCGCGCGTACTCCGAGATCTGCATCATGAGGATCTCGCGCAGCTGCCCCTCACCGCCGGGCCGGGCGCCCAGGTCGGCGAAGCCGGCGACGAAGCGGTCGGTCAGTTCGATCTCAGACCGCCACCGGCGCCACGCCTCCTCCACCACCGCCGGATCGGCGACCGCGCCATTCCAGTCGGCGTCGCGGTCCTCGGCAGTGCGGTAGATCCGGGGCGAGTCCTCGCCCGCGAGCCGGCGGAAGTGTCGCTCGTCCTCGGCCATGTGTCGCACCAGCCCGAGCAGGGACATCGTCGACGGCGGAACCGAGCGCCGGGCCATCTGCTCGGGGTCCAGGCCCGCGCACTTCATCTCCAGGGTGAGACGGAAGTGCCGCAGCCCGTCCAGCAGCGCGCCGCGTTCGTCGGTCGTGACGGCATCGCTCTCGCGCGGATCGTCGTCGGGATCCACCCACATGTCGGTGTGAACGGTCGCGGGCGTCCACCGCGTCGGCTCTGCCGCCGCGCGCTCGTGCGCGCGCTCCCGTTCACCATGCCGGGCGTGCTCGTCGTGCCTGTCGGAGTCCATCCCGGCATCGTGGTGCGCCCCGACGGCGTCCGCCAGCGAATAAGCGAATAGGCGATTATCGGGGTCGTCAGGCCCCGAGCCAGAGGTCCGGGCCGAACACCTCGTAGTGGACGTCGGCCGCCGGGAGTCCCCGGCCCAGCAGATCGCCGCGCACGGCCCGCATGAACGGGAGCGGGCCACAGAGGTACGCGGTGGTGCCGGCCGGCAGGTCCAGCAGGCCGACCTCGGCGCGGCCCTCGCGTGCGCCGGAGTCGCCCGGCTCCTCGTACCAGAGGTGCAGCCGCGCGTTCGGCAGCGCGTCGGTCAGGCTGAGCAGCTCGCTCCGGTGCGCGTGCGCGGCGGGGGAACGGTCGGCGTGCACGACGGTCACCGGGCGGGTGGAGCCGGTGCGGACCAGGTGGTCGAGTATGGCCAGCATGGGCGTGCTGCCGATGCCCGCCGAGGCGAGCAGGACCGGGCCGTCGCCCTCGGGCAGAACCAGGTCGCCGAACGGGACCGACACGGACAGGACGTCACCGGGAGCGCCGTGCGCGTGCAGCCAGGACGACACCTCTCCGGCCGGGTCGCCGTCGATCCGCTTGACCGTGATCCGCCACAGCGGGCGGCCGGGGGCCGACGACAGGCTGTACTGGCGTATCTGCCGGGCTCCGTCAGGAAGTTCGACCTGGACGCTGACGTACTGTCCCGGGCGGAACGCCTCGACCGGCCGTCCGTCGGCGCGGCGCAGCAGGAACGAGACCGTGTCGGGGGTCTCCTCGTGGCGCTCCACGATCTCCATCGGCAGCCCCACTTCGCCCTCCGGGACGCCGGCCTGCGCGTAGAGGCCCGTCTCCAGGGCGATGAGCGCGTTGGCCATCAGCCAGTACACCTCGTCCCATGCCGCCGCGACGTCGGGCGTGACGGCCTCGCCGAGCACGTCCACGATCGCGGCGAACAGGTGCTGGTGCACGATCTTGTACTGCTCGGAGGTCACGCCCAGCGAGGCGTGCTTGTGCGCGATCCGGCCGAGCATGACGTCGGGGCGGGTGCCGGGGTGCTCCAGGAGCGCCCCGGCGAACGCGGCGATCGAGCCGGCGAGGGCGCGCCGCTGGTCGCCGGTGGTCTGATTGCCCCGGTTGAACACGTCGCGCAGGAGCTCGGGGTGGGCGCGGAACATCCCGGCGTAGAACCGCTCGGTGATCTCGTCGAGGGCGGCTCCGACCACGGGCAGCGTGGCGCGGACGACCGGGGTGGCCTGCTCGGAGAGCATCGTGACTCCAATTCTGGTAGATGATCTACGTATTTTCGAGCGTGCGGAAGCACGGCCCGAGCGGGGGGCAGGAGCTGTGGGGAGGGGTGGGTTGGGAGGGGTGGGTTGGGAGGGGTGTCAGCCGGGACGGGTGCCGGACAGGGCGACCAGTACGGGTCCGGTGGGGGACTCGACCAGATCCGCGACGGTGAGCGGATCGAGCGTGCTGTAGAACGCCTCCTGGGCCGACCGGAGCGCCCCCCGCAGCCGGCATGCGGCACGCAGCGGGCACGGCGGATCACCCTCGCAGGCGACGACCTCCTCCTCGCCCTCCAGCATCCGCACCAGCCAGCCGACCGAGGCGCGCCGGCCGGTCTCGGTCAGGCTCAGCCCGCCGTTCCGCCCGCGCCGTGCCTCCACGACTCCGAGGTGCTGGAGCCGGGTGACGACCTTGGCCATGTGCGCGTACGGCACGTCCATCGTCTCGGCCACCTCGCGAGTGGTGGCCGAGTCGTCCTGCCCGGAGACCGCCAGGCGCATGACGGCACGCAGCGCCAGGTCGGTGAACTTCGTCAACCGCACGACGCGACCGTATCAAACACGCATCTGAGATACGGATTAAGGGGGGTGTGTTCGACGTAAGGCGGTGCGGTCGTCGTATGGCGGCGTGCCAGACCTGAGGGGGTGTGCTCGGCTCAGCTCGTGCGGGTGCGCAGCGCCGCCAGTGCCCGGTCGGCGTGGGCGCTCATCCGGAACTCGCTGCGGACGATCTCCAGGACCGTCCGGTCCTGGTCGATGACGAAGGTGGCCCGCTTCGTCGGGGCGATGGAGAAGCCGCGCTGCACACCGAACCGGCCGCGGACCGCGCCCTCGGGGTCGGACAGGAGCGGGTAGCCGAGGGTGTGCCGGTCCGCGAACTCCTGCTGGCGGTCCACCGGGTCGCCGCTGACGCCGACCGGCTGCGCGCCGGCGGCCTTGAACTCGGCCGCCAGGTCGCGGAAGTGGCAGGCCTCGGCGGTGCAGCCCGGGGTCATCGCCGCCGGGTAGAAGAACAGCACGACGGGGCCGCCCTGCAGCAGCTCGCTGAGGGTCCGCACCGTGCCGGTCTCGTCCGGCAGGCTGAAGTCCTCGACGATGTCACCGATCTTCATCAGGCTTCCGCCCCTTCCCGGAACGTCCCGCTCCCTGCGGAACGCCGCGACCCTACCGGACGGTATGTGCTGGGGGCGACGCCGGGCCCTGCGCCTGCACACTCCTCACACGCCGGATGCCCCGCACCCCCCGTGAGCATGCGCGACGCGGGCGTGTCAAGCCTTTCGAGCGGTCAGGATCGCCAGTACCTGCTCGCCCCAGCGCAGGTTCTCCTGCTCGAACGACCGGCCCCGCATGAGGGTCAGATACGGGCCGACCCGCTCCGCCTCCCGCAGGTACGCGGCCTCGTCCCGGCCGGCCAGCAGATTCGCCCGGAGCCGGTCGAAGAGGGCCAGCCGCCCGCGCGTCCGGTCCAGATGCCTCTCGATGCTGCCGCGCACCGCCTCCGCGTCGCCCACGTCCACCGCCTGCACCTGCACCAGCAGCTCGTCTCGGATCGCCGTCGGACGCGGCTCGGCGGACGTGAAGGCGTGCAGCTCCTCGCGCCCTGCGTCCGTCAGCCGGAACAGCCGCTTGTTCGGCCTCCGCTCCTGCTGCACCACGCGCGCCGCCACGAGACCGTCCTCGGCCAGCCGGTCCAGCTCCCGGTACAGCTGCTGCGGCGTCGCCGCCCAGAAGTTGGCCACGGACACATCGAAGGACTTGGCCAGGTCGTAGCCGGAGGACTCGCCCTCCAGGAGGGCCGCCAGCACCGCGTGCTTGAGGGACATCCAGTCAAGGTAGCACTTTCGCGATTAATCGATTTCGCACCTAATCCACGCTGGTCGACGAACGCGATCGAGGTCCCGCCGTCGCCGCCCTTCGGCGACGGCCGGTCCGGGACCACTGGGCGAGGCGGGTGACCCCGGCGGCGTGTCGGACCGCGCCCGCTCGCCCCGCAGTCGTACGAACGAGTGGCTGAAGGATCACGCCCGGGGCGCGGCGGCCCGGCGCACCGCGCAGGACCCGCCCGCCGCCCCGGAACACGGCATGGGAGCAGACTCCGATGGACAGCAACGCGTTCGTCTACACGACGTACATCCTCACCACGCCCGACGACCTCTGGAAGGCGCTGACCGACCCGGAGCTCACCCGGCAGTACTGGGGCGTGGCCTTCGAGACGGAGTGGGTCCCCGGGGCAGCGATGGTGTGGGACGAGGACGGCCGGAAGACCGAGGACCCGGAACAGGTGGTGCTCGAAGCGGTGCCGGGCCGCAGGCTCTCGTACACCTGGCACACGTTCACCGCGGACTGGGCGAGGATGGCCGGCATCGGCGACGACGTGCTGGCAGGGCTCGCCGCCGAACGGCGGTCGAAGGTGACGTACGAGATCGAGCCCTCCGGCGACATCGTCAAACTGACGGTCGTGCACGACGACCTGGAGCCCGGGGGCACCATCCGCGGGCTCATCGGCGAGGGCTGGCCGGTGCTGCTCTCCAGCCTCAAGACCCTGCTGGAGACCGGCGAGGCGCTGCCGGAGCCCGCACGCTGACCCGCCGCCCGGCGCTGGTCCGTTCGAGTCGTATCCGGGGCCGGACACGCGCCGCGCCCGGCCCGTTGATCATCTTTTCCGATCGCGTCCGTTTTGATGCTTGGACACCACACACGGACGACGCGGGGAGGGCCGCCTTGGCATCGGTGCACGGGGGCGCGAGGAGCTGGGGAGCGGCGGCGGCCGTGGCGGGCGTGGTCCTGCTGGCCACCGCGGGACAGTCGCCGGGCCGCGGTCCCGGGGCCGAACCCGCGGCCCGGGCCGCCGCGGGCGACGCGAAGGCCGTGGTCTCCGTGGCCCGTACGCTCGCCGACGCGGCTGCCGTACTGGACGACTGCGCGAACGCCGACGGGGTCTGCGCGGCGACCGCCGCCGTGCACCGCACGGCGGTGCTCACCGCCCGGCCCGAACACGCCCGGGCGGGTACGGCGGAGAGCGGACCCGTCCTGGTCGCCCGGCCCGCCGGCCCGGTCGAGATCACGCTCAAGTCGCCCGGCGCGCTGGCCGAAGTCATCGTCGCCGACGCGCGCGGCCGCCGCGTCGCCGGCGCCGTGAGCCCCGACGGGACCCGCTGGACCAGCGCCGGCTCGATCCCCGCAGGCAGCCGCTTCACCGCCCGGCTCGTCGTCGAAGGCGGGGAAAGCGGCATGCGCGGCACTGTCGGCACAGGCGTCACGCGCGGTGCCGGCGGCCCAGGCGGCACGAGCGGCGAACGCCGCTTCGCGCGCCTCAAGTTCAGCACCGCCCCGGCCCGCGCCGACGACGGCCGGCTCACCGTCGCCCTCGGCCCCGGCCCCGGCCGATACGGCGTCGGCCAGCCGCTCACCGCCGAGCTGAGCCACCCCGTGCCCGTCGGCGACGAGCACGCCCGCCGCACGGTCGAACGCGCCCTGGAGGTCGCCTCGGAGCCCCGGGTCGACGGGGCCTGGCACTGGGTCGGCCCCACCACGCTGCACTACCGGCCGCGCACGTACTGGCCCGCCCACGCCACCGTCCGGGTCCGCTCCGCGCTCGACGGGGTCCCGGTCACCGACCGTCTCGTCGGAGGCCCCTCGCAGCCGCTCACCCTCACCACCGGCGACCGCGTCGAGGCCGTCGTCGACGTCGCCACCCACCACATGACCGTCCGCCGCAACGGTTACCTCGTCCGCACCGTCCCCGTCACCACCGGCAAGGCCGGCTACCGCACCCGCGGCGGCATCAAGGTCGTCCTCGGCAAGGAACGCCTGGTCCGCATGCGCGGCGACTCCATCGGCATCCCCAAGAAGAGCAAGGACTTCTACGACCTGAAGGTCCGCTGGGCCACCCGGGTCACCTGGAGCGGCGAGTACCTGCACGCCGCCCCCTGGTCCGTGGACGCCCAGGGCAGCGAGGACGTCAGCCACGGCTGCATCGGCATGAGTACCGAGGACGCGTCCTGGCTGTACGCCAACGTCCGCGAGGGCGACCTCGTCCAGGTCGTCAACGGCCAGGGCGAGGAGATGACCCCCTTCGACAACGGCTACGGGGACTGGAACGTCCCCTGGACCGCCTGGCAGCGCGGCAGCAGCCTCGGCCCCGCCGTCGGCGACGATCAGGGCGCCGGCGTCCCCCTGCGGCCGAAGGTCTGACGGCGCATCGGTCAGGGTCGGTGCGCACCGGCGCGCGCGACCGGGACGTCCAGCGGGGCCATGTCGGGTTCGCCCGGCACGACGTACTGGAACCTGAACCCCCGCCGGGGCTGAGGCGCACCGGCCGGGAAGGTGTGCGGGGCGCGCTCCCAGGCGCGCAGCGTCGCCGTACGGGCCGCGCCGCCCTCGACGCCCACCCGCAGCGACAGGTCCGACACCCGCCCGTACCGCCGCACCGGACCGACGGCCACCGTCGAGTCCGTCACCCGTACCCGCGTCAGCGCCACGCCGACCGGCCGCAGGCCCGGCGGCCACAGCGTCCACGCCCAGTTGACGTACACGTACGTGGCCCCGGCGGCCGCCCCGGAACGGACCAGCCCCAGCGAGCGCGGCGTCCGGCCCGCCCGCAGCTCGCGCAGCAGCACCTCCGGGTCCTCCGGTGTGACGCCCGCGGTGGTGAACCAGGACTCGTCCGCCCCGTGTTCCGGCCTGCCGCCCGACCCGGGCCCCCGGCGTCCCTCGCTTCCCGCCCCGCCCGCACCGCACGCCGCCGACAGCGCCATCAGCGCCGACACGAACGTCACCAGGACCGCGCGAACGACGTGGCTACGGGGCATGGGCGGTCCTCCGTCCGGGCGAGGCGCAACACGTCCGGCGCACCGGGCGGGCCGGAGTGCGTCGAGCCCCATGACAGCCCCGGCCCGTCGTGGCCGCATCCCGGGGCCGCCGAATGGGCACGGCCAGGGGCCCTTCACACCGGCGCCGGCGGCGGGCCTGGCTGCGCCGCGTCCGCCGCCGGGTTAGCGTGCCAGGGTCCGGTCATACGCGAGGGATGAGGTTTGGCAGCGGTGTCGACACCACATCACGAAGCGTTCGGCGCACCCTGCTGGGTCAGCCTGATGGCACGCGACCTCGAGGCGGCGCAGCGTTTCTACGGCGAGGTCCTGGGCTGGCGGTTCCGGCCCTCCGAGCTCGGGCCCGAGTTCTCCGTGGCCTTCCTCGGCGGGCGGCCCCTCGCCGGCATCGGAGGCATGGCCGGCAGCCTCTCCATCCCCGTGGCGTGGACCCCGTACTTCGCCGTCGACGACGCCGACGTCGCCGCCGCCCGCATCCGCGAGCGGATCGGCACCGTCGCCGTCGGCCCGCTGTCCTTCGGCACCGGCCGCGCCGCCCTCGCCGCCGACCCGCAGGGCGCGGTCTTCGGCATCTGGGAGGGCAAGGCGATCCCGGACTGGCGTTCCGACGCCGAGGACGGCGGACCCGCCTGGCTGGAGCTGCGCACCCGCGACGCGTTCGCCGCGGCGATCTTCTACGGCGAAGTGCTCGACTGGGCGAGCGGCCGGCCCGGCTGCGTCCAGGTCTCGTACGAGGGCGAACAGGTGGTCCTGAGACACGGCGGGATGGCCGTCGCCCGGCTCAGCGGCGGCGCGGTCGAGGAGGCCCCCGACCCGCAGGTGCGGCCGCGCTGGCACGTGCACTTCCGGGTGCCCGACGTGGCCGCGGCGACCGAGACCGCGGTCCGGCTCGGCGGCAGCGTGGTCCAGGGCGCGCCCGGCGAGGCGGCAGGGCGCTGGACGACGCTGCGCGACCCGGACGGCGGGGTGTTCACCATCGGCGCCGCAGGTGCCGCGGCGCCCGCCCGGCCCCGCGGCTGAGGTCCGGGCGGCGATCCGCGCCGGCGGAGTGCGTACGCCGTCCGCCGGAGGGATCCTGGGAACAGGAACGGCCCGCGGACAAGGAGGCAGGCCATGACACGCACGCTGCATTGGACGGTCGGCGTGGACCTGACCGAGGACGAGGGCACCACGAAGGCCCGTGCGGAACTCGACATGGGCTCGGCGAAGATCACCGGCAAGGGAACAGCCCGGTGCAACCCGTCGGACGTCGATGTCCCCGCGATCGGCGACGAACTGGCGGCCAGCCGTGCAATGAAGGACCTCGCGGGGCAGCTGATGCGCGTGGCCAACCGGGACATGGAAGCCGTCGGCGCGGACACCGTGCCGCAGCACACCGGCCCCGGTTACGGATGGCCGGAGGCGGTCACCTGACCCGCCCGACCCGTCGTACGACGCCTCGCCGCTGAGCCGGCCGGCTCAGCGGCTCGCGGCGGAGGGACGCGCGGAAGGGCGCGCCCCGTCGAGGGCTGCCCGGGTACGCGGGAGACTGCCGATGCCGGCGCGGCCGCGGTCCCACGGGAGTGGTGTCCCTCCCGGGGGTCACACGAGTACGTCCCTCCCGGGCTCACGACGAGTACGTCCCTCCCGGTCCCACGCGAGCACGCCCCCCTGCGCACGCGGCCCCGCCTCCCCTTACGCCGCCTCGTCCTCCTCGTACGTCAGCCGGTCCTCCACCTCCACCACGCCGTCCACCGACTCGCACAGGCGGACGACGATCGGGCCGAGGGTCCGGCGCGGGAGGGTGCCGCTGAGCGTCACACGGCCCTCGGAGACGTCGATCGAGACGGCCGACGGCGGGAGCCGGAGCGTCCGTGTGACGATCTCCTCCAGGATCTCCTCCTGGATCGCCCGGTCCCGGCGCAGGAACAGTTGGAGCAGGTCGCTGCGGCTCAGCACGCCGATCAGCCGTCCGTTCCCGTCGACCACCGGCAGCCGCTTGATGCGGTTCTTCTCCATCACCCGCGCCGCCTCGACCGCGCTCCACATCGGCCGCGCCACGACGGCGGGGCTCGACATCATGCCTTCGGCGGTGCTGGGGCCGTTCTTCTCCGTGTGCCGGCGCAACAGATCGGCCTCGGACACGACCCCCACGGGCCGATCGTCGTCGTCGACCACGGGCACGGCGGTGATGCCGTACTCGTCGAGCAGCCGCGCGATCTCCTTGAACGGTGTGCCGCGCTGCACGGCGACCGCCGTCGGGGTCATGAGATCGGCGACACTCCTGTGCCTCATCGCTTGCTCGTCCCTTCTCCGCCCCGCGTCGGGGCGCAGGCACCGGCGTCTCCGGTGTCCTGATATCGGAACGGGTGGTTCTATGGGAGAGGTTCCCCGCCGGAGGCCCATGGGCCCGTACGAGGGAGTGGCCCCGATGCGCCGAGAGGCTCCCATGCGCCGTGAGACCCCGATGCACGCCGAGCCGCACGCGCCGCGCCGCGCCCCGGAGCACCCCCGCGGCGACGTGGGCCGCCGGGTGGCCGCCCGGCGGCACGAACTCGGCCTGTCCCGCGAGGATCTGGCCCTGCGCGCCGGCTCCGCGCCCGGCTACATCCAGTACCTGGAGGAACAGCCCGCGACCCCCGGAGTGGCGTTCCTGCTGCGGCTCGCGGACGCCCTGGAGACCACCGTCCCAGTGCTGACCGGCGCGACCGAGGGCCCGTCGTCCGCCGAACTGCTGCGCAGTGTGGAGCTCGACGCCGCCGCCTGCTGGGAGCTGCTGGACACGCACGGCGTCGGCCGGATCGCCCGGAACACGCCGGACGGACCGGTGGTCCTGCCGGTCAACTACCTGGTCACGGACGGCGAGGTCGCGTTCCGCAGCACCGCACCGGGCGGGCCGGTACCCGCCGGTCCGGCGGTCTCCGGGCCCGCGCCCGCAGATGCCGCCGCCGGCACCGCTGCCGACGCCGACGCCGAACTCGCCTTCGAGGCCGACCACATCGACGAGGCGTCCGGCCAGGGCTGGAGCGTGCTGCTGGTGGGCCCGGTCCGCGACGTCACCGATCCCGCGATGGTCGAACGGCTTACCGCTCGTGGCGGCGGCGGCCCGTGGACCGGTGGCGAAGGCAGCCACTGGACGCTGCTCGTGCCCCGCCGCGTCACCGGCCGCCGCATCCTGCTCGCGGGCCCGTGAGCCACCAAGGACCGGCCTCGGGAGGCTCCCCTCATACGTGACCACGGGTCCAGTCCGGGCCTGTGCGTCGCCATTCGTACGCCCACTGCGCCGCGCGCCTGCGGTCCGCGAGCCGCCGTACGCAGACGCCCGTGAGAGCCGCCGTGCCGGCCGCGAGGGCCGTCGCGCTCGCGCCGATCGTGGCCGCGCCGAGCCAGATGTCGGTGCTGTTGAGCGGCGGAGTGGTCACCTTGTTGCGGTCGTCCAGCCAGATCCGTGTGTGCTCGCCGCGCTTCAGGTCCCCGGGGACCAGCGCCTTGCCCTGCCCCTGCTGACCGTCGGGCGCGGTCCAGCGCACCGCCACCAGGGCCTTCACACCGCGCCCCGAGTCGTACGCGGACGGGGCCACGTCCGCCGCGTTCTCCAGGACCACGGCGTCCACCTGGTCCCGGGTCGCGGCCTGCTCGACCGCCACGGCCCGGTCATGGCTCTGCACGGACCACGCCGTCGCCAGACCGGTCGCCGGCGCCCCCACCCAGAGGGCCGCCCCGACCGCGAGCAGGGCCCAGGCCTCGACGACATCCACGGGCCTGCGCAGCGGATGGGTGCGCCACTCCTGTCTCCACACGGGCGTGGGCATCATTCCCACCCCCCTTCGCGGGGCTTCCACTCCAGCGTGCCCCTGGCCGCCGGAGGCCGCCACGCGGCGGGCGGCTCCGACGCCGATACGGCACGCGGTGCCCCATGCCATGATCGACTTCACCCGATCGGACCGGTTTGGGGCCAGGTGCAGGACCAAGTTGAGGGGGCGCACGGCATGGAGTGGCAGCGGCGGACGGTCGTACGGGACGGGGTGGCTCTCGAGGTGCGGGACAGCGGCGGCGACGGCCCGCCGGTCCTCCTGCTGCACGGACTCGCCGGCCAGGCGGGGGAGTGGGACGCCACGGCCCGGCTGCTCGGGCCTCGCCACCGGGTCGTCGCCGTGGACCAGCGCGGCCACGGCGCGAGCGAGCGCCGGCCCGCGGACGTCTCGCGGGCCGCGTACGTCGCGGACGTCGTCGCGGTCCTCGACGCCCTGGACATCGACCGTGCCGTGCTGGCCGGCCAGTCCCTCGGCGGCCACACGGCGCTGCTGACCGCCGCCGCGCACCCGGACCGGGCCGCCGCGCTCGTCCTGGTGGACGCCTCGCCGGGCGGGCCGCACCCCGAGAGCCCCGGCGTCATCGGCGGCTGGCTGGACAGTTGGCCCGTGCCGTTCGCCTCGCGGGCCGCCGCCGTGGAGTTCCTGGGCGGCGGGGCGGTCGGCGAGGGCTGGGCGGGCGGCTTGGAGGAGCGGGCCGACGGCTGGTGGCCGCGGTTCGACCGGGACGTCATGGTCGCCGCCCTCGCGGAGAACGCCACGCGCTCCTGGTGGCGGGAGTGGGAGGCGGTGGTCTGCCCGACGCTGGTGCTGCTGGCCCAGGACAGCTTCGTCGACCGGGACGAGGCCGACGAGATGCTCGTACGGCGACCGCAGGGCACGTACGCCGCGTGTGTCCCCGGCACCGGGCACGACCTGCACCTCGAACGCCCCGACGCGCTGCACGCGGTGCTGGCGGCGTTCCTGGCGGCGGTCCGGCCCTGACCGGCAAGGCCGCGTGACGCCCCGTCCGGTGCCGACGGCACGAACGGCTCACGCGGCCGTGCCTGCCGCTGACCGCCGGTACGGCCCACGCGGCCGTGCCCCCGGTGACGACCCGTGCGGCTCACGCGGCCGCGCCCGCCGAGCTATTACGCAGTCCTTACGCGCGGCCCGACCTCCTGGCGGACCCATGACGGCGAGTCGATGATGGGCGGGTGAGCACGCCACCCCAGCTACCCGCCCCCTCGCCGTCTGCGCGTCCCACCCCCACCGACCGTCTCTTCGCCTGTCTCGCAGGCGCGGTGGCCGGGTTCGCGGCGCTGGGCGTCGCCGAACTCGTCGCCGCCGCGGTACGGCCCGTGGCCGGGCCGGTCACCGCGGTCGGCGGCTCGGTGATCGACCTGACGCCCGCAGCGGTCAAGGAATGGGCTATCCGCACGTTCGGCGAGAGCGACAAGACGGTCCTTCAGATCGGCATCGTGGTCGTGCTCGCCGTCGTCGCGGTGCTCCTCGGCCGCTGTGAGCTGTGGCGGCGGGGTGCCGGGGTCGCCGGGATGCTGGCCTTCGGGGTGCTCGGCGCGGCCGCCGCGGTGAGCCGTCCCGACGCCTCCAGCGCCGATGCCCTGCCGTCGCTGGTCGGCGCGTCCGCCGGTGCGGGGCTGCTGTACTGGCTCGTCGGCCGCATCCTCGCGGCGCCCGGCGCACCGGCTTCGTCCCGCCGCAGGTTCCTACTCGTGGCGGGCGGGACGGCCGCTGGCGCGGCGGGCGCCGTCGTGCTCGGCCGGGCGCTCGGCTCCACCCGTTCCCAGGACGCCGAGGCGTCCCGCGCGGCGGTACGGCTGCCCCGGCCCGACGAACCGGCCCCGCCGCGCCCGGCCGGCGCGCAGCTCGCCGTGCCCGGCGCCGTCCCGTTCATCACGCCCAACAAGGACTTCTACCGCGTCGACACGGCGCTCGTCGTGCCCAAGGTCGACGCGACGAGCTGGCGACTGCGTGTCCACGGACTCGGGGTCGCCAAGGAGCTCACCCTCTCCTTCGACGACCTTCTGGCCCGCCCGGTGCTCGAACGCGACCTCACCCTCAATTGCGTTTCCAACGAGGTCGGCGGCCCCTACATCGGCACCGCCCGGTGGACCGGCGTCCGCCTCGCCGACGTGCTCCGCGAGGCGGGCGTGCGGCCGCCGTCGCGGGGCGGTCCGGCCGACCAGCTCGTGGCCCGGTCCGTGGACGGCATCACGATCGGCACGCCCGTCGCGGACGTCATGGACGGCCGGGACGCGTTGCTCGCCTTCGGCATGAACGGCGAGCCGCTTCCCTTCACCCACGGTTTCCCGGTCCGGATGCTCGTCCCCGGCCTCTACGGCTATGTCTCCGCGTGCAAGTGGATCGAGGAGATCGAGCTGACGACCTTCGACGCCTACGACGCCTACTGGACGCGGAACGGCTGGGCGGCGAAGGCCCCCGTGAAGACCCAGTCCCGCATCGACACCCCGCGCGGCTCCGCCCGGCTGAGGGCGGGCACGGTGATGGTCGCGGGCGTGGCCTGGGCGCAGCGGCGCGGGATCGAGCGGGTCGAGGTCCGCATCGACGACGGGCCGTGGCAGCGGGCCGAACTGGCGGCCTCGGACGGCCCGGACACCTGGCGTCAGTGGTACCTGCGGTGGAGCGCGACCCCGGGCGACCACACGCTCGCGGTCCGTGCGACGGACGGCAGCGGCGAGACGCAGACGGCCCGTCGCACCGGCACGATGCCGGACGGCGCGACGGGCCACCACGAGATCCGGGTCACGGTGGAATGACGTCGGCCGCAAGCCGGACTGCCAGGACGACGATCAGCGCGCTGGACGCCGTCGCCGTGACCAGCCGCCCCAGGTCGCCGGTCAGGGTCCGCCCGAGGAGCGCGCCGCCCGAGGCCAGCAGCAGCTGCCAGGCGGCCGAGGCGGCGAACGCGGCGGCCACGTAGACGCTCTGCCGCGGCAGGTCGGCGACGGCGGCGCCCTGGCCGCCCATGACGAGGGCGGCGAAGTAGACCACGGTCAGCGGGTTCATCAGCGTGATCCCGAGGAAGCCCAGATAGGCCCGGACTGGGCCTGGCGGGGTCTCCTCGCGCGCCGGCCCGGCGGCGGCGCGGGCCCGGTAGCGGGAGATCGCCGTCGCCGCCCCGCGCACCGCGAGGACGATCAGGACGACGGCGGAGGCGAGGCGCAGCGGTACGAGGAACGGCCGGAGGACGGGTACGAGCGCCGCGCCGCCGGCCACGGCGAGCAGCGCGTACAGGCCGTCGGCCGTGGCGACGCCGAGGGCTGCGCTTGCGCCCGTCCTCAGGTTCGTCCGTGCGGTGACCGCCACGAGGTACGTCGCGACCGCCCCGACCGGCATGGCGATGCCGAGTCCGGCGAGCAGCCCCGCGACGAGCGCCCCGCTCACGCGTGCACGGGATCGAGCCTCCGCGGGCGGCCGGTCTGCTGCTGCTCGCGCACCGGACGGGCGGCGGGGAGCAGAGGCAGGGCGGCGGGGAAGGTCGTGTTCATGCCGTGGACCCTGACGGACGCCCGTCGCCGCCGGCAACCGGTTTTCCGCGCAGGACCCGGGCGCCCCTCAGGCCTTCGGAGGCTCCGGGAGGGCGAGTACGGTGCGGGCGGCGGCGCGGATCTCCTCGCGGGCCGCCTCCAGGCGGGCCGGTTCGTCGTCGTTGACGTCGTACGCCGTGATCAGGCCCTGGACGACGGGGCTGACCGTTCTGTCGAACCAGTGCCCGGGGCGGGCCAGGTCCCAGACGCGGTCCGCGCCCTCCACGGGGTCGACGGTGCCGTCCACGATCTGCACGAGAGCGCGCCGGACGATCCACCACGCCGCGTCGCCCTGGTCGGTCGGCAGACCGTCCCGGAGGGCGAGTTCGTCGACGACGGACTCGAAGAGGCCGGACGCCTCCGGCTCCTCGCGCCGCGTCAGGCCGGCGAGCCGGGCGAGCGACGGGGAGTCGACGCCGACGAGCAGCGCGTCGAGCGCTGCCCGGATCAGCCGGTCGGAGCCGACGAACTCGTACGCGAGCCGCTCGACCGCCAGCACCCGCAGTCGGTCGAGAGCCTCGTCCTCGGACATGATCCCCCCGGAGTGTGGACGGTGACCGTACCACCGGCCGGTTTCGGCCGTCGCGCGGCGAAGTGCCGCCGTGCGCCCTCGAGTCAGCGGAACTCGGTGCGGTGATAGGCGTCCGTCACGCAGTCCCGGGCGCACCCGGCGCGCTCGAACTGGCGCCGCAGCGCCGTCCCGGCCTGCCACGGCGGAACGTCCTCGTAGCCGAACCGTTCGTCCAGCACCCGCAGGACGTCGTCCACCGTCACGATCGCCGGCTCGCCCGGCCCCGCCGCGGCGCGCGCCGCGGCGATGGCCTCGTCCGCGGAGCGCAGCAGACGCCGGTGGTACTGGCGGGCGTCCACGGTCCGCGCCCGGACCCGTGACAGCGGACGCACGGCGCGGCCCTTCCAGACCACCCCGGCGGCCATCAGCACCGCCCCGGCGCCGATCACCAGCAGGCTGCCGACCGCGTCGGCTCCCCACGTCCACACCCGCCGGCCCTCCTTCGGCTTCCCGGCCCGTCTCCTAGGAGGACTTCACTCCCGGCCTCTAGGAGGTCTTCCCTCCCGGCCCCGGTTCCCAAGCCTCCCCGGGGCCGGACGCGTACAGCACGGTGTGGAACCGCCCCGGCCCCTCCGGCCCCGACCGCTCCCGCCCCGACGGATCGGCCCCCAGGGCGCGGACGGCCTCGACGGCGAACTCCTCCTCGCGGGCGTCCGTGAACAGCCGCTGCGGATACGTCCGGGAGACGTCCGCGACCGTGCGCAGCCCGTGTGCCGCCAGGGATTCGACGACGGGCGCGTACGAGACCGTGCGCAGCACGAACGCGCACACCCGCACCGGCTTTCGCGCGCAGTCGAGCAGCGCGTCGAAGGTACGCCGGGTCAGGTAGCTGCCGCCGCCGGTGAGGGTCAGCAGCCCGACCCCGGCCATCGCCTCCCGCAGCCGCGCGCTCGGCGCGTCGCGCTCCAGGTTCTCGGCGTACGCGTCGTCGAGCAGCCCGACGTCCTGGGCGTACCGCAGCGCGTGCGCGGCGATGTCGAGACCGATGACCGGGACGGCGTCGGCGCGCCGCCGGGTCCCGTAGAACTGCTTGTCCCGCAGCACCAGTTCCGCCGTCGTCAGGCGCTCGACGCCCGGCGCGGTGTAGTGCGCGTACAGCTCCGCCAGCGTCACGTCGTGGTTCAGCAGGGCCGCGTTGATCCCGTACGAGCAGGCCAGGTCGAGCACCGTCCCCGTGCCCGGCACAGCAGCGGCGCGCCGGAACGCGGACTGCGCGTGCTGCGGGATCTCGTACTCCAGCGGCGCGAGCCGACGGAAGTACGCCCGCGGATCGGGCTGGTCGTAGATGTCGTCGAACCGCGCCTTGCCGGCCATGGCGTACGCCTCCCTACACGTCCAGGGTCGCACCGCGCGAACCTGCAGCGATCCTGCGCGCCGTGCGCCCCCGTCCTCCCGTGCGCACCGGGGGCGCACGGGCGCGACAGGCGGGCCGGCCCGGGGGGACGGACGGGCACCATCCGGACGGTTTCGTGCAGGAGTCTTGTCACCTCGCCCCGACGTCCTTACGGTTCCGCTTACTTACTTGGAAGTAACACCGGGAGTAACACCCGGAGAGACCACCGGGAGGACCATCGTGTCTGCCGCACCGCGGGGCCGTTCCCGCCGGACGGCCGGGTGCATCGCCGCCGCGCTCGCCGTGCTCGCCGCCACCGGTTCGGGGGCCGCTCCCGCGGCGGCCGACCCCCCACTGCGCGAGGTCATGTTCGTCGGCAACAACTGGGAGGGCACCGCCGATGTGGTCGAGTCGCGCGGCGACTTCGCCCGCATCGGCCGGATCAACGTGATCCCGGACAAGGACCAGCGGCTGCTCGAGATCTATCTCAACCCGGTGAAGCTGGCCTTCTTCCTCGGCATCCGGGAGAGCGCGGGCGAGGGCCACGACCAGTTCGTCGACGACATGTACTCCACGCCCGACGGCACCGCCGTCGTCGTGTCCCGGCCGAGCTTCGCCGACGTGGTCTCCATCGACCTCGCCAGCGGGAAGATCAACTGGCGCTTCCCGGTCTCCGGGTTCCGCTCGGACCACATGGCCGTCTCGCCCGACGGCGAGCGGGTCGCCGTCTCCGCCTCGACGTCCAACACCGTGCATGTCCTCGACATCCGCACAGGGCGGGAGCTGGGCTCCTTCAAGGCCGGCGACAAGCCGCACGAGAACGTCTTCAGCCGCGACGGCAAGCTGCTGTGGAACATGGCGATCGGCGAGGTCAACACGGCGCTCGACGCGCCCTGGCTGGACTTCACCAAGGGCGACCGCCGCCTCACGCTCGTGGACGCCGCCACGTACCGCACCGTGAAGACCGTCGACATGCGCGAGCGCCTCGACGCCTTCGGCCGCAAGGACCTCTCCGACGCGGTCCGCCCGGTCGCCTTCACGCCCGACGAACGGCACCTGTACTTCCAGGTCTCGTTCTTCAACGGCCTGGTCGAGTACGACGTCGCCGGCGACAGGATCACCCGGGTGAAGACCCTGCCGAAGAACCCCGCCACCAGCGAGGACCGCACCACCTGGGTCAACGACTCGCGGCACCACGGCCTGTCCATGAGTCCCGGCGGGGACAAACTCTGCGTCGCCGGGACCATGGACGACTACGCCACCGTCGTCGACCGGGCCACCCTCCAGGAAGGGCCGCTGGTCCCGGCCTCCAAGCCGTACTGGGCGACCGTCAGTGGCGACGGCAAGTCCTGCGTGATCTCCGAGAGCGGCGCCGACCGGATCACCGCGATCGACTTCGCCACCGGGCGGAAGATCGCCTCGGTGCCGGTCGGCGACCACCCGCAGCGGGTGCGGCTCGGCCACGTCACCGCCGACTGGCGCCGCTGACAGTGCCCGGCTGAGGCGCCGCTGACGGCACCAGGCCGAGGCGCCGCCGACAGCGCCGCCTCAGCCGCTCAGCGCCTCCGCGATCGCGGCCGTGAACCGGTCGAGATCGCGGGGGCGGCGCGAGGTGATCAGCCGGTAGCCGCCCGCGTCGTCGACCACGACCTCCCGGTCGACCCAGGTGCCGCCGGCGTTCGACAGGTCCGCGCGCAGCGTCGGGTACGAGGTGAGCTCCCGGCCCTGGGCGAGGCCGCTGTCCACCAGGATCCACGGGCCGTGGCAGACGGCCGCCACGATCTTGCCCGCGCCGGCGAAGTCCGCGACCAGCCGCTGGGCGTTCCGGTCGATGCGCAGCCGGTCCGCGTTCACCGTGCCGCCGGGCACGATCACGGCGTCGTAGTCGGCCGCGGACACCTCGGCGAACGTGGCGTCCGGCCGGATCCGCTCTCCCGGCTCGCGGTCCGAGACGACCGTCTCGACGTCGTCGCCGGTGCGCGCCGCCACGGTGACCCGGGCGCCCGCCGCGCGCAGCGCGGCCACCGGCTTCAGCAGCTCGACCTGCTCCGTGCCGTGGTTCGTCGTGACGACCAGCACGTTCCGGCCGTCCAGAGGCTTCCCGGACATCTCGTCTTCCCGTCGTCGGTCCCGTCGCTGTGGGGGCACCACCCGGTTTCAGCCTCGCGCGACGGCCGCCGGGCCGCAAAGCGATGGCGCCGACGGTGCGCACCCCCTAGGGTCGGCCCCCATGGCGATCATGGGAGCGGACGACATCGACGCGGCGGTGGCGCTCACCGCCGCCTCTCTTCGGGAGCTGGCGGACCGGGACTGGTCGGTCCCCGCCGCGGGCCTCGACTGGAGCTGTTACGACACGGCGGTGCACATCGGCGGCGACTTCACCGCCTACGCGGGGCAGTTGACCGGCCGGGCGACCGACGCGTACGTCCCGTTCGAGATCACGGCCGACCCCGGCACCACCCCCGAGGGCCTGGTCCGGATCGTCGAGGCGACCGGCGGGCTGCTGTCGGCCGTGGTGCGGACCGCCCCCGAAGGCCTGACGGGCTGGCATCCCTTCGGCAGCGCCGGGGGCGACGGCTTCGCCGCCATGGGCGTCCTCGAGACGCTGCTGCACACCTACGACATCCTCGGCGCGCTGGGCGTCCCCGGCTGGCACGGCTCGGCCCCGCTCGCCGCCAAGGTCCTCGACCGGCTCTTCCCGCACACGCCGCGCGGCGAGGACCCCTGGCAGGACCTGCTGTGGGCCACCGGCCGCGCCGAGCGGCCGGGGCTGCCGGCGCTGAGTGCCTGGCGCTGGTACGCCGAACCGCTGCGCGGCGAGCGCGTCGTGCTCTGCGAGGTGTCGCCGCGGGTGGCGGACGACCTGCACGCGGAAGGCACAGGCGGCTTCGCCTGGGCCGACGGCGGACCCGGAGAGGGCACCCGGGCGGCGGCCGGCGGGATCGTGCGGGCCCGCGACAAGGGCGTGTACCGGCCGGGCTGGGGTCAGTACGCGATCGTCCGGGCCGCCGACGGCCTGGCGGTGGGCGCCATCGGCTTCCACACCGAGCCGGACGACGAGGGCGGTGTGGAGATCGGCTACGACGTCGTGGACTCGGCCCGGGGGCAGGGATACGCCACGGAGGCCCTGTGCGTCCTCGCCGACTGGGCGTTCCGCCGGCCCGAGGTCGCCACCCTGCGGGCGCGCGTCGACGAGCACAACGACGCCTCGCGGAGGGTGCTGGTGCGGGCGGGCTTCAGGGAGACGGGCACGGTGTCGTACGAGCGCGGCAGGCCGGCCCCGCCGGCGACCCCGCCGGCCGGCTGACTCCGGACGGGGGGACCGTGTGACGGCGGGTGCGGCGGGCGACGCGGCGGCCGGATCCCGACGGTGCACGGATGCGGAGAGCCGGGGCTGTCGGACCCGGCGGGTACGGTCGCCATCATGACCGAGCCCACGACCGAGCCCGCCCTCGTGACGGCGGCCGAGCCCGCGACCGAGCCCGCCTTCGTGACCGCCACGCGCGCCTCGTACGACGCCATCGCCTCCGGGTACGCCGAGCGCTTCGCCGGCGTGCACGAGGCCCAGCCCCTCGCCCTCGCGATGCTGGACGCCTTCGCCGCCCTGGTCCGCGCGGCCGGCGGCGGTCCCGTCGTGGAGGTCGGCTCGGGGCCGGGCGAGGTCACCGCCCTGCTGCACGCCCGCGGGCTCGACGTCCACGGCATCGACCTCTCCCCGGCGATGGTCGCGCTGGCCCGACGCGACCACCCGCAGGTGCGTTTCGAGGAGGGCAGCATGACCGCGCTCGACCTGGGCGACGGCGCTCTGCGCGGCCTGGTCGCCTGGTACTCGCTCATCCACATAGCCCCGGAGGCGGTTGCGGACGTGCTCGCCGGGTTCCACCGCGTCCTGGCCCCCGGCGGACTGCTGCTGCTCGCCTTCCAGGTCGGTGACGAACCACAGCGCCACACCGAGGGGTTCGGGCACGAGATCGCGCTCGACTTCCACCGGCTGCGCCCGGAGCGCGTCGAACGGCAGCTCGCCGACGCCGGTTTCCTCGTCCAGGCCCGGATGGAACGCGAGGCGAGCGGGACGGAGCCGACCCCGCAGGCGTACGTGCTGGCCCGCAGGGGTCGCTAGCGGCGCGACGGGCTCAGAGCCAGCCCTTGCGGCGGAAGTTGCGGTGGATCAGGAAGCACGCCAGGACCATCGCGGCCACGGCGGCGGGATAGCCGTACGTCCAGTGCAGCTCGGGCATGTGATCGAAGTTCATCCCGTACACGCCGCAGACCATCGTCGGCACCGCGATGATCGCCGCCCACGCGGTGATCTTCCGCATGTCCTCGTTCTGCGCCAGCGTCACCTGGGCGAGATGGGCCTGGAGGATCGAGTCGAGCAGGGCGTCGTACGCCGCTATCTGCTCGGTCACGCGCGTGAGGTGCCCCGCCACGTCCCGGAAGTACGGCACGAGTTCGGGGTCGAGCGGAGCCGTCGGCGAGGCCGCCAGCTGCTGGAGCGGGCGGTCCAGCGGGGCCACCGCCCGCTTGAACTCCATCAGCTCCCGCTTCAGCTGGTAGATGTGTCCGGCGTCGGCGCGGGCGGCGTCCTCGCTGAACACCTGCGTCTCGACGGTGTCGAGGTCGTTCTGCAGCGCGTCGGTCACCGTGAGGTAGTCGTCCACCGCCCGGTCCATCACCGCGTGCAGCACGGCCGCCGGTCCCATGGCGAGCTGGCCCGGCACGGACTCCAGGGCCTCCCGCAGAGGGCCGAGCGAGCCCTGCAGGCCGCGGCTGACGGTCAGGACGAAGTCCGGGCCCGCGAAGACCAGCAGTTCGCCGGTGTCCACGATCTCGCTGGTCGCGGTGAGCTCCGCGTGGTCGACGTAGCGGCAGGTCTTCAGGATCGCGAGCAGAGTGTCGTCGTACCGCTCGAAGCGCGGCCGCTGATGCGGGTGCAGCGCGTGCTCCGCGGCCAGCGGGTGCAGCGCGAACAGCTCGGCCATGGCCGTGACCTCCTCGGCCGTCGGCTCGTGCAGGCCCACCCAGACGAAGCCGGCGCCCGCCTTGCGGACCCGCTCCACCGCCTCCTGCGCCGGATACGCGCCCGGCTGCCGGACGCCGTTCTCGTAGATCACGCAGTTCACGACCGAACTCCCCAGCGGGGAACGGGCGGGATGGCTCAGGTCCACGGTCCGGCGGTAGGCACGGCGCATCAGACGCCGGAGGTTGCGGATCACGGACACGGGACTTGCTCCTTCTTTCGACCGTCGGCCTTGCGGCCGGTGGCCTCTCGACCGGCGGCAAGTGTGCCATTCGATCACACACAGCTCTGCGTAGACACTGTCTACTCCGATGAGTAGACAGTGTCTACGTGGAGCTGGTAGACACTTTCCATGATCGAACGACACGAGGCCGGGCTGCGCGCCCGGCTCGTCGCGGCCGGCGTCGAACTCGTCACCCGGGAGGGCGCGCAGGCGCTCACCCTGCGCGAGATCGCGCGCCGGGCGGGCGTCTCTCACGGCGCGCCCCGACGCCACTTCCCGACCCATCTGTCCCTGCTCTCCGCCATCGCGGCGGAGGGCTTCGCGATGCTGGGCGCGCGGCTCGCGGCCGCGACGGAGACCGCGGGGCCGGAGCCCCGGGCGCGGGTGGCCGCGCTGGGGCGGGCCTACCTGGAGTTCGCGTTCGCCGAGCGCGGCATGTACGAGCTGATGTTCCGCCACGACCTGCTGGAGAGCGGCCGCCAGGGCGGCCTGCGCACCACGAGCCTCCCGCTCTTCGAACAGTTCACGGCGCTGGTCGACCAGGCCCGTACGGCGACCGGCGCCCCGGCCGCGGTCGCCGCCGGAGCCCTGTGGGCCAACCTGCACGGCATCGCGCAACTATGGGGCTGGGGCAGCCTGCAGCTCGCGACGGGCGCGGACGACGCGGAGCCGCTGCTGAGGGCGGCGCTGGACGCACACCTGGGCCGGGAGGAAAAGTGACCGCCGCGAGTTTGATACGCGACCCGGCCCAGAGTTCAGCCGCGTACCGGCGACTCACGCTCGCCGGCAGCGTCGGCGGGGCCGTGATCGTCGCGCTCGACGGGACGCTGCTCACCGTCGCCCAGCCCACCCTCCAGCGCGACCTGGACGCCTCCTTCGTCCAGGTCCAGTGGACCAGCACCGGCTATCTCATCGCCGTCGCGTCGCTGCTCGTGCTCGCCGGGAGGCTGGGGGACCGGTACGGACACCGGCGGCTGTTCGCGCTCGGCACGCTCGGTTTCGCCGCCGCGTCCGCCGGGATCGGCGTCGCCCCCGACATCGACTGGGTGGTCGGGCTGCGGGTCGCCCAGGGGGTGTTCGGGGCGCTGCTGCAGCCCGCCACGCTGGGGATGCTGCGCGCGGCCTACCCGCCGGACCGGCTCGGGATGCCGCTGGCGCTGCGCACCAGCGCGATCGGCGTCGCGGCCGCCGCCGGGCCGCTGGTCGGCGGCGTCCTCGTGACGCACCTCGGCTGGCGCTCCGTGTTCCTGCTCACCGTCGTCCCCGCGCTCGCGATCGCCTTGCCCGTACTACTCGTGCGCGACACCGGGCGGCACGGGCGCCCCGGACCGGGCGCGGGCGCCGAGTCGGGCGCGGGCCCCGAGCCGCACCGGGGCTCCGAGCAGCCGCCCGCCCTGGACCTGCCTGGCGCCGGCCTGCTCGCCGCCGCCCTCGCCTGTTTCGTGCACGCCCTCGTGACCCTTCCGGAGGCCGGCTCCCGAGCGGACTCCGTCCTCGGGCTGCTCGCGGCCGCCGCCCTCGGCGCGGCGTTCGTGCGCCGCGAAAGGCGCACCCCCGACCCGCTCGTACCGCCCCACGTCCTGCGGCCCGTCGCCGTCCGCGGCGCGCTCGGGGCGCTCGTCGCGGCCTCCGCGGCTCTGTTCGGCACGCTCTTCGTCTGTACGTACCTGCTCCAGGACGTGCGGCGCCTCGACCCGCTGGCCACCGGGCTGACCGTCCTGCCGCTCGCCGTCATGATGGTGCCGGCCGCCCCCGTCGCCGCGCTGCTGGCGCGGCGCTGCGGTCCGCGGCCGACGGCGGTCGGGGCGGCGCTCCTGCTGACGCTGGGCATCCTGGTGCTGTCCGTGCTGGGTGCGGACACCGGCCGGATGGCAGTCGCGGGCGCGTCCGCGCTGGTCGGCGCCGGGTTCGGCGCGTTGATGGTCACGGCGACGACGGTCGTGGTTCGGCACGCCCCGGCGGCCGACGCCGGGGTGGCGGGCGGACTCCAGCAGACCGCCATGAACGTCGGCCCCGTCCTCGGCGTCGCCGTGGCGACCACGCTCCTCTCCCGCGGCCCCTTCGCCGAGGCGACCGGCCCCGCCCTGGCCGTTCTCGCCTCCGTCGCCGCGGCGGGCGCGCTCCTCGCGACCCGGCTGCCCGGAGAGCGAGCCGACGCGCCTCGGGAACGCGCCGACGTGCCCCGGGAATGAGCCGTCGCCGCCCGTCCGTCTAAAGTGACCGACCTCGCCACAGCGAGATCCAGAACGACGACCCGACAAGGGGGTTCGCGGTGCGGGAGCTGCAACTGGCCGGGACGGAGGCGTACATCCGCTGGCTCGACCTGCCGGGCGACGAAGCCGGCGCGCCGGTACGCGTGTACGTGCACGGCCTGGGCTGCACCGGCCCCTCCGACTTCGCGCCCGTCGTCGCGCGGCCCGCGCTGCGCGGCAGCCGTTCCCTGGTCGTGGATCTGCTCGGGCACGGACTCAGCGACCGCCCGCGCGACTTCGGCTACCGGATGGAGGACCAGGCCGCGGTTCTCGCCGAACTGCTCGACCACGAGGGGCTGCGCGACGTCGACCTCGTCGGCCACTCGATGGGCGGCGCCGTCGCGATCCGGCTCGCCGCCGCGCGCCCGGACCTGGTCGCCCGGCTCGTCGTCGCGGAGCCCAACCTGTATCCGGGCGGAGGCGTGTTCAGCACCCCGGTGGCGCGGCAGTCCGAGGAGGAGTTCGTCCGCGAGGGCCACGCCCGGATGCTTGCCGAGCAGGCCCCGGACTACGCGGCGCGGGTGCGCCTCGCGGACCCGGTGGCCCTGCACCGCAGCGCCGTCGCCCTCGTCGAGGGCAGCGTGCCGAGCGGGGGCGAGCTGCTGACCGCGCTCGACCGGCCGCGCGCCTTCCTGGTCGGCGAGCGCAGCCGCCCCGACGCGGAGGCGGACGCCATGGCAGCCGCCGGGGTCCCGGTCTTCGACGTGCTGTCCGCGGGACACAACATGCTCATCGAGAACCCGGACGGCTTCGCCGAGACCCTGGTCCGCGCACTTGCAGGAGCCCGCGCCTCGAAGGGCCACCGGTTCCCAACTGGACCTTAACGGCGGCGAGTCGGCACTCGTACGGTCGGACGGGCCCGCACCCGGGCCTCAGACGCGCCGAACGAGGAACGTGAACCGTGATCGTCATCGCCCATGTCAGCGACATCCACGTCGACGAGGAGCCGCGCAGCATCGCCCGCACCCGGGCGGTCATGCAGTACCTGGAGGACCTGCCGTACGACCTGGACGCCGTCCTCGTCACCGGCGACATCGCCGACCACGCCGAACCCGCCGAGTACGAGAACGTCCGCGGACTGCTGCGCTCCCGGCACCCGGTGCTGGTCTGCCCCGGGAACCACGACGACCGCGATGCGTTCCGGCGCGTGCTGCTCGGCGAGGAGGACACCGGGCGGCCGGACGCGCCGGTGAACCGGGTGCACCGCGGGGACGGCTTCGTCGTCGCGCTGTGCGACTCCTCCGTCCCCGGCAAGCACGAGGGGTTCCTGGAGGACGAGACGCTGGACTGGCTGGAGGGCGTGCTCGCCGACACGCCGCACGACGTGCCCGTTCTGGTGGGCTTCCACCACCCGCCCGTCCCGCTGAACACGCCCTACGTCGACGAGATCCGGCAGTACGGCGAGGAGCGGCTCGCCGCGCTGGCGGACCGCCATCCGCACCTGACCGCCTTCCTCGCCGGCCACGCGCACACGGCCGCGGCCACCACGTTCGCCGGCCGACCGCTGCTGGTCGCGCCGGGCGTCGTCTCCGCGCTGCGGTTCCCGTGGGAGCACCCGGGCCGGACGGTCGAGCACGTCCACCTGGACCTTCCGCCCGCCGTCGCCTTCCACGTGATCGACGAGACGGGCCGTCTCACCACCCACTACCGCTCGGTTCCCGTCGGACCCGCGGCCTCCTGACCCGGGCCCTCGGGCTCAGGAGTAGTGCGGGACGTGCCGCGCCGCCCAGTCGGCCAAGGCACGGGCGCTGTCGGCGACCGATTCCCGCCAGCTGCGGGCCGCGCCCTCGCCGGCCTCGTCGCTGACGTGCTTCACGAGACGGATCGGAACGCCGGCCCGGTGAGCCACCGTCGCCAGCGCGTACCCCTCCATGTCGACCAGCGCCGCCCGCTCCGCGAGACGGGCCCGGGCGGCCTCGTCGGAGATGAACGCGTCACCGGTCGCCAGCGTCGGCCCGCCCTCGGCGTCCGGCAGCGTCAGCGGAGCGCCGTACAGCTCGCCGGTGAGCGTCGCGAGCAGCTCCCCGTCGAGGTCGTGCTGGATCACCGTCCCGACGACATGTGTCCCGGACAGCCCGGTGCGCAGCGCGCCCGCCGTGCCCAGGTTCACGATGCCGGAGGGCAGCGGGCCCCGTCCGAGGACGGTGGCCAGGGCGGTCGCCGCGTTGACCTTGCCCATGCCGGTCAGCAGCACGGGCAGCCCGGTGTCCAGGTACTGCGCCTCTTCCTTGACGGCCAGCACCAGCAACGGACGGTCGGCGGTGATCTGCCCCATGAGTTCCATGCCCCCACGCTAACCGGACGGCCCGCACGGATGAAGCCCGGGTGAAGGACCGCCTCCATGACCCCCGCGAACGCCGCCGCCGCGCGGCCGTCTGCTCAGCCGCCGCCCTCGAAGCCGGTGGTGCCGTCGGGCAGGACGGCCTCGACCCTGGCGCCGTGCTCGACCGTGCGGCTGACCGTGCAGTAGCGCTCGTGGGTCAGCAGCACGCCGCGGGCGAACTTCTCCGCGGCATGCACGTCGTCCGCCGGGAGATCCAGCTCGTAGCTGACCCGGATCCTTCCGATCCGGCCGTCGTCGTCCGGGCCGGACGACGACTCCACGACGATCCGCAGGTCGTCATGGGCCACGGTCCGGGCGGTCCGGTCGACGACGAGCCCGCCGCAGCCCGCCATGGCCGCGAGCAGCAGCTCGACGGGCGTGAACGACGGCTGGCCCAGGTCGTCGTCCGCCGCCGCGATACGGACCTCCGCGCCCCGGTCGTTGCGGGCCGTCCAACGGCGGAACCCGTCACGCGTGCTCTCGATGCGGTACTCGGCCATGGTGCGGGGCTCCTCGGGGTCTCGTCCGGCGTGGCACCCAAGGAACCCCACGTCCGCTTCCCGCACCAAGCGGGCGCGCCGGTCGCCGCACCGGCCGGCGCGGGTCTCAGGGCGCCCGGTCAGGCCTCCCAGCGGTAGAACTCGCTGGCCATCGCGTCCTTGGGGTCCCGCCAGGTCTCCGGGTCGTAGGCCCGCACGAACGGGGCCAGTTTCGTGCTCACGTCCCGGAACGCCGGATGTCTGACATGGCGGGCCACCTCCGGTGCGATCGGATGGTTCCCCTCCACCAGATGCAGATACAGATCGCCGAACCGGAACAGACTGCGGCCCGTGACGCCGATCAGTCCGGGCAGCTCGCCCCGGTCCGACTCCGCGAAGACGTCCGCGATCCGCTCGCAGCTCTCGCCGTTCAGCCTTGCGACGATGAGCGTCCGGTGCACCCCGTCACCCCCTGTTCCCGTCCGCCGGTCCGGCGGGCCGTGCCGCCGCCCGGGCCTCCACCCTGTCCCGGATCAGGCCCATCTGAATGAGCGTGTTCCGGTTGATCCGGTCCGTCATCGCCGCGTCGTCGACGGGCGCCTCCGGCTTCATCGCGAAGTCCTGGATCCAGCGCATCCGCGTCCCGCCGTCCGGCGTCGCCGCGTACTCCCAGCGGATGTGCATGTGCGCGAACGGACCGGTCTCCACCCGGTGCGCCGTCACCACCCCCGCCTCCCGGTCGCAGGTCCGCCGCGACACCCAGCTCCACGCCACCCCGTTCTCGTCGGGATGCATCGTCAGCCGGAACGTCACGCTCGTGCCGACCCGCTCCAGCACCTCCACCGCCGCGTACTCGCTGAACAGCTCCGGCCAGCGCTCCACGTCGTTCGTCAGGTCCCAGGTCAGATCCGGCGGAGCCGCGATCACGATCTCGTTGTCCGTGTGTCCCGCCATGTCAGCCCACCGTCCTCAGACTCGCCCCCACCGTCTCGACGAACTCCCGAGGGGTCCGCGACGCGACCGCGCCGCCGCCCAGCTCCACGCCGTACGTCTGCTCCAGCTCCGCGACCAGCCCCAGCAGGCCCAGCGAGTCGAGCCCGTACTGTGCGAACTCCACGTCGGGGGAGCCCTCCAGGACCGCCGGGTCGACCGACACACCGGCCTTCGACCGCATCAGCCCGGCCAACTCCTCGTAGCCGAACCCTCTGTTCCCCATGCTTCCTCGCTCTCCGCCGTCTCCGCCGTCTCCTTCTGTCAGGCCGCGTCGGCCCGCAGCAGCACCAGGGCCGTGGTGGACCCCGCGAGCCCCCGGGCGAGGACCAGCGCCGCGCGCGGCGCGACGGCCCGTGCTACGTCGGTCACCACGTCCAGGTCGTGGCATATCCGGGTCCCGCCGAGCCCCGGCACGGGCGGCACCACCCCGTGCTCCAGCGCCAGTACCGCGGCCACCGCGTCCAATGCCGCCGCGGCGCAGTACGCCCGGCCCGTTCCCGGCTTCACCGTCGTCACCGGGATCCCGCCGCCGCCCGGCCCGAAGACGTCCGCCAGCGCCAGCGCCTCGGCCCGGTCCGCCGCCGGGCTGCCCAGCGCGTCGGCGAACACCACGCCCACCGCCTCCGGAGGGAGCCGCGCGGAGCGCAGCGCGCCCCGGATCGCCCGGCCCAGGCCCTCCCGGGAGGCCGCCCAGTCCCCGCCGCCCGTGAACGTCGATGCGTGTCCGCCCACCAGCGCCCGCACCACCGCCCCTCGCTCCTCGGCCGCCGACCCCTCCTCCACCACCAGCACCACCCCGGCCTCGGCCGGGGCGAACCCGTCCGCCCCTGCGGTGAACGGCAGATACGCCCGGTCCGGATCCGTACCGAGCCCCAGCCCCGGCGCGTCCAGCTGGCACACCACCGAGAACCGGCAGAACGGGGCCTCGGCCGCGCCCGCCAGCATCGTCCGCGTGCCCCGCCGCAACTGCCGCGCCGCGTGTGCCAGCGCGTCCAGGCCGCCGGCCTCGTCCTGCGCCAGCACCCCGCACGGGCCCCGGTAGCCGTGCCGGATCGACAACTGGCCCGTGGACGCCGCGTAGAACCAGGCGATCGACTGGTACGGGCCCACCGCCCGCGGTCCCCGGCTCCACAACCGCTCGATCTCCCGCTGCCCGAACTCCACCCCGCCCAGGCCCGCCGCGATCACCACCCCCGTGTCGTACGCCTCCGGCCCCGCCGCCGGCAGAGCCGCGTCCGCCAGCGCCAAGTCCGCCGCGCCCAGCGCCAGATGCGTGAACCGGTCGGTCTGCACCCGGACATGACCCGGCACCGCGTCCGCCGCCTCGAAGCCCCGCACCGCCCCGCCCACCCGCAGCGGCAACCCGGCACAGCCCGCCGCGTCGACCAGGTCCAGCGCCCGGGCGCCCGCCAGCGTGCCCTTCCAGAACGCGTCCACCCCGATCCCGGTGGCCGCGATCACGCCCAGACCGGTCACCGCCGCCCGCGCCCCCGCTCGTGCCCCCGTCCTCACGCCGCCCACCCGGCCCCGCGCCGGCCCCGGCCGTCCAGGACCACCGCCGACTGGAAGCCCCCGAACCCGCTGCCCACTGACAGGACCGTGCGCAGCCGCGCCTCCCGCGCCGTCACCGGCACATAGTCGAGATCACACTCCGGGTCGGGCGTCTCGTAGTTGGCCGTCGGGGGGATCACCCCGTGCTCCAGGGCGAGGACGCACGCGGCCAGCTCGATCGACCCGATGGCCCCCAGCGAATGGCCCACCATCGATTTGACGGAGCTCATCGGCGTCCTGGTCGCGTGCCCGCCCAGGGAACGCTTCACCGCCGCCGTCTCGTGCCGGTCGTTCTGCACCGTCCCCGAGCCGTGCGCGTTGACGTGGTCGACCTCCTCCGGCCGCACACCGGCGTCGCCCAGCGCCCGGTCGATCGCCCGCGCCATCTCCCGGCCTTCGCGCGTCAGCCCCGTCATGTGGTGCGCGTTCCCGAACGTCGCGAACCCTCCCACCTCGCAGTACACCCGCGCCCCACGCCGGCGGGCATGCTCCAGCTCCTCCAGGACCAGCACCGCCGCGCCCTCGCCCAGCACGAACCCGTCCCGGTCCCGGTCGAAGGGCCGGCTCGCCCGCGCCGGTTCGTCGTTGCGCGCCGAGGTCGCCCGGATCGCGTCGAAACAGGCCACCGTGATCGGCGATATCGGCGAGTCCGCGCCTCCCGCGAGCACCACGTCCGCCTCGTCCTCCGCCACCGCGTGCAGCGCGTACCCCACCGCGTCGAGCCCCGAGGTGCAGCCCGTCGACACGGTACGGACCGGGCCCCGCGCCCCGTACGTTTCCGCCACCTCGCCCGCCAGCACGCTCGGCGTCATCGCCCGGTGCAGATACGGCCCCGCACCGGCCGCGTCCACCGCCCACCGCGCGCCCCGCCCGCTGACCTCCACGTAGTCGTGCTCGAGGCGGGTCGTCCCACCCACCGCCGTGCCCATGGAGACGCCCACCCGCCATGGATCCACGTCCTCGTCGAGCCCCCGGCACGGCTCCGCGCCCGGGCCCGCGCCGAGCCCGGAGTCCCGTAACGCCTCGGAGGCGGCCACCAGCGCGAACTGCACGTAACGGTCGGCCCGTTCGGTCTGCTCCGGCGACAGACCGGCGGCCCGTGCGTCGAAGTCGACCTCCGCCGCGATCCGGGACCGGAAGCCCGACGCGTCGAACAGCGTGATGGCGCGGGTGGCTGTACGGCCCGCCGTCAGCAGCTCCCAGAACGCCGGCACCCCGATCCCGCCCGGCGCGACCACACCGAGGCCGGTCACCGCGACCCGGCGCGTCATGAGGCGGGCTCCGTGTCCACATGGCCCAGCTCGGGGCGCGGCGCCAGCGGACCCAGGTGGAACACCACCCGAGCCGTGTCCATCCCGGTGTTGCGGAACCGGTGCCGGACCATGCGCGGGATCAGCAGCGCCTGATCGGCCCGGAGCGGGTGCGCGGTCCCGTCCAGGTCGACCTCCAGCTTCCCGGCCACCACGAACACGAACTCCTCCGAGTACGGGTGGTAGTGCTCGCTGATCCGGTCCCCGGGCTCGATCGACGAGACGCCCATGAACCCGCTGTCGGAGCCGACCGTGCGCGGGGAGAGCAGGGTGTACAGCGCGCCGCCGCGCCTGCGCTGGGGCTCCACGTCGCCGAGGTTCACGATGAGAGGGACGTCGGTCATGGCGGACTCCTCCGTCTGCGAGGGTGGGGCGGTCACGCGGGCGTGGCGACGAAATCGGTGACGGCGGGCATGTCGAACGCGTCGAGATAGGCCCGCAGGCCGTCCCGCGCCGACAGGTCGTACGGACACAGCGCCGGGTCCAGCAGCGCCGCGAGCTCCGCCCCGTCGTCAGGACGGGCTCCCACGCCCACGGCCAGCCCCGGGGCGTCGACGGCGGGGACGGCCAGGTCCACGCTCCGCAGGACCATGTCCTCCGCGGCGTACACGGTGGCCGTCCGCAGCGCCCCCGCGCCCCCGTCGACCGTGGACGCGCCGTGCCGGCCGAGGAGTTCGACCAGTTCGGGGCCGCGTCCGGGCAGCACCGGGTAGAACAGCACGTGCCGGTGCAGCGTCCCGTGCGGCTCGCCCGCCGCGTGATGACGGACGGCCCGCAGCGCGGCTCTGCGGAAGAACGAGCGTGCCGACTCCTCGTCGCCGAGGTCCACGTCCGCCACCATGTGGTGCCGGACCTCCTCCTCGATCGCCCGGACATGGGGGCGGCGGACGATCGCCGCAAGCGTGGGCCCGATGTGCTCCGGTCCGCCCGTGATCTCCACCGTTCTGAAGAACCGGTCGCCGTGCCGGTACAGCGAGGCTCTGCGCAGCCGCGTCCGCGACACGGCCCCCGCCGGCGGGACTCGGGCACCGAACACCTTCGCCACGTCCGGCCCGCTGCCCGGCCGCACCGCGTACGTGATCGCGTGGCGCGTCACCACCGCCGCGGGTTCCGCCTCCGGCCCCGGCTCAGCCGCGCTGCGCTGCGACGGCGGGCGCCCGGTCGTCTCCCGCTCCACCGTGTACCGCAGGGAACGCCGGCCCACCACGCACTCCCGCAACGGAGCTACCGTCTCCAGGTGTTCGGCGCTGTCCACCCACGCGTGGAACAGCTCCGCGCTCTCCCACTCACTGGTGATCAGCCATTGCCCCGGCTCGTCCGTCGACCGGCACAGCTGGTCGACGACATGCCCCGGCACCTCCGCGACCGCATGTCGCACCCGTTCGTACGCGTCCAGGAACTGTTGCTGCCGCCCCTCGCCGACCTCGCACAGGAGAAGCACCCGCAGCCGCGCCGTCCCACCCTCGGCCTTCGTCGTCCCCGTCATCGCCCGACCCCCAACCGTCACGAAGCGTCACTCGTCATTACGTCGAGTGATTGCTTCCCCGGTCGGAACGGCGCAGACGCGATTGGCGGCTACTGGCCAACCCGAGTCAGGCAGGCCCCATCAGACCCTGGCGCACGCCGCGTCACACCGGCAGCAGACGCGCGATCAGCGAGCCCAACTGGCGGGCGTTCCGGCACGGATGCATCTCGACCAGGCCGGCGTACGTGTACGCGACCGAGTCTCCGGTCTGCCACAGCGACGGCGGCTCCGGATTGAGCCAGTAGACCCGCCGCGCCCGGTCCGCGATCGCCTTCACCGCCGGCAGGTTCGGATCGCTCATGTTGTTCCGGGCATCCCCGAGCACGAAGACGACGGAACGAGGACCGATCGCGTCCAGATACCGCTCGACGAACTCGCCCAGCGCCGCGCCGTAGTCGCTCTGGCCGTGCCAGCTCGTCAGCGTCGCCTCGGAGAGCACCCGGCCGCCGAGCCCGGCGGGATCGGCCGAGGCGCGCGCCACCAGATCGGTGACCTCGTCCACGCGGTTGACGAAGGCGAACACCCGGACCTTGCTGAACTGGTCGTGCAGCGCCTGGACCAGCAGCATCGTGAAGTTCGCGAAGCCCGACACAGATCCCGACACGTCGCACAGCAGCACCAGTTCGGGCCGCCCCGGCCGCCGCCGGCGCAGCACCGGCCGCATCGGCACGCCTCCGGTCGACAGCGAACCGCGCAGCGTCCGCCGCAGATCGATGCTGCCTCGCGCCGCCTTCCTCCGCCGCGCCGCCAGTCGCGTGGCCAGCTTGCGGGCCAAGGGGCGTACGGTACGGCGGAGTTCGTCGAGCTGGGCTCCTCCGGCCAGCAGGAAGTCGACGGAGTCGGCGGTCCCGCCGACCGCGCGCCGCGCGATCCGGTCCGTGCCGCGCTGCTCGGCCACCCGCCGCCGCGCCTCGGTCGCGACCTGCTGCCGGAACGCCTCGATCCGCCGCCGGATCTCGTCGTCGTCCAGCCGCTCGGCAAAGGCGTCGCCGTCCCCCGACGAGCTGCCGCCCGCCCCACCGGCCCCCGCCGAACGCCCGGCCCGCATCGCCTCACGGACCCGTGCGAGCAGCGTCTGCGGCCGCAGCCGCTGCAGGGTCTGGTACGAGGACCAGCCGTCCGACCCGGGCGTGGCGCCGTAGCCGCCGAGCGCGCCCACCGCCTCCGCCGCCAGCCGTCCGAGCCGCGCCTCGTCGTCGGCCGCGAGCGCGGCCGCCAGACGGTCGCGCAGCTCCGCCGTGTCGGGCGGGCCCTCGCCCGCCGGCGGCGCGTCCGGAATGCCGACGCTCAGCGGGAAGTACAGGTCGAAGACCCGGTCGAACAGCGCCCGGTGCCCCTCCTGGTGCAGCAGTGTGGCCGCCAGGCCCTCCCGCATCCGTTCGCGGTCCGTGAAGCCCAGGGCCTCCAGCGCCTGCCCCGCGTCCACGGTCTCGCCCGGCCCGATCCGCAGCCCATGCGTGCGCAGCGTCTGCACCAGGCCGGTCAGCCGGTCGGCGACGCCGCCGGCGCCCGCCACGGTCACGCCCGCGGTCCCCGTCCCCGCCGCGTCCCCCGCCTCGACGGCGTCCGCGCTCACACGGCGTCCAGATCGAGCTTGGCCGCGGCCTTCAGGATGTCGTCCTGGTGCTTGAGGATCACCCCGAGACTGTCCCGCACCACGGTCTCGTCCAGCGTCGTCGCCCCGAGCGCCAGGAGCGTACGGGCCCAGTCCACGGTCTCCGCCACCGACGGCGCCTTCCGCAGGTCCATCGCGCGCAGCGCGGCCACGACCCGCACCACCGACCCCGTCAGCGCCTCGTCGATGCCCGGCACCTTCATGCGGACGATCCGGCGCTCCAGCTCCTCGTCAGGGAAACCGATGTGCAGGAACAGGCAACGGCGGCGCAGCGCCTCGGACAGCTCCCGGGCGGCGTTCGAGGTGAGCACAGTGAACGGGCGGCGCGTGGCCCCGATCGTGCCCAGCTCCGGCACGGTCACCTGGAAGTCGCTCAGCACCTCCAGGAGCAGGCCCTCGACCTCGATGTCCGCCTTGTCCAGCTCGTCGACGAGCAGCACCTTCGGCTCCTCGCCGCGGATCGCCGTCAGCAGCGGGCGGGCCAGCAGGAACTCCTCGCTGAAGATGTCGGTCCGCGTCTCGTCCCAGCTCTCGCCCCGGCCGGCGGTGATCCGCAGCAGCTGCTTGGCGTGGTTCCACTCGTACAGCGCCCGCGACTCGTCCACGCCCTCGTAGCACTGCAGCCGTACCAGACGGGCGTCGGCGACCTGCGCGACGGCCTTCGCCAGCTCCGTCTTGCCCACGCCGGCCGGGCCCTCGACCAGCAACGGCTTGCCGAGCCGGTCGGCCAGGAAGACGGTCGTGGCGACCGCGGGGGAGGCGAGATAGCCGGTCTCGGCGAGGCTCGCGGCCACGTCGTCCACCGAGCTGAAGTACCCGGTGGACGTGAAGTCCCCCGTGGAGGCGAAGTCCCCGGTCGTCATGGCGTGTTCCCCCGACTCTCGCGACGCGCGCTCTGCGGGTTCCGGCGCGTCCGTGTCTGCTGCCGGTACTTGATCACCGCGTGCGCGGCAGCACAATGCCGCGCACATGTTTGCGGCGAACGTCACGCCGGTGCGAGAGTCACCCGCCTGAGGGACGGGTGACCAGGGGAGGAGCCGGCAGCATGACGGAGCGGACGACAGGGCGGGCGGAGCGGTCGATACTGCCGCCGGGCCTCGGCACGGCGATACACGAGACGGCGGCGGAGATCGCCGCCCTGGTGCGCGGGGCCGCCGACACCGGGCTGCCGGTGCCCGGTCTGGAGTGGAGCATCGGCGAGACCGCGGCGCACCTGGCGCAGGCGAACGCGCTGATGGCCGAGCTGGCCGCGGGCCGGGAACGGCCGCACGGGGACGGCACGCCCGGCAGCATCGCCGAGGCCAATACGCGCGTGCTCGCGGCCTTCCCCGAGCGCGGCGCCGGTCCGCTCGCCGACCTCATCGCGGAGCAGGCCGACGCCTTCCTCGCCGCCGTCGAGGAACGGGACGCCGACGAGGTCCTGGCCACGCCGATGGGCGCGATGGGCCCCGCGACCCTGGGCTCGTACCTCCTGACCCACATGCTGGGCCACGGCTACGACCTGGCCCGGGCCCTGGGGCGGCCGCACATGATCGACCGTGCCCGGGTGGAGCTGACGTTGCCCTTCATGATCACGGCGATGCCCAGGGTCGTCGACCCGGCCGCCGTCGCCGGCCTGAACGCGCGCTTCACGGTACGGCTCTGGGGCGGTGCGCGGTTCGGCGTCACCGTGGCGGACGGCGCGGTGCGCGTCACCGACGGCCCGGTGGAGCGCCCGGACTGCACGATCCTGACCGAGCCCGTCACGTTTCTGCTGATGGCGCTGGGTCGCAGCGGCCCCTGGGGCGCGATGGCCCGAGGCAGGGCTCTGAGCTGGGGCCGCAGGCCATGGCTCGCGCCCCGCTTCCCGGCGCTCTTCGTCGCGCCGTGAGCCGCCGCTAGGACGGGCGGTCCACTCGACGCGAGCCGAGCGGACCGCCCGTATCGACCCGTACGGCTCAGGAGACCCGTACGGCTCAGGAGAACACGACGGAGCGCACCTTCAGCCGTTCCGAGCCTCCGCCCGTCACCGGCCGCAACGAGAACCATTCGCCGGTGCACTCCGCGTCGGTGAACACCGTGGCCGTGGCGGTGGTCCGGTTCCGCGCGTGTGCGCGGGCTCGGTCGTCGCCTCGTCGGCGACCTCGGGCAGCGCGATGCACTCGCCACTCGGCGGGTCGACGAGTGTGGCCCTGACCCGGTTCCCGTTCTCGTCGAGGTACGTGTACGAGAACTCTCCGTCGGCCGCCGAGGCGGAGCCGGGGGTGGTGAGGGCGAGCGCGAGGGCGCTCACGGCTGCGGCTGTGGCAAAGCGAAGGCGCATGGGAATCCTTGATCGATAAACTGCTGTTCCGTGCGGAGCGCACGACAGGGCTTGCCTTCCCCGGGAGTCCTTCCGTCGTACGTCTCTGACCTGCTGAAACGATCCACTGTCACCCTTTCGGAGTGCCGGGTGGTGCCTGTGGTGCTGATGGAATGACTGTGACGGTGCTGATAGGCGTGGCTGCCGTGATGGAGGTGCCGTGTCGGCGAGTGAGGGTGCCCAGGAGGCCCTGGCCCGGGAGCATGCAGCGGTGCTTGACCGGCTGCATGCCCTGGAGGAGGCAGCCGAGCGGATCGGCGCCACCCTCGACGTGGAGTCGGTCTGCCGCGAGCTGGTCGCATTCCTCCGGGACCGGCTCTGCGACGCGGCGGCCGTCGACCTGCT